>NZ_JBFAIM010000104.1:0-35848 GCF_040654715.1 Nonomuraea sp. NPDC050643 | reverse complement strand
ATCCGCGCCAGCATCGCGGTCAGCCACCACCACCTGCGCGAAGAGCCCGCCGGCCGCGACGCCGCCCACCTGCTGCCCCTGCTCGGCCTGCTCGACCTGCCCGCGCACACCCCGGCCGCCACCGCCGCCCTGACCGGCTGGCCCCACCACCGCGCCGAAGCCGCCCTGGAACGTCTCCAGCACGCCCGCCTTCTCGAAACCGCCGGGCGCGACCGCTACCGCTTCCACGACCTGGTCGGCCTCTACGCCCGCGAACGCGCACACCAGGACCTGCCAGAAGAAGAACGCGCCGCTGCCATACGACGCGCGCTCCACCACTATCTGACCACCCTCTGGATGGCCAGCCCCATGCTGGGCCGCGATGCCCTCCCACGCTGCCCCGTCGAACTGCCCGACAACTCCTTCGAGGATCCGGCCGAGGCGGAACGATGGATCCAGGAGGAGCGGGAAAACCTGCTCGCCGCCGCGCAGCAGGCGCTGGCCGGGCCCGATCCGGCGACCGCCGTCGGGCTGGTCATCGGCCTCCACTGGCCCTTCTGCTACCAGGGCTGGCACACCCAACTGGCCGACATCTACACGCACGCCATCGAGGTCGCCGACCGCATCGGAGCGTGGGAGGACAAGGCCCAGCTCCGCAGCTTCCTGGGCTGGGTCTACCGGGACCAGGGCCGCCACGACGTCGCGATCGCCGAACTGAAGACGGCTCTCACCGACTGGGACCGCGCCGAACTACCCCGAAGGAAAGCCGGAGCCCTCAACAACCTCGGCGTCATCCACACGGTCATGGGTCGTCTCGACGAGGCGCTCGCCTATCTGGAGTCCGCTTTCATGCTCATCGACGCGGCCGAACGCCCTGTGGGATCGGTCGTGGTCCGCAACAACCGGGTGCACGTCTACTACCGTCAGGGGCGCTACGACGAGGCGATCGCGGAAGCGCGCCAGTTGGTGGAGTTGTGGCCGACGACGGGCCCGCGTACCGACGTGGGCACCCCCCACGGTTCGCTGGGCGACGCCTGCCGCCACGCGGGCCGGCTGACCGAGGCGGTGGAGAGCTACACTACGGCCGTGCGGTTGCTCGGGGAGTCGGGCTACCGGCTGAAGGAAGCCGTGTCCCGCTGGTGGTTCGGCACCGCCCTGCACGACCTCGGGCGGCACGGCGAAGCGCGGGAACAGTGGGCGGAGTCCGTCCGCCTCCTGTGCGACGCCCGCCTGCTCACGCCACGGGAGGCGACCGAGATCCTCGCCCAGCCGGTGCCGGAGACACCCCAGCCGATCAAGAACATGCTCTGACCCGCACCTCTACGGGCCCCAACGCCGGACACGAGGCCCTCCGCGTCGCCCGCCGCCGCTCGCGGCGCCGGCGGGCCCGACCGGGATCCGGTCGGTTACAGAGCGGTCATTTCAAGGCTGACCACGTACGAGTACGCCGTCTGCTCGGTCCCGGTGAGGGTCCTCGTGATGGTCCTGGTGGCGCCCGTGGCGAGCCCGGCGCACGTGCTGCCGAGGCCGGTCACGGTGCCGAGCAGGTCGCCCTGTCCCCAAACCGGGCCGTCGGTCTCGCGCAGGCCGAAGTCCACGTTCTGGGTGTTCACGATGATCGAGGTCGGGTCCTCGAAGTCGCCGGGATCCCCGTCGTCCCCGGCGTTCATGCCGAAGTTGTTGGCGTTGATCCTGGGGAACAGGTTCCCATCGACCAGGAAGCGGAGCTCGTCCTGGCCGTCCCGGTCGGCCACGTTTCCGGCGTCGATGTGGAACAGTTCCACGCGACACGAGCCGGCCATGGCGGCCGCCGGGGCCGCGGTCAACGCCATCGGCGCCACCAGACCTCCGGCCAGGGCGAGTGTGGCGATCACCTTGCGAGAATGCATGCTGCTCCTCCTGGAGACGCTGACGTTTCGCGATCGTCGCGAAACGCGGCATCAGAGTCGCGCACGCAGCGTGAGCACATCGTGAGATCGCAGGTCGGTGGCTATAGAGCACCCTTTCCGACAATCCCGAGTCGTTCGTCACGCGGAGCGAATCAGCCGACGGCGAGCCTCGGGCCCGGGCAGCCTCCCTCGCCGCCTGGCGACGGGTTGGTCACCGCAGGCTGGAGATCGACGGAATCGCCCACCGGGATGCGGGCGTAGTCGGTCTCCTCCTCCAGCCACGCGTCGAAGTACTCCAGACCGATCTGGCTGAGCTGGATGTCATGGATCGGGAACGCGCGGGCCGGCCGGACGTCTCGGACGAAGGTGATGGCCTCGCCGATCTTCAACCACGGCCCGGCCGCCGGGACGAGCAGGGTGTCGATCTCGTCGGTGGGGACGAACAGGGAGTCGCCCGGGTGGTAGAGGCCGTCCACGATGAACCCGAGGTTCGGGCAGCCGGGCAGTCCGTCGATGACCTCGGCGTGCATGCCGCCCACGGCCTTCACGGTGAAGCCGGCGGCGGTGAAGGTCTCGCCCGAGGCGACCGCGGCCGCTCCCTCGCCGAGCTCGGTCGCCAGTGCCGCATGGGTGTGAACGGTCAATGCGGGATTGCTCGCCCGGGCGGCCCTGAGCGCTTCGACGTCGACGTGGTCGGGGTGCTCGTGGGAGATGAGCACGGCCGTGGCTCCGGACAACGCCGCCTCCGCGTCGGAGAAGGTGCCCGGATCGATCACCAGCACCCGATCGCCGTCCTGGATGCGTACGCAAGCGTGCCCGAAATGCGTCAATCTCACCGGATGATCCTATCGGCCCGCCCTGGCGCCGGCCGCCGGCACGATCGCCGCCCCGCGGCCCTGGATCGTCTTGGGCCTGCGCCGCGGCCGATGGTCCTCACGCGAATCAGTCCCACTATCGTCGTACCAGATCGACGACAGCAGCGCCACGGACAGGACCGTGAGGACGGCCGGTGGCGCGCCGTACAGACAAGGAGCCGTATGACCACCACCGCGCTCATCGTCGGCGACCTGCAGGCGGGCATCGTGGACAACTATCCTTTCGCCGCCGGCGTGATCCCCGTCGTGGAAAAGGTTCTCCCCGCGGCCAGAGCCGCCGGAATCCCGGTGATCTTCATCCGTTTCGGGCTGCGGACCTCGGGCCTTGACGTGGCGGCGGGAAACCAGTTGATCAGGACTCTGCACGGGGCGGGGACGCTGTTCCACGAGGAATCCCCTGAGACGCTCGTGCACTCGCGCATCGAGCCGCTGCCGGGTGAGGCCGTCGTCCTCAAGCGCCGCGCGAGTGCCTTCGCGGCGACCGACCTCGATCGGCTCCTGCGCGCCCAGCACATCGACTCGATCGTGCTGACCGGTGTCGCGACCGGGGCGATGGTCGCCGCCACCCTCTACGACGCCTCCGACCGCGACTACCACGTGACCGTGCTCAGCGACGCCTGCGCCGACGGGGAGCCGGACGTGCACGACTTCCTGATCAACCGCGTCTTCCCGGCCAGGGGCGCTGACGTCCTGACGAGCGACGAGTGGACCGCCCGCCTGTGACCGGCCGTCAGCAGTGAAGATCTGAGCCATGCCCGCGATGGCACGTGACCGCGCAGGCTTCGATGTCGCGGGACGGCCCGCCCGAGGTTTCAGCGGCTCGGGTGCAGGGCCGCGGGCGTCTTCCACGACGACCTCGAACGGACCGAGCGGGGGTGGCGGATCGCCCACCGCCGCCTGGAGATCCACCACGTGGACGTGGCCGTCACCAGACCCGACCTCTTCCCCCGCTTCCGGACATGACCAGCGCCAACGGCCGGACCGCCAGAACCAAGATCGTGTCCTATGGTTGGCTGATGCCTGCACACCATATCGACCGCCCAGCCGATCTCGACACGGTCCGTGAGTCCTATGACCGGGTGGCTGACAACTACGCCCACATGGTGCTGACGACGGGAATCGGCGACATCCGTCGCCACCCATGGCTCAAGGCATCGATCGATGCCTTCGCCGACACCGTGGGCGAGCTCGGGCCGGTCCTCGACGTCGGCTGCGGACCCGGGACGGTGACCGCCTACCTCGCCGAACGCGGACTCGACGTGTCCGGGGTGGATCTGTCTCCTCGCATGATCGAGAACGCGCGCCGCCTGCATCCGCAATGCCGCTTCAGCGTCGCCTCTGCCACCGACCTCGACCTTGGCGAAGCGTCCCTTGGCGGCGTGCTCGGGTGGTGGTCACTGTTCAACCTCCCTCGCGACATCCTTCCTCAGGTTCTCGCCATGTTCGCGCGCGCCCTGAAGCCGGGCGGACATCTCATCACCGCGACACACGTCGGCGACGAAGACGCGGTGCGCACCGAGGCCTACGGAGGCGTACCGGTTCGCTGGACGACGCACAAGTGGCGGCCGGAACAGCTCGTGGACCTGATCGAAGAGGCGGGACTCCGCCCGGTCGCCGAACTCCGCCTCCCCGCAGACGAGCAAACCGGCCCAGGCCTGGTCGTCATGGCCAAGCGCCCCACCTGAGGCCCAGAACCCGAAGGCCACCCGAGCCAGAACCGACCCGCTCAACGATCCGAAGACCTCCGAAAACGCGAGCTCCCGTCCGATCCAGATGATCGGACGGGATCCCGTCAATCTTGGCTCAGCCGCCGCCGACGCGGCTCCGCACTGGCCGGACGAGGTATGCCACGTGGGTCGATGTCAGGCCGGCTCCGGCGTTGTTGTCGGGCACGCTCGCAGGAGTCGGCGAAAGGGCGTGACTCGCTGCAGATCCGGATGCCACCGACATCCGGTTCCCACGCAAGGGCGGCCTGCGGGCCTGGGCCGAGGACCGGGCACGTCTGCCGCAGCGGGACAAGCATCCGCGCGAAGAGGGACCTTCTCGCCACGTCAACAAGGTCGACGAGGTCATGTGATGTTTTGGGCGGCCGGACGTTGATCCGGGGCATGGGCTGCTGCGCAGCCTTCGTAGGGTGACGTCTGTCCGCAGGGGGTGTGCTTCGGACGTGTGCGGCCGTGCCTCGCTCTTGCCGACTCGCGCGGCTCCACTCCATGACGCCGGCACCCGTACGTATGAGCTGTTGTGTTCCGTATCAGGAAATTCTATACATGTCAGTTGACGTGAGATATACGTCAGCTTATGCTCAGCGCCATGTAGCAAACTCAGGTTAATGGATTCCGGTCGAGTAGGAGCTCTCATGAAGAGTCTGCTCAGAGCAACCGCCGCGGCCGGTTGGCCCCCCTGACCATCGTTGAAGAATTCTTCAGTGCCACCGGCAACCCGTGAGGGAGTACGCATGTCATCGTCATGGACCCCAGTCCGGCGCGTGCGGGGCGTCGCGGCGGCGATCGTGCTGACCCTGCTCGCCGTCCTGTTGCCACAGCCTGGCGCGTCGGGCGAGTCCGCGCTGGGCTCGCTCGCGCTGTCGGCGCCGCAGCGGCTGACCCTCAAGATCCTGCACTTCAACATGGCGGGCGCGGCGAAGAACGACGGAAGATACCCGATCATCGGCAGGATCATCAGAGAGGTGCAGGAGCGCCGGCCCGACGTCATCTCGCTGAACGAGGTGTGCGACCGGCAGTACGCCCACCTGCTCATCCAACTGGACGAGATCGGCTATCCGATGCAGGGGTACTTCCAGGAGTCCAGGACGATCGTGCCCGACTGCATCGTGCCGCCCGACACCCGCAACGAGGCGGGCAACGCGGTGCTCGTCCGGGGCGAGGTGCGGAGCACCAAGGGCTACATGTTCACCACCGACCACAGGCTGGAGGAGCGGGACCAGCCGACCGTGACCGAGCAACGCAGCGTCGCGTGCCTGTCGGCGTGGTTCGGCATCCCGGACGAGCTGGTGAAGGTGTGCTCGACGCACCTCACGCCGAAGGAGGACGGGGCGGCCAACCCGTACGCCGGGCCCGAGGCCGAGGCCAGAGAGCTGGCCCGGGTGTTCGGTCCGGAGGCGGCGGTGGCGCCGTTCATCCTCATGGGCGACCTGAACCTGCTCCCAGGGAACCCGGCGCTCAACACGCTGTACGCGCCCGCCGCGGGCACGACGGGGCGGTTCTGGGAGACCGACATGCACCACTACTGCACCGAGGTGGTGTGCGAGGGCCCGGTGCAGGGCGGCGCGCCCAGCCACGCCCAAGGAAAGATCGACTACACGTTCGTCAGCCGCGCGCACTTCAGTTTCGAGTACGACAACGTGCAGATGATCGACGCCGGCAACTGCGACGACCATGTGTGCTCCGACCACCGGATGTTCCGTAGCGAGGTGGTGTGGCACCAGACGGCGACGCCGTACGGGCTGGTGCGCAACCAGAGCAGCGGCAAGTGCGTGATCGTCCGGGGCACCGCCGACAACGCCGCCGCGGTGCAGTACACCTGCCTGCCGCAGTACGCCGACCAGTTGTGGCGCTTCGAGCACGCCGGGTGGGGCTGGTATCGGCTCCGCAACCAGAACAGCCAGAAGTGCCTGATCGCGCGGGGCTCGACCGCCGGCGGCCCGGCCGTCCAGTACACGTGCTCGTCGCAGTACAACGACCAGTTCTGGCAGGTCGGCGACCCCCAGGCCGGCATGCTCCGGCTGGTCTCCTCCGGTATGTGCCTGCTGGTGCGCGGCGCGGCGAACGACGCGCCCGTCGTGCACTACACGTGCCTGCCGCAGTACGCCGACCAGCGGTGGACGTACGCCTAGTCGGGGCGTCAGGCAGAAAGGGCCGGCGGGACATTCCGTTCCGGGCACTCGAGGCGATGCCGAATGGCATTGACACCAGGTACCGGAATGGCGCATGCCGCGAAAGAACCGTCGATGGACGGGACGAAATCGAGAGAGGACAAAAGATGCGGATACGTTCAAGTGCGTTACGCGTGCTGGCCATCGCGGCGCTGGGGGTCTCGGCGACGCTGGCGCTGCCCGCGACTGCCGCCCAAGCCGCACCGTCCGGTTGCTGGAGCGGGCAGTGGAATGGCTACGATGGCTGGCAGGGAAAGTGCGGCACGATTTCCTATCCCGGCGTCGACGGATACCGCGCCGTCGCCTACTGCGTACGGGAAAACGGAAGCAGGCGTACGGTCTATGGTCCTTGGGTGACGCGTATTCCGTATCCGGTGTCGGTGGCGGCATGCCCGGTCAACTACTCCGCCGGTGGCGGTACCCTCCAGACCGTCTCAGGTCCGTGACCGGCGGTTAACCGGCTCACCCCGCCACGACGGCGCAATCGGATTGGCGCTCGCCGAAGTCTCTTGTGGACCTCGGCGGGTGCCACGACCTTGATGAGGAAAAGACGAAATCGACCTCAGACCACGCAGAACTCGTTGCCCTCGACGTCCGCCATCACCACCCAGCGCTCTGGCGGACTACGTCGTTCCACCACGGTGGCCCCAAGCTTCATCAGGCGAACCACCTCCTCCTCGATCCGCTGTCCGCGCTCCTCACCGGAGAGGCCGCCGGATATTTTGACGTCGAGGTGCAGCCGGTTCTTCGCACTCTTGGATTCGGGCACCCGCTGGAAGTAGAGGGCGGGTCGCTTGCCACACTGGTCGATCAGCACGCGCATGACATTGCGTTCGGCTTCGGGAATGCCTTCGCCTTCGGCCCAGCCTTCCCAGGAAAGATGACCTTCCGGTGGTGGCGGGAACGCGTAGCCGGGGATCGCCTCCGCCCAGAACTCGGCCAGCCTCTGGGGATCGGCGCAGTCGAACGCGACCTGCACTTCTGCTTCCACATTCATGCCCTTCACCGAGCAGCCCGATATGACACCGTGGACGCTACGGCCCAGCACCGACAGAACTGGGTGCCGTTGTGGCCACCCGGGGAAGTGGCGGCCCGCACTCGGCAAAGGAACGGCTCATGGTGCCGCGAGCGGGTCTCCGTACCGGTCTTCAACGTCTCCCGAGAACCTTTCCCCGGGTTATGAGGGTGTCCACTCGATATGTTCGTCACATGTTGTTCCTGGTCCGCCACGCCATGCCCGCCTACGGTCCGACCGTCCCCCCGCACGAATGGACGCTCAGCGCCGAGGGGTGGCAGGCGGCCCATCGGCTTGTCGCCCGACTGCCCGAAGACGCCCGCCTCGTCTCCAGCAACGAACCGAAGGCATGGCAGACTCTGGGCGGCGACGGCGCGGTCGCGCGTGATCGACGGTTCAACGAGGTCACCCGCGTAGAGCCAGGGGAAGGCGGCTATCGGGAGTTGCGGCGCGCGTACGTGGAAGGCGCGGACCACGCGGACTGGGAGCCGCGAGCCGAGGTCGCCAAGCGCTTCGACGCCGGGATCGCCGAGCATCTCGCGCTTGCCGGCGGGCGTCCGCTCGCAGTGGCGACACATGGCATGGCGATGACCGTCTGGGTGACGGCGCGGCTGGGCTTGCAGAGGCCTGGCGACTTCTGGGCGGACCTTCGCTTTCCTGACGCGCATCTCGTCGACCTTCACTCGGGCACCGTCGAGCGAGCCTTGGCCCTCTGAACAACACCGGCGGTGCGGCACCAGTCTCTCGGGTCGCTTCGAGTCACGTAAGGCCAGTAGGCTGACCATGATCGCCTGCGACGGTGAAGGAGCCGCCCATGACCGCTGACCCCACGATGGCCCGGATCGGCCAGGGGGTGGAGCTGAATCACCACCAGGGCCGGCGTGAAGCGGCTCGTGAGTTGTTCGCGCAGATCTGGGACGACATCGGCGGCGAGCAGGGTGACCCGCTGCATGTGTGCGTCCTCGCCCACTCGATGGCCGATGTGCAGGATGACGTGCACCAGGAGCTGGTGTGGGATCTGCGGGCGCTTGCCGCCGTCGGCCTGATCACTGATGAGCGGGTGGCCCAAGCCGGGGTGCCGCTTTCGGTGGCCGGCCTGTATCCGTCGTTGCACCTGAACCTGAGTGAGTGCTATCGCAAGCTGGGCGATCTCGGCCGCGCCCGTGAGCACCTCCAGCAGGCGCGGGACGGGATCGGCGCGCTCGGCGACGACGAGTACGGGCAGCTCATCAAGAGTGGCCTGGAGCAGGTGGCCGCACAGTTGGGTGAGACCGTCTGACTGCGAGCCCAGACAAGTAGGCAGCCCGCGACCGCCGCGTCAGTGGGGCTGCCGAGAGGTCCATGAGCCGCGTGAGAAGACGCCGTTGGACGCTCCGAGCGGGGTCTTGGTGTGCGGGCCACTTCGAGCGAGAGACTCAACCGCCGTCACAGGCCAGCAGGGCGAGCCGCAGGGCTTGACCGCTCCGCTCTGAAAGCCCCGACGCCGCTCGACCAGCACCACCGGAGTCGAGGGGGAGACGGCGACGTCGAGGGCGCGTAGGCGGCCCGCGTTCAGTTCCCGCTCGACGGCGCCGCGCGGCACCATGGCCAGCCCGAACCCCGCTTCCACCAGGCTGATCTGAGCGGTCAGGCTGTCGATGGGCACGATCTCGGTCGTGTCGGCCGCTTCCTGTCCCAGCAGTGCGCGAAGGGCGTTGGCATAGGATTCGCGCGTCTCACCGGTACGTGGCGGAAAGGTGATCCACGGGTGTGCCGCCAGTTCGCCGCGGGTCAGGTGCCGTGAGGCGGCCAGCGGGTGCTCGGGTGCGGCGATGGGCACCAATTGCTCGTCGTAGGCCCGGGTGGAGAGCAGGTCGGGATGGCTGTCGTCGTCGTACCGCAGCCCCAGTGCGACCTCGCCGCGGCGGACCAGGTCGCTGACGCCGTCGCTGGTCGCCGTGCGGATCCGCAGCCGCACGCCCGGGTGCGCGCGCCGGTAGTCGCGCAGGCGCCTGGTCAGGCCCGTTCCGGCCAGCGTGCCGACGAAGGCGAGCGTCAGCTCTCCGGTGTGTCCGTGGTGCAGATCGCGGACCGCGTCGAGGCTGTCGCGCATCACGGTGACGAGCATCTCGGCGTACGGCAGGAACGCCCGCCCTCCCTCGCTGAGCATCACGCCCCGGCCGACCCGTTCGAAGAGCGGGGCGCCCAACTCCTGTTCGAGCAGGCGGATCCGGCGGCTGATCGCGGGCTGGGAGACGTGCAGGGCCTCGGACGCCCGGGTGAATCCACCCCCCCGGGCGATGGCCAGGAAGGCCGCGATCTGATCCACCTCCATACCCATCAACTTAAGCTGATGGCATGCCGTAAATAGATGCATTGGACACATATCACCTGCTCTTCCTATGTTGACCGGATGTGAGAACTGATCTCACGCCTCCGAACGCGCCAAGGCTCGCGCCGTGAGCCTTATCGCCTTGGACGCCGTCAGCGCCGACGTCTACATCGGCAACGGCCGTACGAAGCAGGCTCTCCGACGGCATGGTGGCCGAACCGCTCCCCCCGGGATTCGTCGGAGAGGAGGAGATCATGGAGCCCGTGCCCACCGCGACCACCCACCACTGACACACCGCCTCCAAAGGGAGATCATCGACATGGATCTGTTCGACCGCATCGAACAGCACGCCACCGAGCAGGTCGCCTTCGGCGCCGACCCCGCCAGCGGGCTTCGCTCGATCATCGTCATCGACGACACCACCCTCGGCCCGGCCCTGGGCGGAGTGCGCATGTGGCCGTACGCCGACGAAGATCAGGCCGTCACCGACGGTCTGCGCCTGGCGCATGCCATGACGCTCAAGGCCGCGGTCGCCGGGCTCAACCTCGGCGGCGGCGCGAGCCTCATCATCGCGGACCCCGCGCACGACAAGAGCGAGGCTCTGCTGCGCGCCCATGGCCGGTACATCGCCACGCTCGGCGGACGGTTCATCCCGGTCAACGACGTCGGCACCACGCAGGCCGACATCGAGGTCATCGGCAGTGAGACCGCTCCCGTCTGCGACAGGGGTGATCCGTCCCCGTACACCGCGCTGGGGGTGCTCGAATCCATCCGCGCCGGGCTGCGGGCCACGTACGGCTCCGGCGACCTGGCCGGCGTGAAGGTCGCGATCCAGGGGACCGGAAACGTCGGCTCCCACCTGGTCCGCCTGCTGCGCGCCGAGTCGGCCGAGACGATCGTCGCGGACCTGGACGCCGAGCGGGCGCACGAGGTCGCCGACCGGTACGGCGCGAAGGTGGTGCCCGCGGGAGAGCTCCTCGCCTCCGACTGCGACGTGCTGGCGCCGTGCGCGCTGGGCGAGGTGGTGACGGAAAAGACGCTCCCGCGGCTGCGGTGCCGCGTCATCGCCGGAGGAGCCAACAACGTCCTCGCCGCTCCCGCCCTGGCCGGCGCCCTGGCCCGTCACGGCATCCGGTACGTCCCGGACTTCCTCGCCAGCGCCGGTGGGCTGATCTACCTGGAGGAACAACTCCTCGGCCACGATGACCAGCGGGCGACGGCCAGGGTACGGCGCGTGGGGGAGACCGTCGCGGAGATCCTCGAACGGGCCGGCCGCGAGGAGATCACAACGGTCGAGGCGGCCACGACCCTGGCCCTGACCCGCCTCACAGCCCGCCGCAGCCACCCGCCCTACCTCGGCTACGGCCTACGCGGACAGGGTTAGGTCAGTCGACAGGTCAGGGATCTACGACGCGAGAAATCTACAATGTAAAGGCGCTCGGTTTCGTCAACCACGATTTACTGATGCTCCAGGCCGCCACGCAGGAGCGCGTGGGGCGGGGTTCGGCAAAGAGGGCGATGGCCTTCACGACGTGGCTCAGGTCCGGTCCGAAGGACGCCGCCGAGCCGGCCATGGACGAGGACCAGGTCACCGGCGGCGGCAGCGGGCTTCCGCGTAAGCGGCTGTGGTCATGATGCGGTCCCCGATCAGGGGTGCGGCGTGAGATCGGCGAGCAGCGGGGTCAGGGAGTCGTGTTCGGCGAGAGGGGCGGGCAGGTCGCCACGGTCCATGTGGATGCGGTTGTGCCACCACACGGGCATGCCGACTCCGCTCGCGCCGGGGATGTCGTAGCGGGATCCGGCCACGAAGAGCACCCGTTCGGCGGGTACCCCCAGGGCGTCCAGGGCCATCCGGTACGGCTCGGGGCGAGGCTTGTAGGCGCCCGCGGCCTCGGCGGTGACCACGACGTCGAACGGGACGCCGACCCGCGCGGCGGCACGGCGGCCCAGGTCGTCGGAGCAGTTGGTGACCACCCCGACCGTCGCGACGCGTGCCACCTCGGCGACCACCCCGGGTGCCTCCGGCCACGGCGCGAGCTCGTCCCATCGGGTGATCAGCGCCCCGGCCTGGCCGGTGCCGATCCCGTGGGCGCGACCCGCTTCGAGGACGAGGTCCTCGTACGGGTGGTAGCGGTCGGCGGTGTAGGCCAGGCGGAGGTACTCGCCCCGCCAGCGTCGGCCGGCCTCGGCGTCCCCGGCCACGTCGTTCCACAGCGACCACGAGTCGAGCAGGGCGGAGAGCAGATCGAACAGCACCGCGTCGTAGCGACGCGCGTCGGTCCCGGCCGGCCTCACGCGGCAGCGCCGATCAACGCGGTGAACCGGTCGGCGCCGACGTTGCCGCCGGACAACACCACGCCGACGCGCCGCCCGCCGGACCGGACAGGATCGCTCATCATGCTGGCTCCGGACGGCTCGACGTCCCGGATCTGATGGATGTGGCGACCCTCGGCCAAGCCATCGGCCACCAACTGCGGCACGGCCTCGCGGACATGTACCATTTGGTTCACTATAGCGAGCGGTTTCATGGAGCGAAAGATGCGAAATCGGAAAAGGGGAAGGCCGACATCGAGCGGGTGATCCTGCGCGAGGCGCGCCGATATCATGAGGTCCTGAGACCGGATTGCCCGCTGCGATGCGTCCGCCTCTTTTCAGTAGCGTGACGTTAATTGACGGTTTTTGACACGGCAAGAGCGCGGGCGCGCCGACGGGGGCTGCGTATATTGACGTTCCTTGACGGCGATGGGATGTGGACGCTGTGGTCGGAATAGCGCCACCTGGGCTTGAGCAGGTGCCCGCCGGCCCGGTGCGAGACCTGGTCGAGGCTCTGCACGGGCTCTACCAAGGTGCTGGAATGCCAGGAGTGCGGCGGATCGCCGGCGCGGTCATGGACGGTGACTTCCTCGACACGATCAGCCATGAAAAGGTCGCTGCGATGCTGCGGGGGAGTGGGCTGTCGCGATGGTCCAAGCTGGAGCCGGTCGTGCGCGTGCTAGCGGCGTGGAACAACCCTCCGCTCGACCCGGACCGGCAGGCGGCCGTGTTTCAGGCGCTCTGGCGTGCCGCCGCGGCGAAAGGGAGGAAGGTCACCGTGGACGAGCAAGAACACGGGTCTCACCAGGCCGCACGTACCCAGGGGCAGGGAGGCGACGGCAGCGGCGGGGCAGGCGGTGATGCTCCTTCGGACAAGAACGACCGGCGCAAGGCGGAGCTGCTGAACTCGGTCGTCAACTACATGCTGGAGCAAGGGTCCGCGGCGGCGACGTTGCGTGATCTCTCACGGGCGGCGGAGTCGAACAACCGCATGTTGCTGTACTACTTCGGCTCCAAGGAGAATTTGGTCCGTGAGGCCCTCGACGTGGCATTGCTGCGATATCCGCTGCTGAAGGATGCCGATCGCCACATCGGGCGCCTGGACCTTCCGCTGAAGGCGCGTCTGGACGAGACCTGGCGCGCCCTGTGCCGCGAGGAGAACCTGCCCTACCTGAGGCTGCTCTTCGAGTCCGTGGGGCTGGCCGTGCACCAGCCGGACCGCATACCGGGGTTGCTGCGGCACTTCGGCCACGATTGGGTGGACACCGCGACCGAGGCCCTGGTCAAGGACGGTCTGCCGGACGGCCCGGCGAGACTCCTGGCCAAAGAGATCGTGGCCCTGTGGCGTGGGCTGCAACTGGATCTGCTCACCACCGGGGACATGGAGGAGGCGACCGCCGTGCACGGCATCGCGGCGGAGGCGATCGCCAACCGTGCCGAGACCCTGCGCAAGCGCACATAACCGGCGGGCAGGGGTCATTGTCCGATCAGGGTGAACGGTGGCCCTGCCGATGGCTCGCTCCGCCGTGATCAAAGCGGGCTCGCTACAGGCTCCCCGGTCCGGGCCCCAGTGGGCGCTCCCCGTCGTCTTGGATGGCGGCGACCCATCCCTTGAACCAAATGGTTCACCTTGGTGCGCATCCTGCCCTACAGTGGCGCCATGAGCGATCACCCCGAAGCGCCTGTCACGCCCGTCGAGGCCCATGAACCCCCCTACTACGTGGCGGTCTTCACCGCGGTGCGAACCCAGGACCAGAGCGGTTACAGCGAGACCGCCGCCCGCATGGAAGACCTGGTGAAGGGCGTCCCTGGGTTCCTGGGGATGGACCAGGCGCACACGCCAGGCGGGCTGTCCATCACCGTCGGATACTTCCGCGACGCCGACGCCCTCACGGAGTGGCGGCGCAACGCCGAGCACCGCGCGGCCCAGAAACGCGGGCAGGTCGATTGGTACGAGAGCTACACGCTGCATGTGGCGAAAGTGGAGCGGAGCCACGGGTTCATGCGAACGTAGGCCCCGCAGGGCCCGGCCGGCCGAAGGCACATCAGCGACCGTCCCGCCACAGGCCGGACCACCAGCCCGATGCCGGGGGCCGGCCCAGCAGGCGCTCGCTCGCAACGTGCCGGTCGAGCGCCTCTGCTAGGGGCGCTCGTACCGCATCACCACCACCTGCGAGTCGCAGGTACGTGACTCGGTCAGCCGCAGGCCCAGCCGCTCGTCGCGCGGGACGAACAGCGGCCGGCCACCGCCCAGCACGACCGGGTGCACCGCGATGTGGTACTCGTCGATCAGGCCGTGCTCGGTGAGCGCGGCGGCCAGGCTGGAGCCGCCGGTGAGCAGCAGGTCCTTGCCGTCCTGCCGTTTGAGCTCGGCGACCTGCTCGGCGAGGTCGTCGCCGATGATCCGGCTCGTCCAGTCGGTCTCCTTCAGCGTCCGCGAGAAGACGATCTTCGGCGTCTCGCGCCAGAGAGGGGCGAACTTCAGGACGTGCGGGTGGTCCGACATCGATTCGGCGTTCGGCCAGAAGGCCACCATGCCCTCCCAGACGCCGCGCCCGTACAGGAAGGTGTCGGAACGCTTGCTCAGCGTCTCGGAGTAGGCCGACAGGTCCTCGCCCATCACGGGCCAGTCGAACTCGCCGTTCGGGCCGTCGATGTGGCCGTCGATCGAGGTGTGCACCCAGAAGATGATCTTACGCATGTCCTTGTCCTGTTCTCTTGGTCTTCGCAGAGGGGTCGTCGCCGTGGCCAGGTTCTCTACATCTGGCGGGAGGATCTTTTCCGGGTTATCTCGCCGGCATCGGGGCGGGCCGCCGGCGGCGGAGTAGCGCCAGCAGGCCGACCGTGACCAGCCCCAGAGCGGACAACTCCAGCTTGTCGGCGAGCGTGGCGGCGTTGGCCACCACCCCGAACGCGGTGTGCCCCGCCAGCGCCCCACCGGCCAGGCAGAGGCTGTGCCGATCCGTCCACCCGCCGCTCGCCGTCCACCGGCGGACCAGCCACCAGGCCAGCACCGCGACCACCGCCGCGCCCAGCATCGGCACCGCCACCCAGCCGCCGTGGGTGAAGGCGGGCTGAGCGGCCCCGCCGAACGGGAACAGCAGCGCCAGATACCCGAACCCCGCCACCACCCCGAAGCCCCCCACCGCCCAGGACCCGGGAGCCGCCCCGGCCCGCGTACCGGGCGGCGTGGCGACAGCAGGCGGGAGCACGCGCAGAGCCACCACCGCCAGCAGCGCCACGGCGGCCACGCACCCCGCCAGCACCGCGACCGGCGCCTGGTAGCCAGGGTCGATGGAGGTCGCCACGGTCACCCGCAGCAGCAGCCCGCCCAGTACGAACACCACCGCGGCCACCACGACCCCCGTCCGCTTCAGGTACGGCCGGTCGCGCAGGGACGGGAACGCCAGGTCGGCCAGGAGGATCGGCAGCGCCACGCTGAACACGGCGTGGTAGGGCAGGTTGAGCTCGGTATAGGCGCTGTTCAGCCCCAGGAACCTCGGCGCCCACCCGGCCACTCCGTACATGGTGGGACTGCTGAGCGCCTGCAGCACCAGTCCCTCCTCGACGATCCCGTACGCCAGTCCGAGCAGCAGGATCGACGGCCAGCCCCCGCGGCGCCGTCGTACCAGCTCCCGGATCAGCACCGTGCCGGCCCCGTAGATCGGGATCCACAGGAGCATCAGCCAGATCTGGCTGAGCGGCGGGTTGCCCAGGGTGAGCTCGGCGATGACCGGGGTGATCACCGCGAGCAGCAACGCGGCGCGGCGGCCGCCCTTCGGTATGTCGGCTGCGTTCATGGAGGCCAGCGTGCCGGGCGGCGGGTGTCGGCCGCTGCCGGCGGACGGCCGGAACGTGGCAGCCCAGGTCCCTTCCGCCTACCACTTCGGATACCTGGCCCGGTGACTTTGGTCGTGGTCGACCGGCGACCTCGGTTGCCCACGGGCGCCGCGGGGCGGGCTACGATCGGCGGTTGTGTTCCTGACCAGCTCGGATGAGGTGCGGATCGGCCGGATGCGGTCGCGGGGCGGCTGGGTCGTGGGCCTGGGCGCGTTCGTGCCCGCGTTCGCCGGAGCGGTGGGGGTCCTCTGGGGGGATCTGGCGGGCGGTCCGGGCTGGTACCTGACCGCCGACCTGGTGGGTGGCGCGCTGGCCTGCGCGGGGATATGGCTGTGCCGCAGGTGGCCCGTGTCCGCGGGGCTGGCGGTGATCGCGCTGTCGGTGCCCGCCGCTTCGGCGTCGGTCGCGGCGGGGATGGCCGCGCTGATCGCGGCCCTGTATCGGCGGCCGCGCGTGGCGATCGCGGTGGGGGCGGCGGGCGTGGGGGCGACGCTGGTCAGGTTCGCGTTGCGGCCGCCCGGACTGGCGCCTTATCCGGTGTGGGCGCTGGTCGGGGTGCTGTTCGGGGTGGCGGTGACCGTGTGGGGGATGCTGGCGCGTACCCGCCGGGAGCTGGTGCTGTCGCTGGCCGAGCGGGCTCGCCGCGCGGAGACCGAGCAGCGGCTGCGCGCCGAGGAGGCCCGCCGCGCCGAACGGCTCGGTATCGCCCGGGAGATGCACGACGTGCTCGCACACCGGCTGTCGCTGCTGGCGGTGCACGCGGGGGCGCTGGAGTTCAACGCGGACGCCACGCCGGGCGAGGTCGCGGAGGCGGCCGGGGTGATCCGGTCGAGCGCCCGCCTGGCGCTGGAGGAGCTGCGGACCGTCATCACGGTCCTGCGCGATCCGCCACCGTCGCCACCGTCGCCCCCATCGCCGCCGTCGGACACCGGGTCGCCCTCGGGTGGCGGGGTGGATCTCGGGGCGCTCGTGGAAGAGTCGCGGCGGGCCGGGATGCGGGTTGAACTGCGCGATCACGGCGTACGCCTGTCCGAGGCGCCGGATGCGGCAGGCCGCGCCGCGTACCGGATCGTGCAGGAAGGGCTCACGAACGCGCGCAAGCACGCGCCCGGCCAGCCCGTCACCGTGCTCGTGTCGGGCGCCAGGGGGTCCGAGCTGGTGGTCGAGGTGCGCAACCCGCTGCACACCGGACCGGCCACCCTCGCGGGGACCGGGGCGGGGGCGGGGCTGGCCGGTCTGGCGGAGCGGGCGTCGCTGGCCGGTGGCCGGCTGGAGAGCGGGGAGACGGCGGACGGCGAGTACCGGCTGACGGCCCGGCTGCCGTGGCCGCGGTGAGGGCGTCGCCATGCCGCGGCTAGCATGACCCAGGTGAGAGCCGACGAGAGCGCGCCGATCCGGGTGCTGATCGTGGACGACGACGCCCTCGTACGCGCTGGTCTGACGTTGATGCTCAAAGGCGCCCCCGACCTGCACATCGTCGGCGCGGTGGCCGACGGCGGCGAGGTGGAGGGCGCGGTGGCCGAGCACCGGCCGGACGTGGTGCTCATGGACCTCCGGATGAACGGCCTCGACGGCATCGAGGCCACCCGGCGGCTGCGGGCGGGGGCCGGGGCGAGGACCCCCGAGGTGGTGGTGCTCACCACGTTCGACGCCGACGAGCTGGTGTTCAGGGCGTTGCGGGCGGGGGCGAGCGGGTTCCTGCTGAAGGACACCCCGCCGGAGGGCATCGTGGACGCCGTACGGAAGGTCGGGGCGGGGGAGCCGATCCTGTCGCCGAGCGTCACGCGCAAGCTGATCGCCCACCTGGTGCCCGAGGAGGAGAGCCGACGACGTACCGACGCCCGTCAGGTGCTGGCCCGGCTGAGTGAGCGGGAGCGCGAGGTGGCGCTGGCCGTCGGCCAGGGGAAGCCGAACGCGGTGATCGCCGGTGAACTGCACATGAGCGTGGGCACCGTGAAGGGGTACATCTCCCGCATCCTCACCAAGGCGGGCCTGGACAACCGGGTTCAGCTCGCCCTCGTCGTCCACGACGCCGAGCCGGGGTAGGGGCCTGCGGCACCGCGGACTCCGCGGAACCCGACGTCGGATTGCCTTGTGCGGGGTGTAGACCCGCAGTGGCCATTCGGCTCGATGTGGCATGGTTGCCATATGGGGCCAGATCTACACCCGAACGCTACGCTCGCTCGCTGCCTCTACGATCTAATCGAAAATGGCGATCTGAATGGTTATCTCGACCTGATCGCCGACGACGCCGTCTTTTACATCGGCGGCGACAGCATTGTGGCGGGTGAGCATCGTGGTAAGGACGCGATCATCAGGCTTGGCCAACTCGCGCTCGTGGAAACGAGTGGTACCTTCCGGACCCGGCTGCTTTCCGTAGAGGCCAACGACTCCTATGCGATCACCCTCCACCGTTGGAGTGCGGAGCGTCGTGGAGAGCGTGTCCAGATGGACAACTTCAACGTCTACCACTTCGAGCAAGGGCTGGTCACAGAACGCTGGGAATACGTGGCTGACCAGCGCGCTCATGATGCCTTCTGGCGTCGATGACGGCGATCGAGGGGATGCGCTGGTCGGGCGGCCCGGCCTCGAACACGCGGCGAAGGTGATGCTTCTGCGGGTGGCAGCCCGTGCGAGTCGGGCGGGTGCGGACGGCGACTCGCGCCTGCTGGGGGCACCGATCCGTCGTCGCCGTGAGCGAGCACGCCGTGAAGGGCTCTCCATCAGGCCTGGCCGCTACCCAAAGTATTGCTATCTTTACTTTGGGTGGTCATTGAGTGGCGGGCAAGCCCTCGCCCACGCCCCTGCATGACCTGTTCTTCAGCACCGCAAGGAGGCAAGAGATGTCCGAGGACAACCCATCGCGCCTGATCCGGCTGCGAATACGGTTCTCGCTTCTGGACGCCAACGGAGATGGACGCCTGCAGGCAGAGGACTTCGACATGCTGGCCGAACACATTCTCGACGTGCTCGCCGTCAAACGGAACTCGGCCAAGGCCGCCACCCTCCTGGAGGGCTGCCGCACCTACTGGCGAGGGCTGGTCGCCACCGCGGCCGCCGACGACGTCGTGACCTTCGAGGAGTACGCGGCGGCCCTGCGCGACGAGGCCCACTTCGACCATTTCGGCCAACCCTATGTCCGAGCCCTCGCCTCACTGGCCGACTGGGACGAGGACGGCCAGGTCGAACGCGCCGACTTCCTGGCGTGCATGTCGGCGATCGGCTTCGGGGAACCGCAGGTCGAGCGGATCTACGCCGAACTGAGCCTCGACGGCGCGGTCGCCACGGAAGACTGGAAGGCGGCCATCAGGGACTTCTACCTCAGCGCCACGGCGGACACGCCCGGGCAACTGCTCGCACGCAAGTCAGCATGACATCGAGCCGATCGGCACCGGGCCGCGGGAGCCACGCTCCTGCCGACGAGTAGAACGCCGTCGCCGCGTAGCGGACCCGGGGCGACCGCTGGCCCGCGTCCAGTGGTCCGCTCGCTCCCTCGCGGGAACGTACCGGTGCCGATCGGCCGCTTCAAGTGGCGCTTCTGATGCGCGGCTGCACGCCTGTATCGATCTGCTAATTCGGTGCCTAGCGCTAAACGATGGCGAGTAGGGGTTCGAGCCCCGTCCAATAGGCCGAAATTCGACCAAAGACAGCGGATCGCGGGACGTGCCACAAAGATGATCGCATGGAGAGGCCGGTCGCTCCCGCACGTTCTTTGACGTCATGTGTCACCGTTTCCGCCCTGCCATGTTCGCGGGTTCATCGTGGGCGGCTCACCAAAAAATCGGTCTCACCAAAAAGCCAGTCGACTACTGATAGGTGTTGAGCGAATACTGACAGTGTTCGTTGCCTGGTGTGCGCCCCCCTGCACCTGAGGAGACCTGACATGGCCGAGGACGCCACGTTCCACCTGGCCCGCGTGCAAGCCCGCTTCTCGCTCCTGGATGTCACCGGTGACGGACATCTGCGGGCTGAGGACTTCGACCTCCTGGCCGAGCGGGTGATCAACGCCCTCGCGATGGACCGCGATTCGGACAAGGCCCGAGCTCTCATCGCCGGCTGCCGCACGTACTGGCAAGGACTCGCCGGCATCCCCGGTGGCGAGCAGGACAGCGTCGTCACGTTCGAGCAGTACGTGGCGGCCGCCCCCGACGCCGGCCACTTCGACGCCTACGGTCAGCCCTACGCCAGCGCCCTGGTCGCCTTGGCCGACCGCAACGATGACGGCTACATCGAGCCGGCCGACTTTCTGGCCTGCATGTCGGCGATCGGCTTCACCCTGCACCGGGCCAAGCAACTGTTCAACGTGTTGTCCCGCAAGGGCCGGATCGCCACCGGCGACTGGCAGATGGCGATCAAGGACTACTACGTCAACGTCTCCGCCGACACCCCCGGGCAACTGCTGACACGCAGGTCCGTGTGACGTCCGGCCGCTCGGTTTCTCTGGATTGAGTGGATTGGGCAGATGCGCTGGAATGCGGCGGGCTGCCCTCGAGGCCGGCTTGTCCCACGCAAATCTCTCCCTTCCGGCGCCTCTCAACCTTGCGGCGGAGAGTGAAATCTGGTGGTTAGAGGAGCCATGCCTTCCGACGTATTGAGAAAATCGGCATTTGTCGGCGAAGCTTTTTCTGAGATCCGGCAGGCAGGCCCAGAGCATCGCCGCCGGAGTTCGTTCACCGGTAATTCAATTCGGCTCCAGCGAGAGTAGTCGGAGTATTCACTTGGGTTCGGTTCGGACCCACAACGATATCCTGGCGATCGCCACCGGGCCTCGCCGCCTGAGCGCATCACCACACCGGATCTAATGTCTGGCCGAGCTGCCGCCGGAAAGTGAGCCCGGCGATCTCGAAGCGACCCAGGACGCCGCGCCGCCGGTGTCGGGTGACACCCCTCTCCACGTGGACCAGCGCGCCGTCGACACGGCCGTCGAGATGCCCCGGCTGTTCGCCTGCGCCGACGCCGCGACGGGGGCGGGCCACCTGCGCCCGCCCTGTCGCGCTGTACCTGGCCAACAACATCGTGCCGAGCCTGCACGCCTCCTCACCCCGACATCCGCGACGAGTTGCTACGGGTGTGCGCCTGGCTGACCCATCTGTGCGGATTGATGTGCGACGACGATGAGCTGCACGGCTTCGCCCAGCGCTACCTCCGCCTCGCCATGCGCCTGTCCGCGCCGCCTCTGCGACGAATGCGGCGCCCCTCGAACGTCACGGAACGCCGCCGCCGCTACTGAGGCCCAGCCTGCCGACAGCGGGCCTACCGGGCCAGAAAACCCATCCGAACACCAGAATGACGGCCGGAATCCGGCTGCGTGCCGCCTGAACGACCTTCAGACCGTACGAGGACCTGCATGCGCAGCGGTTGCCGGATCGTTGCCCGTGCATGGGCGGGGAGGGGAATGTCAGGACAGGGGGATCTGATGGACCTGAAACACAAGTGTGCCGAGACCAATGGGGTCCGGCTCCACTACGTCACCGCCGGATCGGGGCCGGTCGTCCTGTGCCTGCACGGCTGGCCGGAAACGCACCGTGAATACCGGGTCGTCATCGAGCGGCTGGGCCACAAATACCGTTTCATCGCCCCGGACCTGAGGGGGTTCGCCGACAGCGACAAGCCGTTCAGCGGCTATGACCCCGAGACGATCGCGGCCGACATGCTGGGCCTGCTCGATGCCGAGGGGGCGGAGCATTTCCACATTCTGAGCCATGACCTCGGCGGACCGCCCTCCGCAGCCCTCGCCTAGCCGGGGTACGTGGATCCCCGCATGGCGTACTGGCACCTCGGAATGCACATGAACATGGACATCACCCGGTTCCTTGTCGAGGGACGTGAAGAGCAGTACCTCAGGCACTTCTTCCGGGATTTCGCCTATGATCCGACCGCGATGCCGGAATCCGAGATCCAGGCGTACGTCCTGCGGATGCGCCAGCCCGGCAATCTGCGCGCGAGCCTCAACCTCTACGGCTCCATACCGCAGTCGGCCGAGCAGATGAGGAGGCTGACGGCGGAGAAGCTGACCGTGCCGATCATGGCGTGGGGCGGCCGGTCGTCCTTCGGGTCCAGCGTCATCGAGGAGTGCGGTCACTGGGTGTTCCAGGAACGGACCGACTTCATCTGCGAGGAAGTGGATCGGTTTTGGGCCGGCGCCGGCTGAGAGAACCATGGGGCGCCTCGTGATCAGCACCTCGCGAACCGTCGAACCGCTGGTGGTCGGTGGGCCCAGGCCGTAGTGGACGGCGATTCCACCGGCTGCTGGGCCGACCTGCGTTTCTCGCTGTACACGGAAAGGCCGACGGACGAGATCCTCGCCCATTACCGGAAGACGGACTTCACACCCTGGTCCGGACGCCGACACGCCGCTGGACGGCGAGCGATGGCGGTCTGGTCACCCGCGCGAGCCGCCCAGCTCGCGCTTGCCGGTCAGGCCGGCTGAACGTCGTCGAAGAGGGCGAGGGCCTGGGTGGGGTCCGGGCTCACGAGGCGTTCCAGGCCGGCCGCCGTCATCTTCGCCAGCCTGCCGGCCCGTGCCGACATCCGCTCCTCGAAGGCGCGTACGGCCTCGTCCAGATCGCCAGGGCCGAGGGCTGCGGCGACGGACTCGGCGAGTTCGGCGCCTTCCAGCATCGCGAGGTTCGCGCCCACCCCCAACGGGGGCATCAGGTGGGCGGCGTCGCCCAGTAGCGTCACCCCGGGGACGTGGGCCCAGGTGTGGGACACGGGCAGGACGTAGTGGGGGCGGTGGGCGAAAGCGGTGCCGTGGCGGAGGAGGTCGAGCACGGGAGCGGTCCAGCCCCGGAACAGGGCCAGCAGGCTTGATCGCACCGCCTCGACGTCGGTCAGGTCGAGGCTCGCCTCCAGGCCAGCGTTCAGGCGGTCCACGTTCGTGTGCCAGTCGAGCGGCGCGCGGAACTGGGCGTACACCTTGACGTGGCCGCCGCTGTTGCGCTGGGCGACGAGGTTGCGGTTCACGCCGTACACGGCCACGGAACCGTCGCCGATCAGCTGGGCGAGGTCGGGGTGGCGGGTGTCGACGTCGTCCAGGGAGGTCTCGATCATGGTGACGCCGGTGTAGTGCGGCGTCGCGGACGAGACCGCCGGGCGGACCCGGGACCAGGCGCCGTCCGCGCCGACCACGAGGTCGAACGTCTCCTGCCGCCCGTCCGCGAACCGGACCAGCGCGCCATCCCGGGTCCCCGGCACCACCTCCGTCACGCCCCGCCCCCACTGGACGTCGAGGGGGCCGAGCAGCAGGTCACGGAGTTGCCCCCGGTCGATCTCGGGATTGGCCCGCTCATCCGGACGGGGATGCCAGTCGCGAAGGACGGTCCCGTCCACGTCCAGGATGCGCATGGCCTGCCCCTCGGGGCGGGACAGCGCCTGGAACTCCGCCAGCAGCCCCGCCTTGCCCAGCGCGAGCTGGCCCAGCCCTTCGTGCAGGTCCAGCGTGCCGCCCGGGGGACGGGCGTCGGGGGCGGGATCGCGTTCGAGGACGGTGACGGGGTGATCGTGGCGGTGCAGGACGCGGGCGAAGGTGAGGCCGGCGGGCCCGGCTCCGATGACGGCAATACGGTGTCTCATAGCGATGTAACGTATTTGACTAATACAGTGTATCGCAACAGTACGATGTAACCATGACTGTGTGGGACCGGCCAGAACCGCCGACTCGCCCCGTGCCGCTCGACCGGGAGCGCATCGTCGCCGCCGCCATCGCGCTGGCCGACGAGGGTGGGCTGGAGGCGGTGTCGTTGCGCAAGGTCGCCGCCCGGCTGGACGCCGGCCCGATGCGGTTGTACGGATACATCTCCACCAAGGAGGAGCTGTTCGACCTCATGGTGGACGAGGTTCACGCCGAGATCCTCCCCGAGGAGCAGCCCGGCGACTGGCGGGAGGTGCTGCGCGTCCGCGCCCACCGCACCAGGCAGGCCACCCTCCGTCACGAATGGCTGGCCGACCTGCTCGGCGGCCGTCCGACCCTGGGCCCGAACGCCCTCGCCGTGACCGAGGCCACGCTGGCCGCTCTCGACGGCCTCGCCGACCTCGACACCGTCATGCGCGCCGTGGAGATCGTCAGCGCCTACTTCACCGGCGCGATCAGGCGCGAGATCGCGGACCTGCGGGCCGAGCGCGCCACGGGCCTGTCCAAGCGCGACTGGCAGCGCGCCTCCGGCCCGCATGTGATGAGGATGCTGGCCACGGGCCGCTTCCCGGCGCTGGCCAAGGCCGTGCACGACGGCACGGAGGTGGCCGCCGAGGAGTCGTTCGCGACCGGCCTGGACTGGGTCCTCGACGCCGTGGCCGCCAAGCTCACCCGGCCACCGGCCGGCGTCTAGGAGGCGGTCGTCCGCTGGGGGGACGGGTGTGGCCGGAACGCCGTCCCCCCGGCTCGTGATCACGGTTCGACCGGGCGTACCCGTCCGTGATAGCGCTCGTACAGTGCCGCGTTGTGGCCGTCGCCGCCGGCGAGGTTGGCCGAGACGAAGGCCGGGACGTCCGCCCCCTGAGCGAGCAGCCTCCTGCAGACGAGCTCGGCCAGCACCTGCGCGATGAGCACCCCGGTGAAGGTGGAGACCGAGCCGACGCGAAGCCCGGCGGCGAGCTCGACCGTGGCGTCACCCGCCGGCGCGCAGTTGTCGATCACCACGTCCGCGAGGTCGGCCAGGTGTGGTCCGTCCACCGTGCGCGCGGACGGCGAGCGGGTGTGCCCGAGCGACGTCACCGCGATCACGCGCTGGCCGTTGGCGCGGGCCAGTTGCGCCATCTCGACGATCGCCGCGTTGATCCCGGAATTCGACACGATGAGGAACACGTCGGCCGGATCCGGCTTCGCCAGCGTGTAGATCCGCTCGGCGAGGCCGGGGGTCCGCTCGTACGTCGGGTCCAGGATCAGCGCCGGGTCCTCGCCGCCGAACATCACCAGGTCCTTGACGGCGAGCATGCTCACGGCCGCCAGGCCGCCGGCCCGGCCGGTGAGCTCCAGCGCGACGGCTCGCGAGTGCCCGGTGGCGAACGCCTGGAGCACCCCGCCGGCGGCGATCGAGCCGGCGACCAGCTCGGCCGCCCGGCCGATGGCGTCCATCTGCGTCGTCAGCACCTTGTCGACGAGCGTTCCCGCCCGGACGGCGAACTGGGATGCGGCCATGGGGCTCCCCAGCGCCTCGACGGCCCTGGCCGCGACCGCCACGACGCGTTCGCCGCTGCCCTCCTCGACCGGGCTGACAAGCGTCTCGTACGTGGCCGGGGTGCCGCGGCTGGGCAGGTACCCCAGGTAGCCGTTGGCGTAGCCGAGCACGATCACCGGCGCGCCGGCCACAGGGGACGTGGCGCGGATGGCCTCGCCGAGTTCGAGGAAGAGCTCGCCCGGCACGGCCACGAGCGTGACGTCACCGAGCCGGATCGCCTGGATCTCGATCTCGTAGGCCTGGGTGCGTTCCTGGGCCTGGAGGCCGCGCGCGATCCGCCGCCCCTGGTGGAGCACGCTCCGGTTCCGCGCGCCGGCCGTCTGCGTGTCCGCGGCTGCGGTCAGGGCGGCGACGATCTCCGCGGGCCGCTTGGGAGGGAGTTCGACGCGGAGGGAGACGGGCGGGAGCACGGACGCCCGCCCCGGCTCGCCCGCGGAGGGGTCCGTGACGGTGGGCCGCCCGCCCGCAGGCGGCACCATGACGGCGAGCCGCTCGGCCACCAGCAGGCCGAGCCGGTCGACCTCCGCGCGGTCGCGGGCCCGGCGGGTGTGCCGCGTGCTGATGTCGCCGGCGGCGCCGGTGGCCGTCACGATCCAGCGGTCATCGGCCCGCAGGGCGCGCCTGATGCCGCCGTTGAGGTCCGCGCTGGCGCCGCTGTTGTCCGCGGGGAGCACCGTGGGGTGTACGGGTGAGACCACGATGACGCCCCTGACCTCGCCCGCCGGGGACGAGACGACCAGTGTGTCCACCGGCACGTCGGTGGTGTCGCGGTCCGAGAGCAGGCGCCGGCCGCCCACCTCGGGGACGCTCGCCCGCCTGGCGTCCAGCAGGGCGTCCCGCTCGTCGGCGAGCGCGGCGGTGACGGCCCGGAGCGCCGCCTGACGCAGGCGCTCCGCCAGCGAGCCGGGTGTCGTGGCGCCGCCGGGCACGCACCCGGACTCCGGGCCGGCATGGGTGTGCGTGGCCGCCACACAGCAGGAGTCGACGCCGAGGTCACGGACGGCGCTCCGGATCGACTCGACGACGTCGCTGTTCACGCACACGAGGTCGGCGACGATCAGCGCGAATCGGTGCCCGTCGTCGGCGAAGGTGACGGCGTGGACCTCCAGCGGATCGAGGGTGCCGGACACGCCCTCCGTCCGGTCGGCGTACCCGCCCATGGCCTCGCCCATGACGACGTCGAGTCGCTCGACACCATGCCCGGCCCTCACTCCTGCTCTCCCGCAGGGGTGGTGTGCTGCCGCAGCAGGTCTCGATACGGTTCTTGCGAGCGGAGCAAGATCAATCCACCTTCCAGAGCTGTGGCCACCGGCGCGACCAGGTCCAACCCGCGGTCGGACAGGTCCGTGGCCAGAAATGTGTGCAAAAGGTCGCCGGGAACGAGGAGACGTCCGCTGTAGGAGATCCGCGGGCCCGCGTCCGGCAGGCGCGCCGCCGCCGCGGCGGCGCCCGCCGCGAGCGCCGCGGCCGCTTCCGCGCAGATGCCGCGTGCGACCGGATCCCGTTCGGCGGCTCGCAGGACGGTACGCGCGAAGGCGGCGATCCGCGGGACCAGCGCGGCGTCCCGGTAGAAGCGCTGCAGGCTGCCCAGGTCGGTGCCGCCGAGCTCCGCCGTGAGCCGGTCGGCCAGTTCGGTCGCCGGGCCCACGCCGTCGCAGGCCGCCGCGGCGGCGCGCAGCCCGGCCAGGCCGATGGCGTGGGCGCTGCCGCGATCCCCGAGCAGCGGTCCCCAGCCGTCGACTTTGACGCTGCGCCCGGTGGCGCCGATCGAGAGGACGGTCGTGCCGGTGCCGGCGCACAACACCGTGCCCACGCCGGCGAGTGCGCCGGCGTGGGCGAGCAGCGCGTCCTCCACGAGGTGAACCGGGCACCCGAGGAAGTTCTCGAGCAGGGAACGCAGCCGGCGCCTCAGGGCCGGATCGCCCGGCAGGCCGGTGAGACCCACGGCCGCACCGGCGGGGGACGCGGGCAGGCGGACCGACCCGGCCGCGGCCCGGACGCTGTCGAAGATCCGGGCGACGCCGTCCTCGCCCGGCCGGTAGGACATGCCGGGCCCGACGCCGTACTGCCGGCCGTGCCTGGTGTCCACGAGCAGACGGAGCTCGGACTTGCCGCCGTCGATGCTGATGAGAGACTCGCGATCCGCCATCACCGTGACATACCCGCCGTCAGCCCGGCGATGATCTGCTTGGTGGCGAGCGCGAACACCAGGGCCAGCGGCGCCAGGGCGATCACCAGCCCGGCGAACAAGGTCGCGCGGTCGGTGGCGAACTCGCCGAAGAAGCGGGTCAGGCCTACGGGAACGGTGTACTTGGAGTCGCTGCGCAGCAGGACGAGCGGGTAGAAGAAGTCGTTCCACGTGGGCGCGAACTGGAAGACGGTGACCACGGCCAGGGCCGGGCGCAGGAGCGGCAGGGCGATCGAGACGAACAGCCGTCCCTCGTGCGCGCCGTCGAGGCGGGCGGCCTCTTCGAGCTCGGTGGGCAGCCCGCGCATGAAGCCCATGATCACAAAGGTCGAGAACGGCACGCCGCCGGCCGCGTACAGCAGCACCAGGCCGGACCGGGTGTCGATCAAGCCCATGGACTGGAACATGTAGAAGACCGGAAGCAGCCCGAGCTTGGCCGGGATCATCAGCCCCGACAGGAAGAAGGCGGCCAGGAGCGTCCTCGGCGCTGGAGCGCCCGGCGACGAACGTCGAGAACGCCTCGGAGGCCAGGTCCCAGGCGGTGGGGGTGCCGCCGGAGAAGTACGCGTAGGTGACGTACGGGCTGGGATCGGCCTGGTAGGCCGCCAGCGCCTGCGCGAGCAGCGGGTCCTGGGGCTTCACGCCCGGCACCGCCGAGATCAAGCCGCGCCGTGTGCGAAACATGTGAATTTCTCCATATCGGGCGCTTGTGCGATGGCCTGGAAGCTAATACTGGTATAGACCGTATGTCAACGGCCGTCCAGGTGCCGCCGGGCGTGAGCCGCTCATAGGATGGCCCGACCACGATGGGGAGGGGGCGGCGGTGCCGAGACCGCGACACGAACCGCGGGACGTCGCTCCAGAGGTGTTCTCGGGGGGCGAGGGGAGCCCGAAGGGCAAGCACATCCAGGACGTGCTGACCGCCCTGGTGCTCGACATGCGTGACGGCGCCCTGCTCCCCTCCGAGCGCGTCCTGGCCGAGCGCTTCGGCGTGGCCCGGATGACCGTGCGCGGGGCGATCGACGACCTGGCGGCGCGCGGGCTGGTCAGGCGGGTCGCGGGCCGGGGCACGTTCGTGCAGCAGCCCACCCTCATCCACTCCGACAACTTCCGCTCCTTCAGCGAGGACATGCGGATGCGCGGCATGGCGCCCGGCGCCAAGAGCTACCGCGGCCGCACCCGGCCCGCCCCGCGCGACGTCGCGGCCCGCCTCGGCCTGGCGCCCGGCGACCCGGTTCACTCCATCGAGCGGGTGCGGACCGCCGACGGCGTCCCCATGGCGCTGGAGCGCACCAACCTGTCCGCCGGGCGGTTCCCGAACCTGCTCGCCGAGATGAGGCGGGACGACTCGCTCTTCGAGCTCCTCGGCCGGCTGTTCGGCGTGCGCCTGGAGACCGCGGAGCAGACCGTCTCCATCAGCCGTCTGAGCAGGAGCGAGGCCAGGCGGCTCGAGGTGCCGGACTACGAGCCGGCGTTCCTCGTGGAGCGCGTCGCGGTGGACAACATGGGCAACGTCGTGGAGTTCGGCCGGTCGCTGTACCGCGGCGACCGCTACGTCATCCAGATGCACGTCAGCCGCCCGCCGACCGCCGGCTGACCCGCCCGTCACCTTCGGGCGGCTCCGTCCCCCGACCCCCTGCGGCACATGTCCCGCTCTTGTCACTCCCTCCGCTCGGCGTTACGTTTCCGCCGAATACCGGTCTAGACAGGAATGACCGAGTGGCGGGCTCATCCTCAGGGAGAGGCACCATGAGATTCAGGGTCACCACGGTGGTGGCAGCGGCCGCATTCCTCCTGGCGACGCCCACCGTCGCCGTCGCGGATCCGGCGAGCCCCGCGCCGGCCGGGCAGCCCGAGCGCAGGGTCCGGATGCTGGACTTCAACTTCGCGGGCAACGGCTTCAACGGCGGCAGCACGGGCGCGCCGGTCGACGACGCCGTGACGAAGATCCACGAGCAGCGCGCGGAGATCATCGGACTCAACGAGATGTGTTACACGCAGTGGGTCGTCCTGCGGGACCGGCTGAAGGCGAAGCCTGGCTACGCCGGCCTCACCGAGCAGGTCGTCGTGACGAACCACGCCATCCCCAACTGCTACGACGCGCAGGTCAACCCCGACGGCTGGCACGTCATGGGGTTGCTGAGCAAGCACCCGTCCGACCGGGTGGCGTTCGACGGCACGCCCTACCTGGACCTCGGCCACCACCATCGCCAGCGCTTCCGCAAGCTCGTCTGCGGTGACGTGCACGTGCCCCGCGCGAAGGTCGTCCGCGCGTGCGTGACCCACACCGAGGTGCCCCTGGTCATCATCGACGAGAAGTCGTTCCCCGACGCCCCCGACATCACCGCCGACCCTCACTACGGCCGGTCCATCGACTACGCACAGTCGAAGCTGATCGCCGAGTCCATCACGCCGATGGCCCGCCGGATGCCGGTGGCGCTGCTCGGCGACCTGAACGAGCTGCCGTTCCTGCCGTCGCTCACCCACTTCTACGCCAAGTGCGGCGGTACGGGGGTGTTCGACGAGGTCGACGGAGCCGACCCGCGCTGGCGCGGCAACATCAGGCACTGGAATCTCGGGACCGAGGACTGCCCGCACCGCCAGGGCGAGTGGACCATGGGCGCCGATGGGCTGCCTGACGACTACGACCGCCCCTACCAGAGCAACCGGAAGATCGATTACATTTTCGTGGACCGCCGGCACTTCAAAGTGGGCCCCGGCTCCGGCTGGGTCGTCACGACGCCGTACTCCGACCACCGCATCGTCGTCGGCGATGTCGTGCTGAAGCACTGAGGGGACGCCATGCGCAGGCGAACGAGAATGTGCGCGGCGGCGCTGGCCGCCGCCCTCCTGCCGGCCCCCGGCCTGGCGGCGCCGGCCACGGCGGCCACCCGGCCAGCGTACTTCCGCATCCTCCCCTACCTGCGGAGCCCCAGCTCCTCGGGCATCACGATCACCTGGTTCACCGAGGACGGCCGGCCGGGACGGCTGACCGTCCGCGGCCCGGGTATCCGCGGCGACCGGAGCTCGCGGGTCGCCGGCCGGCTCCAGCCGGAGCTCGCCTACACGGCCGCCGAGCTCGGCCAGGAGATCCCAGGGCTCGAACAGGGATCGTGGCTCGAAGGTCCGGACAGCTACAAGCACTCCACGCAGGTGAGCGATCTGCGACCGGGGACCCGCTACCAGTACACGGTGGAGCAGGGCGGAGCGACCTTCCGCGGTCGGTTCCACACCGCCCCGGACGCCGGCCGCTGGCAGCGCATCAGGCTGATCGCCATGTCCGACTCCGAGACCGAGCCGCGCGGGCGCGTACAGCGCCGGGAGTGGGCGCCAGGCGCGGGTGCCGCCGGCCGGCCGCCACCACCGGTGCGCTCTGGGACCGCACGTACGGCACCACCGTCCTGTCCGGAACGCCCGTCCTGCGCTATCCCCTCACCGAGGACGAGGGCCTGCGCCGCAACCTCGCGGTCGTGCGCGACAGATCACCCGACGCCGTGCTGTTCACCGGGGACCTCGTCCAGGGCGGCGGCTACCAGCCCGGCTGGGACGAGTTCTTCCGCCACACCGCGGGCTCGTCCGGCGACCTGCTGACCGGGGTGCCCGTCATCCCGGCGTTCGGCAACTGGGAGAGCTTCGGCGCGCTCAACGGCGGGTACGGGACGCCGCAGGACCGGACTCCCGTCGTGCGCTCGCGCGCCAAGTTCCATGCCTACTTCGACGCCCCGGACAACGGGACGCCGGAACACCGCGACAACTACCACCGCATCGACTACGGCCCGGTCACCGTGCTCACGCTCGACAGCAACAACGGCGAGCCGACGGCACACCCACCCGCTGACCCGAGGGGCGCCGCCGGCCGAGCACCAGCAGGAGTCGCGGGTCACGGCCGGCCCCTCGCCGCTGGTGCCCTCCTGGCCGGTCAGGGTCGTACGTAGCGCCGGAACGTGGTTCCCGAGGCGAAGGAACGCTGCTCGACCAGGCGCAGCCGCAGTGCCTCTCGTACGGGCAGGTACGGCTTACCGCCTCCGATGATCACGGGGAACGCGTACACCCAGAACTCGTCGATCAGGTCCAGGAGGGAGACGGCCAGTTCGGCGCCGCCGAGCTGGAGGGTGCCGTCGATGTCCCGCTTGAGGCGCGTCACCACGGACACGGCGTCCTCACGGCGGACGATCGTGAGCCCTTCGGGGACGGTCTGGAGGGTGTCGGAGAAGACGTACCGTGGCGTCTCCTTGTAGAGCTGGGCGAACTCCCGCTCGAGGGGCGGGGCGCCTTCCTTGCCGAGGTCCTGCGTCCAGGGCTTTTCCATCGCCTCGTACAGCCGCCGCCCGAACAGGAACGCCGAGATCCGGCGCACATGGTCGTTCGCGGCCTGCCGAAAGTCCTCTGGCGGGTCCATGAAGTCCATGCCGCCGTCAGGATCCTCGACGTAGCCGTCGGTCGAGGTGTTCATCCAGTAGATGACCTTGCCCATGAGACCTCTCCTTGGTCGTAGCCGTCCTCCAAAGTAAAGACGGGATGGAGCACCGGAACTCATCGCAGGCGGGGCGACCGAACACCGGGACCGTGCTCGGGGACGAGACGGGCGTCAGCCCGAGCCCCACGCTCCGCCGCCTCCGCCGCCGACGCCACGAGCGGCTACATCGGGGTGGCGTTCCACCCCCATGGTGACCTCCTGGCCAGCACCGCGCACGACAACACCGTCCGGATGTACCGCTCCCTTCGTGTGCCGTGAAGCAGCCGTGAAGCAGGCGTGAAAGCGGCTTCCGCGATGATTGCGCGCAACGAGGCTGTGTGTGCAACCGCTGTCGTTTGCCGGCCATCGGGCGGAAGTGAGAGTCGTCGATGCGTTTTCTGTTATGCCGCGGTGCACTCGTCGGGCTGGCAGTCGGTGGGATGGTGGCCGTCGCGACGCTGCCCGCCGTGCCCGCTCTCGGCATCGCGGGTGGGTCGGCGGCGCCCGCCGACGGGTACGGGTTCGTGGCGGACGTCAGGGTGGGCGACGCGGTGCGCGGCTGTTCCGGCGCGCTGATCGATCCGGAGTGGATCGTGACGGCCAGGTCCTGCTTCGCCGAGGGTTCCAGCCCGGTGCCGACCGGCCCGCCGTCGCAGCCGACCACCGTCACCGTCGGCCGGGAGAACCTGACCACCACCAGCAAGGGGCAGACGCGCAGCGTGACGCACGTGGTCCCGCACCCGGCGCGCGACCTCCTGCTGGCCAAGCTGTCCAGCCCCGTGGTCGAGGTGACACCGGTGCGGGTGAGCGCGACCGCGCCGGCGTCCGGAGAGGTGCTGCAGGTCGCCGGCTTCGGGCGTACGGCGACGAAATGGGTGCCGCACCGGCTGCACACGGCGCCCTTTTCCGTACAGACGGTGAACACCGAGGCTCTCGAGATCACCGGCGATTCCTCGGCACCGGCGACCATCTGCAAGGGAGACGCCGGCGGGCCGGCGCTGCGCGGTGCCGCGGCGGGCCTCGAGCTGGTCGCCCTGCACACCGCGTCCTGGCAGGCGGGCTGCCTCGACACCGACGCGTCGGAGACCCGTACCGCGGCGACCGAGACCCGGCTGGACAACGTCCGCGACTGGGTGCGGCAGACCGTGCGGGGAGGCGCCTTCGTCCGCCTGCCCACCAGCGCGTCGGTCCTCGACACGCGGTCCGGGCTGGGCACGGACGCCGGCCCGCGGCCCGCGGGCAGCCTCACGCCGTTCCAGGTGACCGGGGTGGGCGGCGTGCCGGCCACCGGCGTCACCGCGGTGCTCGTCGACGTCACGGCCGTGACGACCGAGCCCACCTTTCTGACGCTGCTGCCAGAGGGCGCGCCGCGCCCGCCCCTGTCGATGCTGAACGCCACCGCGAACCAGATCATCTCCAACACCGCGGTGGTGCCCGTGCCCGCCGGCGGAAAGATCGCCGTCTACAGCAATGGCGCCGGCGCGCACGTGGTGGTCGACGTCCAGGGCTACTACACCACCTCGGGGAGCGCCGGGCGGGGCTTCGTCCCGGTCGACCACACCCGGGTCGTGGACACCCGCAGCAGCCTGGGCGGCGCGGGCGGCATCGTGCCGCCGTGGGGGACGCGCACCTTCACCCTGACGGGTGGCGCCATCCCGGCCGGGGCCGGCGCGGCGTACCTGGACCTCATCGTGACCGACGCGACCCAGCAAGGCTGGGTCGGCGCCTTCCCGCCCGGAGGCGCGAACAACCGCAGCGTCATGGACTTCGTGCCCGGTACGACCGCGCACGGCGTGGCGGTGCAACTGAGCGCGGACGGACGCGCGACGTTCACGAACAACAGCGCCTCGCCGGTGCACTTCGTTTCGACCGCGCTGGGCTACTTCACCGGCAGCGCGGACGTCGGCGCGAGACTGCGCACGATGGCGGCGACGCGCCTGCTGGACACCCGCACGGTCGGCGACGGCGAGCCCATCGCGGCGAACGGCACCATCGACGTGCCGCTCGGCGTGCCGGCGGGCACCACGGCGGCCCTGAACCTGACCGTCGTCGACAACACGGCGGACGGGCACCTCAACGTCTGGCCGGTCGACGGCCTCGAGAGGACCACGTCGCTGGTCAACTACGCGCGACCGGCCGACGGCGTACGCGCTGGGCACACCGTGGTCAAGGTCGGAACCGGGGGCAAGGTCCGGATCAGGAACAACAGTTCCGGCACCGCGCACCTGCTGGTCGAGATCCAGGGCTGGTACGTCGGCGACCTCGTACCGGCCGGGGGCACCCAGGCCGAAGGCGGTGCCGCCGGCCTCCAGGCCGCCGGTGACTCGATCGTGGAGACCTTCGTCTATCCCGCCACCTTCCATCACGAGTACGCGGGCACCTCCGGTCAGGTCAACTGGAGTCCGGTCGAGGCCGAGGCGCAGAACTTCGAGCTGATCACTGGGAACGGCGGGATCATCTGGGTCTCGTGCACGGCGTCCACGGAGAACGGGGTCGGCGTGATCAAGGTGTTCCCGGGCTTGTTGAACGGAGACACCGAGGTCGGCGAGCCGCACCTCGGTGTGACGGCGGTGTGCTTCAAGGTCCTCGGGCCGACGGGAATGGTGAAGATCCGGATCCCGAACGTCTACGAGGTGCAGGGAGACGGCCGCTCACCGGGGGCCGGCCATGACGTGGACGCGACAGTCGTGAACGTGTCGTCCGGCGTGGAGCGGACCAAGCTCGTCGAGCGGGACGAGAGCGAGCAGTTCGGACGTACGGACGTCACGTGCGACGAGAACCACCCGGATTTCCCTGACAACTGCCGAGAGACCCTGCTGGAACTGCGGGTCGTCGACTGAGGACGGAACGACCGGCCGGCATAGGAAAGCCGGCCGGTCGTCCTGCCCATTCATTTTTTAAGCATCGACCGAAATGGTGGGAGTGACGGCGATGAATGTGATGCGCGCGTTACGCGGCAGGACCCCATGGCAGACGGCGAGTGTCATCGGCGTCGTGCTCTCGTTACTTCTCGTGGGCAGCCCGATGGGTGGAACACGGGCCGCGGCGACGGTGACGGATCCACCCAGCGCCCCGGTATGCGAACGACAGACGGTTCTGGACGCATGGGTCACGGGCGGCGTGAACGTCCGTCCGGCCGCGGAGGCGGCTCTGCTCGGAGACAGGGCGGCGATCTGTGCCTTCCTTGACCGGCTTCCCCGGCTCGCGGCGCAGGACGATCGCGAACAGGTCGGCCGCATCAAGACCCGCGGAGGGGCCGAGGTGTCCGCCGCCGCCAACGCCGCCCTGGTCTCGGACGACTCCGGTGCCGTGGCGGCGTTCCTCGACGGCGGTTGGGAGACCGCTCGGGAGATCGACCTGCGCGCCAGCGTGAACGAGATGAAGGCGGCCGGTGGGCCGGAGGTCAAGGCCGCCGCGAACGTGGTGCTGCGCAACGGGTCGCGTGAAGCCCTGGGGCGGTTCATCGAGTCGGGATGGCGGGTGCCGTACAGGTTGGACCTGCGGGCCGTCGTCAATCGCGCGATGGCTGAAGGCGGCCCGCAGGTGCAGGCCGCGGCGAACCGGGCGCTTCAGGACGGCAGCCAGGAGATGCACGAGCGCTTCGTCCAGATCGACTGGGGTGTGGCCCAGGCCAGGGACAACGAGAACCAGACCTTGAACGATCTTCGGACGAGCGCCACCGAGGCGACTCTCCGTGCGGCCCTCGAGACGACCTCCGCGGTCGCGCAGGCCGATCGCGCCGAGGCCGAGGCCCTGGCGGCCAAGAACGACGCGCAGGAGGCGGAACGCCTCGCCGCGGCGGCGGGGCAGGAGTCGGCGGTCGCCAAGGCTCAGGCACAACGTGCGGCCGAGGCCGCCGACCGCGCCGTGGCGGCGTCCCGTGTCGCCGTACGGGCCGCGCGGGCGGCGGC
>NZ_JBFAIM010000103.1:0-37431 GCF_040654715.1 Nonomuraea sp. NPDC050643 | reverse complement strand
TCCGCCGCTACATCGCCTGGCGAAACCGCAACACCGATAACCCTCGCCTACGCCGCATCGTGAAGAGGGCAAACGTGGCCTGACGCGGCACTAGGACAGCGGCGGACCTCCGGGCATCAGCCCGCAGGCCGACCTCGTGCCGGTGTCATCCCGTGGATGTACGGGCCCCGGCCCGTTCGTCCACGGAAAACCGGTGGACGCCGTGGTTATGGTGGCGCCGTGGACGACGTGAACATCGAGAGATTCATCGCCGACGGGTTCGCCAAGCTGGAGGCGGTCGTGCCGCGCGAGGTCGGAGACGCGGCCAGGGCGCTGGTGTGGCAGCGGATCGGCCTGTCGCCCGACGACCCCTCCGGGTGGCGGCGGCCCGTGGTGTGGTTCGCGGACCTGACCGGTGAGGGCCCCTTCGGGGAGCTCATGACCAGCCCGCGGCTGCGCCGGGCGCTGGACGAGGTGGCCGGGCCCGGCGGGTGGGTGCCGAGCGGCGCCCTCGGCAACATGCCGGTGCGCTTCCCCGGTGTGGCCCCGGCCGACGACCGGGGCTGGCACGTCGACGCCTCCCTGGGCCGGCCCGACGGCTCGTGGGCGGTGTCGGCGCGGCCGGAGACGATGCTGCTGCTGGTGCTGCTGTCGGAGGTGGGCGACGACGACGCGCCCACCCGCCTCAGGGTGGGCTCGCACCGTGACGCCGCCCAGGCGCTGGGCGAGCGGGTGCTCGACCCGTTCGAGGCCGGCCCGCTGGTGGACGCCGCGTCCGCGGACCGGCCGGTGGCGTACGCGACGGGACTGCCGGGCGACGTCTACCTGGTGCACCCGCTGACCGTGCACGCGGCCGACGTGCACCGGGGCACGCGGCCGCGGTTCATGGCCCAGACGCCGGTGTTCCTCACCACCCCGGTCGCACCCGGCGGCGGCAACGCCCTGGCGCGCGCCATGGGTGACTGACGCCGTGATCCACTCATCCGCCGGATGCCGCGCGACGTACAACAGGAGCCACCTATGAGGAGTTGACCGCGATGCGCATCACGCACATGAGACCGAGGCCGCGCCCCGCCCGCCCGGATCCCGGCCTGGACCTGCGGACCCCTTCCGGACGCAGGCTCCCCTACTGAGCCCGGACCACCGCCACCGGGCAGCGGGCGTGGTGCAGGACGCCGCGGCTGACCGAGCCCAGCAGGATCGAGCCCAGGGCGCCGCGCCCGTGCGATCCCACCACCAGCAGGTCGGCCTGGTCCGAGGCGGCGGTCAGCGCGTCCACCGGATGCGCCGCCGGAGCGTCCTCGGCCACCTCGACCTCCGGGTACGCCTTGCGCAGCGCCTCCACCCGATCACGGACGACCTGGTGCTGGGCCGCGCGGACCTCGTCCATGTCGTAGACAGCCTCCGGCGCGAACGCGTGCACCGGCGACCGCCAGGCGTGCACCGCCCGCAGCCGGCCGCCGCGCAGTTTGGCCTGTTCGAAGGCGTAGGCCAGCGCGGGCTCGCACTCCGGCGAGTCGTCCACTCCCACGACGACCTCCCCGCGCGCCTCCCGGGGCTCTCCCCTGACGACGACGACCGGGCAGCCGGCGTGCCCGGCCACGTACGTGCTGATCGAGCCCAGCAGCGCCCCGGCGAACCCGCCGAGACCCCGGCTGCCCACCACCAGCTCGGCGGCGTCCCCGGCCTGCTCGCACAGGACCACGGCGGGCGCGCCCTCCACGTCCTGTGCCGTCACCTCGACGTCGGGGTGACGCTCGCGGGCGAGCGCCTCCGCCTCGCGCAGCACCCGCTGCCCCTCGCGGACCAGCTCGTCCGGCAGGACGGTGCCGGGATAGGTGCCGGGATAACGGCCGATCTGGTACGGCGTGCGGTCCATCGCGTGCACGATCCGCAACGGCGCCCGCCTGCGTGCGGCGTCGCCGGCCGCCCACTCCACGGCGGCCCGCGAGGCCACCGACCCGTCCACTCCTACGATGATCATGCTGTCCTCCTTCGTCACCTCCCATCGCAGCGCGTGGAGCCCCCGCGGTCCAGGGCCGGAGGTCGGTCGCCTCAGGGCCGAAGGACCCGGGACCGCCGGGCCGGAGGTCAGCCGCCGAAGGCCAGGACGGCGGCGTCGACGTCGTTGTAGAGCGGCAGCCAGGTCGCCAGACCGGTCAGCCAGAGCACCTGTATCCGGGATGGGGAGGCGCCGGCGAAGGCGAGCCGGCCCGCGGCGGCCTCGGCGCGCCGGTGATGGTCGGTGATCATGCCGAGTGAGCCGGAGTCCATGAACGTCACCCCGGACAGGTCGAGGACGACGTGGTCACCGGGGGTGCGGAAGTACGCGCGCAGGCAACGGTCCAGCGAGGCCCTCGTCACCGTGTCGAGTTCGCCGCCGACGCTGATGACGGCGATGTCCCCGAGGTGATGGGTGGACAGTCGCAGGTCGTCCATTCGATGCTCCGTCAGTGACTCCCGCCGGTTGGGCACACTCGTGTTTACAGCAAGGCCCAGGGGGCGGGGAATAGACTTCGGAAAGTCGAGCCGCTTGCTCCGGGAGAAGCCAGGTGGTCATGTCCTCGAGGCCCTGCACGCCGCTCGAACCGGCGATGGAGGAGATGTTCGCCGCGGGCGGGTCGGTCGGCGCGCTGATGCGCGGGCATGACTGGGCCGCCACGCCGTTCGGCCCGGTCGGCGATTGGCCGCAGAGCCTGCGCAGCTCGCTGAGCATCTGCCTGGCCTGCCCGTTCCCCATGGTCATCTTCTGGGGGCCACGGCTGGCGCTGGTCTACAACGACGCCTACCTGTCGGTGCTGGGCGGCAAGCATCCCCGCTCGCTGGGGCAGCCGGCCGAGGAGTGCTGGCACGAGATCTGGCCGACGATCGGGCCGATGCTGGCCGGGGTGATGGAGCGGGGCAGGGCGACGTACTCCCACGATCTGCTGCTCATCCTGCAGCGGGGCGGCTTCCGTGAGGAGGGTTACTTCCGCTTCTCCTACAGCCCGATCCGCGACGAGTCCGGCGGGGTGGGCGGGGTGTTCTGCGCGGTCACCGAGACCACCGAGCGGGTGGTGGCCGAGCGGAGGCTGGCGATCGTGCGCGAGCTCGGCGAGCGGAGCACGAGCGCCGGCACCTCGGCGGCGCAGGCGTGCGTCCGCGCGGTCGAGGTGCTGTCGCGCCACCCGGCCGACGTGCCCTTCGCCCTGGTGTACTTGCTCGATCCGGACGGCGAGCGGGCCGAGCTGGCCGCGGCGGCCGGGTTGAGCCCGGGTGGCCCGCTGAGCCCCCTCCACGCCGCCGACGGCCCGTGGTCGCCGGCCGCCGCCCGGCGCGGGATCGTCGAGGTCGACTGCCCGCCGCTGCCCGAGCTGGCCGCGCTCGCCCGTGAGGGTTTCGACGCGCCCGGCCGCGCCCTGGTGCTGCCGATCACCCGGCCCGGCGCCGAGCAGCCCGCCGGCCTGCTGGTCGCGGGGGTCAACAGCGGCCGGCCGCTGGACGACAGTTGCCGCGACTTCACCGTGCTGGTGGCCGACCAGATCGCGGCCGCGATCGCCGACGCCACCGCCCTGGAGGCCGAACACCACCGGGCCGAGCAACTGGCGGCGCTCGACCAGGCCAAGACGATGTTCTTCTCCAACATCAGCCACGAGTTCCGCACCCCGCTGACGCTGCTGCTCGGCCCCACCGAAGACCTGCTGGCCGAGCAGGAGTCGCTGCGCGCGGCCGATCGTGAGCGGGTCGCGATGATCCACCGCAACGCGCTGCGGCTGCTCAAGCTGGTCAACACGCTGCTCGACTTCTCGCGGGCCGAGGCCGGCCGCGTCCAGCCGAGGCTGGAGCCGGTCGACCTGGCCGCGCTCACCGCCGAGCTGGCCAGCCTGTTCCAGGTTCCGCTGGAGCGCAGCGGGCTGAGGCTGATCTGCGACTGCCGGCCGCTCCCCCAGCCGGTCGCCGTGGACCGGGACATGTGGGAGAAGATCATCCTGAACCTGCTGTCCAACGCCTTCAAGTTCACGCTGCGCGGCCAGGTCACCGTCCGTCTCGACACGGTGGGCGAGCGGGCCCGCCTCGTCGTGGCCGACACCGGCGTGGGCATCCCGGCCGAGGAGCTGCCGCGCCTGTTCGACCGCTTCCACCGCGTGGCCGGCACGGCGGCCAGGAGCGAGGAGGGCAGCGGCATCGGCCTGTCGCTGGTACGCGAGCTGGTCCACCAGCACGGCGGCACGATCGAGGTCGACAGCGCGGTCGGCAAGGGCTCGGCCTTCACCGTGCTGCTGCCCCTCGGCCCCGGGGCGGCGTCCCCCGTCGCCTCCGCCGAGCCCCGCAGGGCGGCCACGTCGACCGCCTACGTGCAGGAGGCCATGAGCTGGACTCCCCCGGCCCCGACCGGCCACGGCCCGGCCCCCGAGGTGCTGATCGTCGATGACAACGCCGACATGCGGGCCCACCTGTGCCATGTCCTGTCGCCGCAGTGGCGGGTGCGGGCGGTCTCCGACGGGCGGGCCGCGCTCCTGGAGATCGGCCAGGCGCCTCCCGAGCTCGTGCTGACCGACGTGATGATGCCCCACCTCGACGGCTTCGGCCTGCTCAAGGCGCTGCGCTCGGACGAGGACACCCGGCACATCCCGGTGATCATGCTCTCGGCGCGCGCCGGCCAGGAGGCCGCCATCGAAGGGCTGGAGGCGGGGGCCGACGACTATCTGATCAAGCCGTTCACCACGGCCGAGCTGACCGCGCGGGTCCGTACCCATCTGAGCATCGCCCGCCAGCGGTCCGAGGCGGCCGCGCGCGTCACCTCGCTCGCCGACATCGCCCAGCGGCTCAACGCCGGCCTCGACCCGGCCGTGACCGGCCGGATCCTGGGTGAGGAGATCGTGCCCGCCTTCGCCGGCGGGTGCGCCGTCTGGCTGTACGCCGACGACGACGATGACGACGGCCCGGCCCTGCCGCGCTGCCTGCACCGGACCGACTCCGCCGGCCTGCCCGGCCCCGACCGCGCCGCCCTGCTCCAGCCGCCCCTGCCCACGGATCCGGCAGCGCTGCCGCTCCGCCACCGCGACCGGGTCATCGGCGTGGTGACCCTGGTGGCGCCCACCGCCGCCGCCTCCCACCCCGCGCAGCGGCCCTTCCTGCACGATCTGATCGACCGCGCGGCCCTCGCCCTCGACAACGCCGCCCACTACGACCGCGCGCACCGCATCGCCGTGCAGTTGCAGCGCTCCCTGCTCCCGCCGGCGCTGCCCGCCCACCCCGGCGTGCGCCTGGCCGGCCGCTACCAGCCCGGCGCCGTCGGCCAGTACGTCGGCGGCGACTGGTACGACGCGCTCTCCCTGGCCGGCGGCCGCCTCGCACTCGTCATCGGCGACGTGATGGGACGCGGCCTCACCGCCGCCGCCCTGATGGGGCAACTGCGCACGGCCATCGCCGCGTACGCCCTGGAGGACCTGCCCGCGGCGCTGCTGCTCGACCGCCTCAACCAGTTCCTCAACACCAGGGCGCAGCGGCAGTTCACCACACTGTGCTACGCGATCTACGACCCGGCCGTCCACCGGCTCCAGATCAGCAACGCCGGCCATCTGCCCCCGCTGCTCATCCCGCCGACCGGCCCCGCCCACCTCCTCCAGGTCCACCACGGCCTGATCCTCGGCGCCGACCCCGGCTTCGGCTACACCAGCCAGACCTTCACCCTGCCGCCGGGCTCCACCCTGCTGCTCTACACCGACGGGCTGGTCGAAACCCGCCATCAGCCCCTGGCCGAGCGGCTCTCCGCCCTGTGCGAGGCCCTGTCGGGCCACGGCGCCGACCCGCAGGACGTGTGCGACCGGGCGATGGACGCCATGGCGGCGCACGACTCCAGGGACGACATCGCCCTGCTGGCCGTGCACCTGCCGCGCGGCTAGCCACCCCCGGAGCCCGGAACCACCCGGATCGGCTATGGCGCGAGCTGGGCGCCCCTGATCGGCAGCGACCACACGTAGGCGAAGCCCGCGCCGGCCTGGTGGTCGAAGGTGTCGCCCGCCTCGTAGGTGGCCAGCGCGTCGCTGTAGCGGGAGTACGGCGAGCGGCGGCCGACGATCGTGCACGTCCCCTTGTACAGCTCGACGGTCACCTCACCGGTCACCTGCGGCTGCAGCGTGGAGACGAAGCCGTCCAGGGCGCGCCGCAGGTCGGAGAACCAGTAGCCGTAGTAGGCGAGCTCGGCGTACCGCTGCGCGAGGCCCTGCTTGTGGTGCAGCGTCTCACGGTCGAGGACGATCGCCTCCAGTTCCTCGTGCGCGGCCATCAGCACGGTCGCGGCCGGCGCCTCGTAGATGCCACGGGTCTTGAAGCCCACGACCCGGCTCTCGACGATGTCCACCCGCCCCACGCCGTGGCCGGCGGCGATCGCGGTCAGGCGGCTCACCAGGTCCGCCAGCTCCAGCTTGTCGCCGTCGAGCGAGACGGGGACCCCGCCGTCGAACCCCACGGTGACGCGCTCGGCCCGGTCGGGGGCGAGCTTGGGGTCGGCGGTGAGCTGCCAGGCGTGGCAGGGCGGCGGCCGGTCGATGTCGTCCAGCTCACCGCACTCGATGCTGGTCCCCCAGATGTTGGTGTCGATGCTGTACGGGTTCTCCTTGCTGACCGACACCTCGATCCCGTGCTCCCGGGCGTAGTCCAGCTCCGCCTCGCGGGTGGTCAGCTCCCAGTCGATGACCGGCGCCAGCACCCGCAGGCGCGGGTCGAGGGCGGTCGCGCTGGTGTAGAAGCGCACCTGGTCGTTGCCCTTGCCGGTGGCCCCGTGCGCCACGGCGTCCGCGCCCTCGGCGTGCGCGATCTCGACCATGCGCTGGGCGATCAGCGGCCGGGAGAGCGGCGCGGCCAGCAGGTACTTGTTCTCGTAGCGCGCGTGCGCCTGCAGGGCGGGCAGCGCGAAGTCCTTCAGGTACCGGTCGGTGAGCGGCTCCACGTAGACCTTCGAGGCGCCGGTGCGCAGCGCCCGCTCCTTCACGGTCTCCAGAGACTCGAGCTGGCCGATGTCCGCGCAGAACGCGATGATCTCCGCGTCGTGGCGCTGCTTGAGCCAGTGCAGGGCCACGGACGTGTCGAGGCCGCCGGAGTAGGCCAGAACGATCTTCATATGAGGTCTCCATCGATCGTGGGCAGGTCGGAAACGATCCGGTCGAGGGTCTTGCCGACGTCGGCGCCGGCGATGACGTCGCGGGCCCCGGCGAAGGCGGCCTCGTACGCGCCGGACAGCCGCCGCCGGGTCTCGTCGAGCCAGTCGGCGTGGGCGGTCACGGCCGCGCGCAACTCGGCGCGCACCACCGTGACGCTCTGCGGCGAGGTGCCGCCGGGGCTGATGTAGCCGGACACCGCCGCCCTGGGCGCGAAGATACGGGCGAGCACGGGCTCGGCCACGGGATGCCCGGACTCGGCGAGGATCTCGGCGCCGGCGGCCGTGTCCCGTAGCGTGGCGCCCCGCTTGATGAGGGCCGCGACGAGCGCGCCGCTGACGTGGTGCGCCTCGCGGAAGGGCAGCCCCCGCTCGGCGACCAGGTGGTTGGCCAGCTCGGTGGCCGTGGAGAAGTTGTCCCAGCACAGCTCCTCGCCGCGGGCGCCGTCGAAGCGCAGCCCCCGGGTCTGACCGGCCACGATGCGCAGGGTGGACAGGTAGGCGTCGATGGCGTGCCACAGGTATGGCTTGTCCTCCTGGAGGTCGCAGCTGTAGCCGAGGGTCACCCCCTTGGCCATGGTGAGGAGCTGGACGAGGGTGCCCGCGGTGCGTCCGGCCCGGCCCCTGGCCAGCTCGGCGACGACCGGATTCTTCTTCTGCGGCATGATCGAGCTGCCGGTGGCGTACGCGTCGGACACCTCGACCAGGCTGTACTCGTGCCCGCTCCACATGACGATCTCCTCGGCCATGCGCGACAGGTTGTTGCCGCCGATCGCGAAGGCCGCGGCGCTCTCGATGAGATGGTCGCGGGCGCTGGTGGCGTCCAGCGCGTGACCGAGCACCCGCCGGAAGCCGAGCAGCCGGGCCGTGACCTCGCGGTCGAGCGCGAAGGACGTCCCGGCCAGCGCGCACGCGCCCAGCGGTGACTCGTCCGTGCGCTCGAACGCGCCCCGCAGCCGGCGCACGTCCCGCAGGAGCATGCTGGCGTGCGCGGTCTTCCAGAAGGCGACGGAGATCGGCTGGGCGGCCTGGCTGTGGGTGTAGCCGGGCAGGATCGCGAGCAGCTCCTCCTCGGGGAAGCCCAGCAGCTCACGGACGAGCTCCAGGTTGGCCGAGACCGCGTCGAGCTGGACCCGCCGCAGGTACATGCGGGTGTCCGTGGCCACCTGGTCGTTGCGGGAGCGCGCGGTCTGCAGATGGCCGCCGACCTCCCGCCCCACGTCCTCGATGACCTGCTGCTCGATGTTGAAGTGCACGTCCTCGAGCTCCGGGCGCAGCCGCAGCTCGCCGCGCTCACTGCGGTCCCACAGGCGCAGCAGCGAGCCGAGCAGGGGCCGCGTCACCTCGTCGGTGACGATGCTCTGGGCGCCCAGCATCAGCACGTGCGCGATGTCCTGCCACAGGTCCGCGAAGACGAGCCGCTCGTCCACGTCCACGGTCAGCGTGTAGTCGAGCACGTCCTGAGTGATGTCCTCATCAAAACGCCCGCCCCATAACTTGTCAGTCATCTCTCGTTCCTTTTTTTGGATATTCCGGCACACTGCGAGACTAATGAAAAGAGCCACTTCGACCCATTAGCAGTTGTGATGAAAAGAACGCCGGAGTGGCCTCAAGGGGATTGTCACAAGTCACGAAGACAGCGTGTGAGGCGGCTGGCATGCTGGTCGGCGGCAACGCGGGACGTTGCCGAAGCATGATCGACGACCAGGAGGACGTGTGGACACCAAGCCCGGTGACGCCACTGAATTGCCGTATTCTTTGTGCGCCGCGCTCGCCGAATCGTTAAGAACCGGCGGCGATCGAATTGCCGTGCGCACGGGCGCCGCGCAACTTACTTATCGGCAATTACGCGACCGTGCGCTGCGCGTCGCGGCACGCGTCGGCGACCCGGCCGGCCCCACCGGGGCGCAGACGGTGGTCGCCGTCATGCTGCCCCGGGGCGAGGAGTTGATCGCCGCGCTGACCGGCGTCCTGCTGTCCGGCGCCGCCTTCCTGCCGGTGGACCCGCACCTGCCGCTCGACCGCAGGACGCGCATGCTGGCCACCGCCGACCTGTGCCTGACCGACGCGGCGGGGGCCGCCGTCGCGGGGCGGGCTGGGGTTCCGCTGCTGCCCGCGACCAGAACCGCCCCCGCTGGAACGTTCCCGCATCCCGAGCAGCTCGCCTACGTGCTGTTCACCTCGGGCACCACCGGCACCCAGAAGGCCGTCGAGGTCCCGCACCGCGCGCTCGGCGCGCACGCCGAGGCCGTCAGGGCGGCGTACGCGCTCGGCCCCGACGACCGGGCCCTGCAGTTCGCCACCATCAGCTTCGACGTGGCGCTGGAGGAGATCTTCCCGACCCTGCTGGCCGGAGGCACGCTCGTGCTCGCGCCGGCCGCCGAGAGCGGCACGGCGATCAGCACCGAGCAGCTCGCCGGCCTCCTCGACCGCGAGCGGGTCACGGTCGCCAACCTGCCCACCCCCTACTGGGAACAGTGGGTACGCGACCTCGACCAGGGCGGCGGCGCCGTACCCTCCTCGCTGCGCCTGCTCGTCATCGGCAGCGACATGGGCCGGGCCGCGACGCTGGCCACCTGGCGCCGGTTCAGCCGGATCGAGACGATCAACGCCTACGGCCTCACCGAGACGACCATCACCTCTGCCACGCACCCGCTGACCGGCGACGGTGAGAATGCGGGTGAGGGGGCGACCCTGCCCGTCGGCACGGCCGTCCGGGGCACCGAGGTGCTCGTGCTCGACGAGAACCTGGACCGCGTCCCGGCCGGGCAGCCCGGTGAGGTGCACATCGGCGGGGCCGGGGTGGCGCTCGGCTACCGCGGCGACCCCCGGCTCACCGCCGACAGGTTCGTGCCCGACCCCTGGTCCGGGCGGCCGGGAGCGCGCCTGTACCGCACCGGCGACCGCGGCGTCCTCGACGCCCGCGGCGTGCTGCGGATCCTCGGCCGGGCCGACGGCCTGGTGAAGATCCGGGGCCAGCGCGTGCACCCGCAGGAGGTCGTCCGGCACCTGTGCGCCCACCCCGAGGTGGCCGCCGCCCACGCGCGCGCCGAGGCCGGCGACGACGGTGACACCAGGCTGGTCGCGTACGTCGTGCCGGTCGACCCCCACTGCGTGCCCACCGCGGGCAGGCTGCGCGAACACCTGGCGCGGTCCCTGCCGCCCGGGCACCTGCCCAGCCGCTACGTCGTCGTGGACGCGCTGCCGCTGCTGCCCAGCGGCAAGATCGACGCGGACGCCCTGCCCAAGTCCCAGCTCTGGCGGCGCGCCGACGACGTGCCCTTCCGCGCGCCGGTCACGGCCACCGAGATCGAGCTGGCCGAGCTGTGGGGCCGGACGCTGCGCGTGGAGCGGGTCGGCGCCGACGACTCGTTCTTCGACCTCGGCGGTCACTCCCTGGCCGCCGTGCAGATCATCAACCGGATCCGCGCCCACTGGCCGGTCGAGCTCACCGTCGGCGACCTGATGGCGCACCCGACGGTCACCGCGCTGGCCGCGCTCGTCGATCGGGGCGGTTCGCGCGCCGACGCCGCGCTGCCCCCGATGGAGCGCGGCGGTGACGACGACCGCGTGCCGCTCACCGCGCAGCAGCAGCAGGTCTGGTTCCTCGACCGGCTCTCCCCCGGCAACATCGCCTACCACGCGCAGACGACGATGCGGGTCGTCGGCGACCTCGACCTGGACGCGCTGCGGCGCGCGGTCGGCGTCATCACCGTCCGCCAGTCGATCTTCCGGACCACCTTCCACGACGAGGACGGGGTGCCGTTCCAGCGGGTGCACGCCGAGGGCCCGATGCCGGTCCACCTCGTGGACCTGTCCGCGGTGCCGGAGCCGGAGCGCCGGGCCAGGGTGGAGGAGCTGGTCGTCCGTGACATGACCACGCCGTTCGACCTCGGCCGGCTGCCGCTGGTGCGGTGGACGGTCGTCCGGCTCGGCCCGGACGTCCACGAGATCATCCTGGTGGAGCACCACTTCGTCCACGACGGCTGGTCGTTCGGGCTGCTGATGCGTGAGCTGCGCGCCGCCTACACCGCCGAGGTGACCGGCGAGCCGGCGGGGCTGCCCGAGGCCGGGTTCCAGTACGCCGACTACGCCCGCTGGCAGCAACGGGCCCTGTCCGGCGCGGGCATGCGGCACCGGCGCGACCACTGGGCCGCGACCCTGGCGGGCAGCCCGCCGGCGGTGTCGCTGCCCACCACGAAGGCCCGTTCGACGCCGCAGAGCTTCGACGGCGGCATGGTGCGGCTGGAGGTGTCGGCGCGGACCGTCGCCGCGCTCCGCGAGCTCGCGCGGACCCACCACACCACGCTGTTCAGCGCCATGCTCGCCGGCTTCTACGCCACGCTGTGGCGCTACACCCGCCAGGACGACCTCGCGGTCGGCTCGGCGTTCGGCAACCGCCAGCCCGCCGAGACCGAGGACGTCATCGGCATGTTCGTCAACGCGGTCGTGCTGCGCTGCGACGCGGGCGGCGATCCCACCTTCGCCGAGCTGCTGCGCCGCAGCTCCGAGACCGTGCGGGCGGCCACCGCGAACCAGGAGTTCCCCTTCCTGGAGCTGGTGCGCGCGCTCAACCCCGACCGCGACCCGGCGGCCAACCCCTACTTCCAGATCATGTTCAGCGCCAACGACGCCCGGATGCCCGACCTGGAGCTGCCCGGCTGCTCGGCGACGGTGTACGAGCGCGACAACGGCTCGGCGAAGGTCGACCTCAACGTGGTGGTCATCCCGAGGGCCGAGGCCGAGCCGGGCGCGGACGGCCGCTTCGACGGGCGGGTCACGCTGCTGTGGGAGTTCAACAGCGACCTGTTCGCCAAGGAGTTCATCGCCGAGGTGGCGGAGTCGTACCTGCACCTGCTGGCCGCGATGGCCGGCGACCCCGGCGCGCGCCTCAGCGAGGTGGACCTGGTGGACGCGGGGAGCCGGGCCCGGCTGCTCGCGCTGGGCACGGGCCCGCAGGCCAGGCCGGCGGCGGGGTTCGCCGCGCTGTTCGCCGGTGTGGTGGCGCGGACCCCGCACGCGCCCGCGATCAGCACGACGGCCGGGACGCTCACGTACGCGGAGGTCGCCGATCGGGCCCGGTCGATCGCCCGGCTGCTCGACGGTTCGGCCGCCGACGACGGCGCGCCCGTCGGCGTCCTGCTGCGCCGCACGCCGCTCGCGTCGATCGCGCTGCTGGGCACGCTGCTGTCCGGCCGTGGTTACCTGCCGCTCGATCCCGCCCATCCGGCCGAGCGCATCGCGTACATGCTGGCGGACTCGGGCACGCGCCGGGTCCTGGTCGAGCCCGGCACGGCCGGGCTGCTGCCGCCGGGCGACTGGGAGGCCGTCGACGTCACCGTGCTCGCACCCGCGCCCGGCCATCCGTTCCGGCCCGCGCACCCGGCCGCGACCGCGTGGGTCATGTACACCTCGGGCAGCACCGGCCGTCCCAAGGGCTGCCGGGTGACGCACGCCAACCTCGACCACTTCGTGCGCTGGACGCTCGCGGACACCCCGGACGGGCTGATGGAGCGCACGCTCGCCGCGACGGCGCTGACGTTCGACGTCTCGGTGCATGAGCTCCTGCCGACGCTGGCGGGCGGGAAGACGGTCGTGCTCGTGGACGACCTGTTCGCGCTGCCGTCGCTGCCGGAGCACCTGGTCCCCACGCAGATCAACGTGGTCGGCAGCATGCTCGCCGAGGTGCTGCGCGAGGGCGCGATCCCGGCGGGCGTGCGCTCGGTCAACTTCGAGGGCGAGGCCGGCACCGCGCCGCTCGTCCGGATGGTGGAGGAGGCCGGCGTGCCACTGGTGCGCAACCTGTACGGCCCGACCGAGACGACCGTGTTCGTCACCGGCGGCCCGGTGACCGCCGACCCCGGCCGGCCCTGGCCGCTCGGCGAGCCGGGGGCCGAGGTCCAGGCCTACGTCGTGGACCAGGACGGGCTGCTGCTGCCACGCGGTGTCGAGGGCGAGCTGGCCATCGGGGGCGACGGCGTCAGTGACGGCTACGTCGGCCGTCCCCGTCTCACCGCCGGGTGCTTCGTCCCCGACCCGTACGGCACGCGCCCCGGCGGCAGGCTCTACCTGACCGGCGACCGGGCCCGGTGGGCGCTGGACGGCCGGCTCGAGTACCTGGGCAGGCGCGACCACCAGGTCAAGATCCGTGGCCTGCGCATCGAGCTCGGCGAGATCGAGCAGGTGCTGGGCACGCATCCGGCCGTCGCGGCCGCGTACGTCGTGGTGCGCGGCGAGGCTCCCGCGCAGACCCTGGTGGCCTACGTGCGGCCGGCCACCGGCACACCGCCGTCCGCCGGCGACCTCACCGCGCACGCCGCCCGCAAACTGCCCTCGGGCCTGGTGCCGTCGCGTTACGTCCTGCTCGACGAGATCCCGCTCACCACCTCCGGCAAGATCGACCGGGCCCGGCTGCCGGAACCACCGGACACGGCCGCCCCCGACACGGGCACAGGCACGGGCACAGAGCCGGACGACGCGGAGTGGACCACGCTGGAGCGCGTGCTGAGCGGCATCTGGGCCGACGTGCTCGACGTGCCCCAGGTGAACCGGCACGACAACCTGTTCCTGCTGGGCGGGCACTCGCTCGCGGTGCTGCGGATCCGCCATCGGATCAAGGAGTCGACCGGCGTGGACCTCCCGGTCGCCGCCTTCTTCGCGCACCCGACGGTCGCCGAGCTGGCCGGTCACCTGGCCCTGGTCCCGCTCGCCGAGGAGGTCCCGGCATGACCGGCGCGACCGCCCGTGTGCCGCTGACCCCGGCGCAGCTCGGGCTCTGGTTCGGCGAGCAGTGGGAGCGCGAGACGCGGCCGGACGACGGCGCGGCGCTCTACCACATCAACGCCTCGCTGCGGGTGCGCGGCCCGCTCGACGCGGACGTGCTGCACCGGGCGCTGACGGCCCTGCTCGACCGGCACCCCATCCTGCGCGGCCACGTCGTCGCGGGCGAGCGGCCCGCGCTGGAGGACGGCGGCCCGGTCGTGCTCGCAATGCCGGTCGTGGACTTCTCGCCGTCGCCACACACCGCGCTGGAGATGGCGCGGGCCAGGCTCGCCCAGGAGGTGGGCCGGCCGTTCGACCTGTCGCGCGGCCCGCTGTTGCGCGCGGCGCTGCTGCGGCTGGCCGCCGATGATCACGTGCTGGTCCTGGTGGTGCACCACCTGGTGTGCGACGGGCTGTCGCTGCGGCTGCTGTATCGCGATCTCGGCCTGCTCTACCGGGATGCCGCCGTCGAAGCGCCCGCGTCGTGGTTCGCGCGGGACACGACCGTGCCGCCCGGCCACGAGGAGGCGCTGCGCTACTGGGAGGAGCTGCTGCGCGGCGCTCCCGAGGTGCTCGACCTGCCGGCGGACCGGGCCCGGCCCGAGGGCGGCGGCAGCGCGGGCGCCGCGCTGCGGCGGCCGGTACCGCCCGAGTTGTGGCGGCGGCTGCTGGCGGCGTGTGCGCGGTGGCGGGTGACGCCGTACATGGTGGTGCTCGCCGCGTACGCGGTCCTGCTGGCGCGGCTGACCGGGCAGCGCGACCTGGTGATCGGGTCGCCGTCGTCGGGGCGCACGTCGATGGAGGACGCCGACACCGTCGGCATGTTCGTCACCACCACCCCGCTGCGGCTGCGCGTCGGGCCCGGCGACACGGTCCTCGACCTGCTCGACCAGGTCCGGGCCCGCGTCCTGGAGACGATGCGGTACGGCGGCGTCGGCTTCGAGGAGCTGGTGGACCGGCTGCGCCTGCCGCGTTCGACGGCGTACGCGCCGATCGTGCAGGTGGTGTGCGGGCTCGGCCAGCTCGACGTGATCGCCCCCGAGTTCGGGGCCGGATTCACCGCCGGGCGCATGCTGACGCCGTGCACGAACGCCAAGTTCGAGCTCGGCCTCGACATGGAGGTCACCGAGACCGGGGTCGTCGCCGACTGGGAGTACCGCACGGACCTGTTCGACGAGGGCACGGTGGCCGCGCTGGCCGGGGCGTACACGGCCCTGCTGGAGTCCTTCGCGGCCGACGAGGGCGGCGGGCTGGTGCGCGATCTGGACGCCGGCGGGAGCGGCAGCCTGCTGTTCGGGCCGTCCCGGGCCGAGGGGCCGGTCCTGCCGACCCGGGTGCCGGTGACGGTGCAGTTCGCCGAGCGGGCGGCCCTGCGCCCCGGCGCCGTCGCGGTCCGGACCGACCGGGGCGACGAGGTGAAGTACGGCGAGCTCGACCGCCTGGCCGGAGCGCTGGCCACGCGGATCCAGGCGGCGGGCGCGGGCCCGGAGGACACCGTGCTGCTCGCCCTGCCACGCGGGGTGAGCTGGGCCGTCGCCGTGCTCGGCACCTGGTACGCCGGCGCCGCCATCGTCCCCCTTGACCTCACCCTGCCCGACCAGCGGCTGCGCGCGATGGCCGAGGCCGCCGGCGTGCGGGTCGGGCTCGCCGAGTCCCCCGAGGCGGCCAAGGACGTGGCGGAGCGGCTCGGCCTCGACGTCGAGCTCACCTGGCTGGACCTGGACGGCCTCGACGAGGTCACCCGGCAGCCGCCCGCCACGCTGCTCGGCTCGCTGGCGTACGTGCTGTTCACCTCGGGCTCGACCGGGCTGCCCAAGCCGGTGGCGGTCGGCCACGACGCGCTCGCGTTCTACACCAGCGTCTTCGCCGAACGGCTCGCGATCACCGCCGACGACGTGTTCCTGCAGTTCTCCGCGCTGACCTTCGACGTCTGCTTCGAGGAGACGATGCCGGTGTGGTGCCTGGGCGGCGCGGCGCTGCTGCTGGAGGACAACAAGATCGCCCCGGTGGACCTGGAACGGGTCCTCGCCGACGGCGGGGGCACGCTGGCCGACTTCACCAGCTCCTACTGGGCCGAGTGGGCCCGCGACCTGGAACGCCGGCCGCGACCTCTCCCCGCCTCGCTGCGCACCGTGGTGATCGGCGCGGAGGCGGGCTACGTGGCCGACCTCGAACGCTGGTCGGAGCGCACCGGCGTGCCGGTGGTGAACGCGTACGGGCTGACCGAGACCCTGATCACCTCGACCACCCACACCGGCTCGGTGAGCGACGGCCGGCTCGGCCCGGTGCTGCCCATCGGCCTGCCGATGCGCGGCATGAGCGCCTACGTGCTCGACGCGGACCTGTGGCCGGTCGCGCCGGGCCTGGCGGGCGAGCTGTACATCGCCGGCCCCGCCCTGGCCCGGGAGTATCCCGGCCTGCCCGCCGCGACGGCGCAGCGGTTCCTGCCGGACCCGTTCGCCGGCGAGCCGGGCGCGCGCATGTACCGCACCGGTGACCGGGCCAAGGTCGACGCCGACGGTGTGCTGCGCTTCGTCGGCCGGGTGGACGGCCAGATCAAGGTACGCGGCCACCGGGTCGAGCTGCGCGAGGTCGAGGTGGCGGTCGCCGCCCATCCCGACGTCGAGGAGGTCGTGGCCCGCGCGGTGCGTACCGACGGCTCGCACGAGGTGATCGCCTACGTGGTCCCCCGGCCCGGCGGCACGCTCGACACCGGCGACCTGCGGCGCTTCCTCGTCGAGCGCATACCGGGCTACCAGGTGCCCGCCTACCTGGTCGAGCTGGCCGAGCTGCCGCGCACGGCGGGCGGCAAGCTGGTGCCGAGCGCGTTGCCCGAGCCCGTACGCGGGCGGGGCCCGGCCGGTGCCGCCCCGCCGGACGACCGGCAGGCGGCGCTCCTGCGCGTCTGGTGGGAGGTGCTCGGCCGGGAGGATCTCGCGGCCGACGACAACTTCTTCGCCGTCGGCGGCGACTCGATCTCCAGCATCCGCATGGTCTCGCTGGCCAGGGCGGCGGGGATGCCGTTCACCGTACGGGACGTGTTCGCCCACCAGACGGTCCGCGAACTGGCCGGGGCGCTCGGCGCGACCTGGACGCCCCGGGAGAGCGAGCCGCCGGCGGCCCGGCCGGTCGCCCGGGGGTTCCGGCTGCCCGAGACCGCCCACGTCGGCATCGGCGGCGCGGACCGGCCGGCGCTGCTGGCCGGGCTGCTCGACGCCGAGCGCGTCGAACCGGCCGGGCCGATGCAGCGCTGGGGCCTCAGCCGGCTGCGCCACCGGCCCCGGCCCGGGATGTACCGCGTGTACGAGGCGTTCGACGTCAGCGGCACCGACGTGGACGTGGACCTGCTGATCCTGGCCTGGCACGCGCTGGTCGAGCACCACCCGGCCCTGCGCACCTCGCTGCACGCGCACGACGGCACGGACCTTCAGGTGGTGCACCGCAACGCCGCCCTCCGCGTACGCCGCCACGACCTCGGCGGGCTCGGCACGGCCGAGGCGGTCGCGGCGGTCGACCGGCACCTGGAGGACGTCGGGAGCGCCCCGGCCGACCCCCGGCGCCGCTGCCAGGTCGAGCTGACCGTGTTCGACCTCGGGCCCGGATCGGCCTACCTGGTGTGGGACTACTGCTACCTCAGCCTCGACGGCTGGTCGTTCTCGGCGCTGCTGCGGGACCTGTTCGACCTGCACGACGGGTTCCGCGCCGGGGAGCCGGTCACCCTGGCCACCCGGCCGGAGCCCGGGACGATCGCCCGCAGGCAGGCGGAGCACGACCTGGCCGCCGCGCGGTCGTACTGGACCGGCAGGCTCGCCGGGACGCCGCGCGGACTGGTCGCCGGCGGGCTCGGGCCCGGTTCCGAAGGCGGCGCGCCGCACGCCGACCAGCGCCTCTGGCTGCCCGCCGAGCGCACGGCGCTGCTGAGCCGGCGGGCCGCCGAGGCGGGGCTGACGCTGCACACGCTGGTGCAGGGCGCGTACGCGATCGCGCTCGGCCACGCGCTCGGGACCGGCGACCTGGTCTTCGGCACGGTCGTCTCGGGCCGCACGGCGGCGGTCGAGGGCGTGGAGGACGTCGTGGGCTGCCTCAACAACCGGCTGCCCGTCCGCGTCGCCATCGACCCCGGGGCGCGCTGCGCCGGCTGGCTGCGCGGCCTGCAGGAGCGTCACGCCGAGGCGGCCGCGTTCGAGCACGTCTCCCCCTTGGACGTGCAGCGCTGGTGCGGGATCGCCGACGCCGACCGGCTCTACGACTCGGAGATCGTCGTCGAGAACTTCCCGTTCGAGGGGCGCCTGCAGTCGCGGCTGGCGGGCTGGAACCCGATCGCGAACGGCGCCGCCGGCGACGAGACGCTGCGGCTGGTCGTCTGGCCGGACCCGGCCCTGCTGCTGAAGGTGAGCTATTACCGCGACGCGGTGTCGGACGAGCGCGCCGTGCACCTGCTGCACCACGTCAGGCGCGTCCTCGACGCCCTGGCCGACGGACTGGACCGGCCGGTCGCCGACCTGCCGGCCGCGACATCGATCGATCAAGAGGAGTGCCCATGAGCGACTACCGCGTGGTCCGCAACGACGAGGACCAGTACTCGATCTGGCCCGCCGGCCGTGCCCTGCCCCTCGGCTGGACCGAGGAGGGCACCGTCGGCGACCGCGAGACGTGCCTGGACCGGATCGAGCAGGTGTGGACCGACATGCGTCCGCGTTCCTTGCGCGAGCACCTTGCCGCCGGCTGAGCCCGGCACCGACGAAGGAAAGGCTGACATGGACAGCAAGGCCACCCCGGCCGCGAGCCGGCCGAGCCTCTGGCGCCATCGTGACTTCACCCTGCTGTGGGCGGCCCAGACGGCCAGCCAGATCGGCTCGCAGATCACCTTCTTCGCCATCCCGGTGATCGCCCTGACCGTCCTCGACGCGTCCGCGACGCAGGTCGGCCTGCTCGCCGCCGCGGAGACCCTGCCGTTCCTGCTGGTGTCGCTGCCCGCCGGTGTGTGGGTGGACCGCTGGGACCGGCGCCGCACACTGATCTTCACCGACGTCGGGCGCATGGTGGTGCTCGCGGTCCTGCCGCTCGCCCACGCGTTCGGCCTGCTGAGCATCGGGCTGATGCTGGTCGTCGGCCTGCTGGTCGGGCTGCAGACGGTGTTCTTCGAGATCGCCGACCAGGCGTTCCTGCCCTCGGTGGTCGAGACCGAGGACATCCCGGCGGGCAACACCAGGCTGGAGGTGTCCAGGTCGATCGCGTACCTGGGAGGGCCGAGCTTCAGCGGGCTGCTCATGGGGGTTCTGATGGCGCCGCTCGTGCTGGTCCTGAACGTGGCCACGTACCTGGTGTCGGCCGTGCTGATCAGCCGCATCACCCGCCGTCCCGCCGCCGGGCCGGATCCGGGCGCGCCCCGGCGCAGGATGGCCTCGGAGATCGGCGAGGGGCTGCGGTTCGTCTTCGGCAACCGCACGCTGCGGGGGATCGCCATGTGCACGGGGCTGATGAACCTGCTCGGGCTCGGCGGCGCGCTGACGGCGCTGCTGACCGTGTTCGCGCTCAACGACCTCGCCCTCACGCCGGGCACGCTCGGGCTCATCCTGACCCTGGGCAACGCGGGCGCCCTGCTCGGCGCGGTGGTCAACGCCTGGGTGGTCAGGACCCTGGGGCTGGGGCCGACGCTGGTCGGCGCCGCGCTGCTGGCGGTCCTGCCGATCCTGCTCATCGCCTCGGCCGGCCGGGGCGCCGGCTCGCTGCTCATCTCGGTCGCGATCGGGCTGATGCTGGCGGGCATCTCGGTCTACAACATCAACCAGATCAGCCTGCGGCAGGCGATCACGCCCGCGGAGTTGCAGGGCCGGATGAACGCGTCCATGCGCTTCGCGGTGTGGGGCACGCTCCCGCTCGGCGCCGCCCTCGGCGGCCTGCTCGGCGACCTGGTCGGCGTCCGCCCGATGCTGTGGGTGCTGGGCCTGCTGGCGACCCTGGTGTGCCTGCCGCTCCTGCTCACCCGCGAGATCAGGACCCTGCGTACCGGGCCGGGCCAGAAGGCGCCGGCCACCGCCTGACGTGGACACCCCCCTTCATCACAAGGAAAGGACAGAGGGCGTGCGTCTTATCTTCATGGGCTACCAAACGTGGGGACACCGGGTTCTGGAGGCCCTGCTGGCGTCGGAGCACGAGGTTCCGCTCGTCATCACCCATCCGACGAGCGGTCACGCGTACGAGACGATCTGGAACGACTCGGTCGCGGATCTCGCGGCGAAGCACGACATCCCCGTGCTGGAGCGCCGTTACGCCAATGACGAGGACGTCGCGGAGCTGCTGCTGGAGCTGGAGCCGGACCTCATGGTCTCCTCCGACTGGCGCACGTGGCTGGCTCCGCGCATCTACGGCCTGGCCAAGCACGGCGCGATCAACATCCACGACGCGCTGCTGCCGCGCTACGGGGGCTTCGCGCCGCTCAACTGGGCGCTGATCAACGGTGAGCGCGAGGTCGGCGTCACCGTGCACTTCATGAACGAGGACTTCGACCTCGGCGACATCGTGGTGCAGCGCCGGGTGCCGGTCGAGGACGACGACACCGTCACCGACCTGTTCCACAAGACGATCGAGCTGTTCGCGCCGATGACGCTGGAGGCCATCGACCTCATCGACTCGGGCCGGACGGACTGGGTCAAGCAGGATCCGGCCCAGGCCACGTTCTTCCACAAGCGCTCGGTCGAGGACAGCCGGATCTCCTGGACGTGGCCGGCCAGGGACATCGCGAACCTGGTGCGGGCGCAGGTGGACCCGTACCCGAACGCGTTCGCGTACTTCAACGGTGAGCGGGTCCGGGTACTGTCGGCCAGGGTGTCGAAACTCCGCCTGGGCGGCACGCCCGGCCGGGTGTTCCGGCCCGACGGGGACGGGGTGGCGATCGTCTGCGGCCCCGGCGCGCGCGGCGGCACCGAGTACGGGGTGGTGCTGGAACGCCTGCGCACCGACGACGGCCGCGAGCACCGGGCCGCCGACTTCTTCCGCACCATGGGCGGCTACCTGACCAGCCACCCGTAGACCGCCCGGGACCCCGGGCCGCCCGCCCGGGGTCCTCGGACCTCCGCGGGATCCGCGCCGGGGCCCGGCGGCCTGCCGTCAGGACCGCAGCCCGCCCGCCAGGGCCAGCGTGACCGCCACGGACGCCACCGCCATCGCCGTCATGGCCGTCGCGGGCGAGGTGGCCTGGGCGACCGCGCCCGCGAGCGCGGCGCCCACGCCCTGCATGGTGAGCATGCCCGAGGAGTGCAGGCCGAGGGCGTGCCCGCTCATCTCCTCCGGTGTCAGCGTCATCAGCCGCTCCTGGAGCAGCAGGCTCGCCGCGTACCCGACGGAGGCGACCCCGACGGCCACCGCCGCCACCGGCAGGCCCGGCTCGAACGCGAACACCAGGTACGGCGCGGCCAGCAGCAACCGCATCGGCGCCCCGAGCCTGGGCCGCCACCGCGCCGGGACCACCCGGCCCACCAGCGCGTCGCCCGCCAGCATGCCCGCCGCCGCCACCGCGAACAGCACCCCGGCGTGCTCGGGCGCGTAGGGGACGAACAGCGACTCGCAGCCCACGATCAGCCCGTTGGGCACCCACAGCGCGAGGAACACGTAACGGCGGGGGACGGAGGACCACAGCCGCGCGTTCGTGCGCCAGGTCATGGCGGCCGACGGGCGGCCCTCGGCGCGGGGCGGCCGGTCGCTGAGGCCGTACCGGAGGATGAGCGCCTCGGCCAGGTAGAGCGCGGCGCTGACGAGCAGCGTGCCACGCGCGGACAGCGCGGACACCAGCACGCCGCCGGCCGCGAACCCGCAGATCTGCAGCGCGCCCACCGTCATGTTCAGCACCGACCGCCCCAGCAGGTACGCCTCCCGCGGCAGGACCTCGTTGACCAGCCCCCACCGCACCCCGCCGCCCAGCGCGGCGACCAGCCCGAGCCCCAGCACGATCGCGAAGACCCCCCACACCGGCAGCCCCGGCACGGCCAGCACGGCGGTGCCCAGGCCGAAGACGAGCGCGATGCCGCCCAGCGCGGCCCTGGGCGGCAGCCGGTCCGCGGCCGACAGCAGCACCGTCGCGCCGACCACCTGAGCCAGGGAGGGGCCGAACATGCTCAGCGCGGCCAGCAGCGGCGACCGCGTGGCCCCGTAGACGAGCACGCCCAACGCCAGCCCGCTCACGGTCGAGGCCGCCACGTGGGCGGAGGTCGCCGCGAAGAGCGGGGCGAATTCGGGAGCCCGGAGGACCTGTCCATAGGTACGCATGCGGGAGAGCCTCGATCCCCCGCGCGCCCAGGCGTTAGAGTTTCGCCTGGAGGCGAAACGATGGGATGGTGGCAGCTCAACGCCGACACGCTGGCGGGCAGCAGGTTCGTCGTCTCACCGCTGGCCGAGACCCTCGCGAGCCTGTGCGCCCTGGCGGCGGGGACGGCCGCGCATCCGGCCGAGCAGGCGTGGCTCGGCGCCCATCTGCCCGCCTACCGGGCGCGGCTCGACCCCGTCACCGCGCTGCTCGTCGATACCGCGCTGGGGCACGGCTGGATGGCCGACTTCTGCACGCCCGCGCCGGCCGAGCACGAGCGCGGCTTCGCCGAGGAGCTCGACGTCGTGCGCCGCACGCCGCCGGAGGTGGCTCTCGAGGACGTGGCCGTGTCCGTGCGCGGCTCGCTGCCCGCCGAGCTCTACCGCTCCGACCTGGCCGGACGCATGGCCGACCTGCTGGAGTGGGTGTGGACGCGGACCGTGCTGCCCGACTGGCCGCGCCGCCGCCGGGTCATGGAGGCCGACATGATCGCCCGTACGGCCCAGCTCGGCCAGGGCGGCTGGGCCGCGGCCCTGGAGGATCTGCGCCCCGGGATGCGCTGGCTGGGCGACAGCCGCCTGCGGATCAACGCCCGCGACCACCCGCCGCGGGAGATCTCCGGCGCCCGGCTGCTGTTCGTCCCGGTCACACCGCCACACGCCTGGGTGGCGTGGGACGAGCCGCATCGGTACGCCGTGATCTACCCGTGCTCGGGCGTGCTGGCCGAGCCGGAGCGGGCCCCGGTGCCGGAGTCCCTGGGCCGGCTGCTCGGCACGGCGCGGGCCATGGTGCTCGTCCTGCTCGCCACGCCGAAGAGCACCACCCAGCTCGTCGCGCTGACCGGGCAGGGTCTGGGCTCGGTGGGCGGCCATCTGAGGGTGCTGCTGGACGCCCGCCTCGTACGCCGCCGCCGGGCCGGCCGGTCGGTGCTGTACTACCGGACGGAGGCCGGTGACGCGCTCGTGCGCGCCCAGGATCCTTCAGGGGACGTACTGCGCCACCCCGTGCCCGAGTGACCAGTCGATCGACTCGTTCTCGGTCACGGTGACGAACACGTTGCGCGGCTCGGTCCCCGCGTATCCGCGGGCGAGCTCGGCGATCCGCCGGTAGAGCGCCGAGGGCGTCGAGCCGGTCGCGGCCGGTCCCCAGGGCATCGATGCGGACGAAGGGCATGTCAGCGGCCCTCCTCGCGAGGGGCGGCGGCGGCGAGCAGGGCCAGGGCGCCGTCCACGGCGTGGGCGTACACCTCGGCGGAGGCGGCGGCGCGGGCCAGCACGTAGCCGCCCTGCAGCACCGCGACCAGCGCCGTGGCCGTGGCCGACGGGTCGAGCCCGGTGCCGAGCTCGCCGTCCGCCTGGCCCTCGGCCAGGAGCCCGGCGAGCCGGCCGGTGAGCCGGGCGAAGGTCTCCTCGACCGGCGCGCGGAGCTTCGGGTCCGCCATCACGTCGGGGTCCTGGGTGAGGCGGCCGACCGGGCAGCCCTTGAGCGCGTCGCGTTCGCGCCGCAGGTAGGCGGCGACCCGGCCGACCACGGGGCCGGGCTCGTCGAAGGCGGCCTCGGCCCTGGCCCTCATCTCGTCCGCGCTGGCGCGGATGGCGGCCAGGGCCAGGTCGGGCTTGCCGCGGAAGTGGTGGTACATGCTGCCCTGGCCCGCCCCGGATCGCTCCTGGATGGCCTTCGGGCTCGTGCCCACGTAGCCCCGCTCCCACAGCAGCTCGCGGGTGCTCTCGATGAGTCGCCGCCTCGTGTCCATGACCGCAAGCATACATACTAGTAGGTACAGACGGCCGCGACCGGCCGCCCGCACCCCTCAGCTCACGCGATCTTCTCCAGCAGGTACGTCCCCGTGCCGTCCTCCATGCCCATGCTGTACTGGCGCAGGACCTCGTTGTCGGCCACCCGCGCCTGGCCGAGCATGAAGCCGCCGCTCTTGACCTGGACGCCGACCAGCGCCGAGCCGGGCACGTCACGGTAGAGGTAGAAGCGCTGGCGGTCGTCCACGGTCCGGCAGTCCTCCTCGAAGAACCTGCCGCCCTCGACGGTCATCTCCCCCGCGACCAGGGTCAGGCACTTGCCGCTGTAGCGGGTGATGAGGACGTGCTCGGCCCTGCCGTTGGTCACCGGCCCCTGGCACAGGCTCCACTGCGCGCGGGACGAGGTCGACCAGCCGCGCAGGCGGATCTCGTCGGTGCCGTCCTGGTTCCACCAGTTCAGCAGCCGGTCCGAGGTGCCGACCCGGTAGTAGCCGGCCTCGCACGCGAAGCCCGGCGGCACGGCGAACGGCGCCACGACCCGCCCGGTCTCGGTCGCCTCGGACGCCGCCGCCTGATCCTGCGCCGCCTGATCCTGCGCCGCCCGATCCTGTGCCGCCTGCTCCCGCGTCTCCCGGGCCTGCCTCTCGGCCCGCTCCTTGGCGGCGACGCCGTCACAGCCGAGCTGGATCTGCGCCAGCCGCATCAGGCTGGTCGGGGGGACGACGTCCTCGCATCGGATGGCGCCCTCCTCCATGATCGAGTAGGTCGTGTAGGAGCCGCCTGGGCGCTCGATCCACTCGGTGGCGTACTGGCCGGCCCCCTTGTCCACGCTCGTGCAGTTGAGGCTGCCGTACTCGCCGGTCACCTTGCGGGTGCCCTTGAACAGGCCGTAGTAGCCGGGGGCGAGGAAGTTCCAGGTGATCTGCTGGACCTCCTTGTCCGTGGAGGCGGTGATCTTCTTGACGGTCCGGTTCACGAACCCCTCGACGAAGGTCAGCGCCGTGATGCCGAAGTGGGCCCGGATCTCCGTCGTGGTGCCGACCTCGACCGTGATCACGGTCGTGTTCTCCAGCGTGATGATCTGCTGGCCGGTGGTGCCGGCGGTGACGAAGAAGGTCTTGAAGTGCGTGATCGTCGGCGTCATGGTCGCGCTCTTGATGAACGGGTAGCGCCTGCCGAGGTCGGCCGAGGTGCAGGGATCGCCCGCCTTCGGGTTCGCCGCCGCGTGGGCGGAGCCGCTCGCCGCGGTCAGGCCGACGAACGCCGGGGCCACGAGCAACATCAGCGTGAGCGCGCCTCTGGTCCAGCGACCTGGCACGAACGGTAACCGTTTCACTGTGCCTCCCTTGAGCCGGGCCACTCTCACCGAACAGGGGCCCGGCGGACATTGGTTTGCTGCAAGCGTTTACAGTGCGATTTACACAGTGATCACACCCACCGGGCCTGTCAAGGGTTTGTGTCAAGCCCGTGCTCACCGGGCCCAGGGGTGTCAGAAGATCAGGTCGTCCCGCATCCGCAGCTACCCCGGATCACCAGGTGCGTCTCCAGCACGTGGTCGACCGCGGCCGGTCCGCTGCCGTCGATCTCGCGCAGGAGCACCTGCGCGGTCACGGCGCCGAGCTCGCGCATCGGCTGCCGTACGGTGGTCAGCCCCGAGACCGGCAGACCCGCCATCGGGATGTCGTCGAACCCGGTGACCGCCACGTCCTGCGGCACCCGGTAGCCCCGATCGAGGAGCGCGAGCACGGCGCCGATGGCGGTCTCGTCGTTGGCGCACATCAGCGCCCTCGGCGGCGGCCCGGCGTCCAGCAGCCGGTCCATCGCGATGAACCCGTCGGACTGGGTGAGCCCCACCCGGACCGGGCTGGCCGGCGTCCCCGCCCCGGCGTACCGATGCGCCTGCCCGAAACCCGTCCACCGGTACGCGGCGTCCGGCGAGCTGTCCGGATCACCGACGAACACCAGCCGGTCATAGCCGTGATCGACGAGCAGGTGCCTGGTCAGCCGGTCGAACGCCGAGACGTTCTCGGTCCGCACGGTCGGAATGCCCGCCCGCGGCCCGCTGGCCAGCAGCACCACCGGATCGCCCCGGTCCCGCAGCCGGTCCACGACGTCGTCGGACAGCACCCCGCCCATGACCGCGAGCCCGTCCACACGCGCCGCGGTATCCCTGACGAGCTGGCCGGACTCGCGCAGCAGGTGGGTGCCGAGGATGACGACGGCGAGCTCGGCGCGCATGGCCTCCTCCTCGAACCCGCCCATCACCTCGGAGTAGTACGGCCCCGACAGCCCGGGGAACACGATGGCGAGCGCGCCGTGCGAGCGCTTGGCCAGCCCGCGGCCCAGCGGGCTCGGCCGGAAGTCGTGGCGTTCGATGGCGGCCAGCACCCGGCGGCGGGTGTCGTCGGAGACCTGCCCGACACCGCGCGCCACCCGGGACACGGTCGCCACGGACACGCCCGTCTCCTGCGCGATCTCCTGGAGGGTCGCGCCCCGCCTGCCCCGCCTCGCCATCGCCGCACCCGACGTTCTGAAAACGTTTGCTGAACGTTTCCGGACTCTATGCGACGGCCCGCGCGCCGCGCAACGTTCAGACGGGATCCGCCCACCCCTGTGATCTCTACGGGGGAGTCATCATGAATTCGCCGCGAATACGACGTCAGAGCCGAAAAAGATCTCGCTGCTGCGCCGAAGGGAGGTTTTTTGGGTCAGATATGCGAAGGATAAGGTGAGGGCTTGTGATGACGTTTCGGATCAGTGAGGCCGCCGCGTTGCTCGGGGTCAGCTCCGACACCATCCGCCGCTGGGTGGACGGTGGCCGGCTGTCGGCCGAGCGGGACGAGCACGGTCACCGGCGGGTCGGCGGCGCCGATCTGGCCGCCTTCGCCCGTTCGCAGGTCGAGGTCGTCGAGGGCGGCCGGTCCTCGGCGCGCAACCGCTTCCGCGGGATCGTGACCGAGGTGATCCGCGATGCGGTGATGGCGCAGGTGGAGATCGCCGCCGGGCCGTTCCGGGTGGTGTCGCTGATGAGCCGGCAGGCCGCCGACGAGCTCGGCCTGGAGGTCGGCGTGGTGGCGACCGCCGTGGTCAAGTCCACCAACGTCGTCGTCGAGGTCGCCGGCCACGACCACACGTGAGGAGTCCCGTGGTGTCCAGCCGCCGGTCGGCGCGGGGCGGGGACGCGGCGCGGCGCCGGCGCTCCGGCCGGTTGCCGTGGATGCTGGTGCTGCCGGCGGTGGCCGGGCTGGTGTTCCTGGTGCTGCCACTGGCCGGGCTGCTGATCCGCGCCCCGTGGTCCACGCTGGTGCAACGGCTGGCCGAGCCGCACGTCCTGGAGGCGCTGCGCCTGTCGCTGGTGACCGCCACCGTCGCCACCGCCTGCTGCCTGCTGCTCGGCGTGCCGCTGGCCTGGCTGCTGGCCCGGGTGGAGTTTCCCGGGCGGCGGGTGGTGCGGGCGCTGGTGACGGTGCCGCTGGTGCTGCCGCCCGTGGTCGGCGGTGTCGCGCTGCTGCTGGTGCTGGGGCGGCGCGGGCTGGTCGGGCAGTGGCTGGAGGCCACGTTCGGCATCACGCTGCCGTTCACCACGGCGGGCGTGATCGTCGCGGAGGCGTTCGTGGCGATGCCGTTCCTGGTGATCAGCGTGGAGGGCGCGCTGCGCGGCGCGGACCAGCGCTTCGAGGAGGCCGCCGCCACGCTGGGCGCCTCGCGGTGGACGGTGTTCCGCCGGGTCACGCTGCCGTTGATCATGCCGGGGGTGGTGGCCGGGGCGGTGCTGTGCTGGGCGCGGGCGCTGGGCGAGTTCGGCGCGACGATCACGTTCGCGGGCAACTTCCCCGGCACCACCCGTACGATGCCGCTGGCCGTCTACCTGGCGCTGGAGACCGAGCCGGAGGCGGCGATCGTCCTCAGCCTGGTGCTGCTCGCCGTGTCGGTGGTCATCCTGGCCAGCCTGCGCGACCGGTGGGTGAGCGCGCCATGACCCTGAACGCCCGCCTGACCGTCGCCCGGCCCGCCTTCACCCTCGACGTCGCCCTGGAGGTCGCGCCCGGCGAGGTGGTCGCGCTGCTCGGTCCCAACGGGGCGGGCAAGACCACCGCCCTGCGCGCGCTCGCCGGGCTCACCGCGATGAGCGGCGGGGAGATCGTGCTCGACGGCCTGCCGATCCACGCCCTGGCCGCCGAGGAGCGCCCGATCGGCATGGTCTTCCAGGACTACCTGCTCTTCCCGCACCTGAGCGCGCTCGACAACGTCGCCTTCGGCCCGCGCTGCCAGGGCGTGCCGAAGGCGGAGGCCCGCCGGGTCGCCGCCGCCCTGCTGGAGCGGGTCGGCCTGGCCGATCGCGCCGCCGCCAGGCCCCGGCAGCTCTCGGGCGGGCAGGCCCAGCGGGTCGCGCTCGCCCGCGCCCTCGCCGTACGGCCCCGTCTGCTGCTGCTGGACGAGCCGCTCGCGGCCCTCGACGCCCACACCCGGCTGGAGATCCGCTCCCACCTGCGCCGCCACCTGGCCGACTTCGACGGCGCGACCGTGCTGGTCACCCACGATCCGCTGGACGCGATGGTGCTGGCCGACCGGCTGATCGTCATCGAGCACGGGGCGGTCGTCCAGCAGGGTGTGCCGACCGAGGTGACCCGCCGGCCGCGCACCGACTACGTGGCCCGGCTCGTCGGGCTCAACCTGTATCGGGGCCTGGCCGACGGGGCCCGGGTCAAGGTCGGCGAGCTGCTGTTCAGCGCGTCGGAGCACCTGAGCGGGCCGGCCTTCGTGGCGTTCCCGCCCGCCGCCCTCGCGCTCTACCGCAGCCGCCCCGACGGCAGCCCGCGCAACCTCTGGCAGGCGCGCATCGAGGGCATCGAACGCCACGGCGACAACGTCCGCGTGCACCTGGACGGCCCGATCGCGGCCTTCGCCGACATCACCCCGGCCGCGGTCGCCGAGCTGGACCTGGCGCCCGGCCTGGAGGTGTGGGCGTCGGTCAAGGCCACCGAGACCCACGCCTACCCGGCCTAGCCGCGGGCCGGGGCACCTGCGCGGACAGGGCTAGCGCGTGGTGTAGGAGTGGGCGCCGGCGCCCGCCAGCGCGCCGCCCTGGACGATCAGGTACTCCTCGCGGATCGGCGTGCCCTCCAGCCACGACTCCAGGATCTCGCGGGTGCCGGCGGCGTAGCGGGCCTGCGCCGACAGGGACGAGCCGGAGATGTGGGGGGTCATGCCGTGGTGCGGCATGGTCCGCCAGGGATGGTCGGCGGGGGCCGGCTGGGGGTACCAGACGTCGCCCGCGTACCCGGCGAGCTGCCCGCTCTCCAGCGCGCGGACGATCGCGTCGCGGTCGGCGATGCGGGCGCGGGCGGTGTTGATCAGGTATGCGCCCCGCTTCATCGTGGCGAGCAGCTCGTCGCCGAACAGCCCCTCGGTCTCCGGGTGCAGCGGCGCGTTGACGGTGACCACGTCGCAGACCGGCACCATGTCGGCGGCGGTGGCGTGGAAGGTGAGCCCGAGCTCCTCCTCGACCTCGGCGGGCAGGCGGTGCTTGTCGGTGTAGTGCAGGTGCACGTCGAACGGCTTGAGCCGGCGCAGCACCGCCGTCCCGATGCGGCCGGCGGCCACGGTGCCGACGTGCATGCCCTCCAGGTCGTAGGAGCGGGCGACGCGGTCGGCGATGTTCCAGCCGCCGTCGAGCACGGTCTGGTGGGCGGGCAGGTAGTCGCGGACGAGCGACAGGATCATCATCACCACGTGCTCGGCGACGCTGATGCTGTTGCAGTAGGTGACCTCGGCGACCGTGACCCCGTGGGCGATGGCCGCGTCCAGGTCCACGTGGTCGGAGCCGATGCCGGCGGTGATCGCCAGCTTCAGCCTGGGCGCCTTGGCGATGCGCTCGGCGGTCAGGTACGCCGGCCAGAACGGCTGCGAGATCACCACCTCGGCGTCGGCCAGCTCCCGGTCGAAGACCGAGCCGTCACCGTCCTTGTCGGAGGTGACCACCAGGGTGTGGCCGCGCTCCTCCAGGAAGCGGCGCAGCCCCAGCTCGCCGGAGACGCTGCCGAGCAGGTGACCGGGGGTGAAGTCGATGCCCTTGGGGCTGGGCAGGGTCTGGCCGCCGGGATAGCCGGCGAGAGCGGGCAGGCCGTCTCGGGCGTAGGAGGCGGGCTGCCCGCCGATCGGGTCGTCGTACAGGACGCACAGGACTTTCGCCATGGTTCCGGCTCCTCGTCGGTGGGTTGATTCCACTGTCCGCCGGTGAAGATCCGCAGGTCAAAGCGTTTGTGGCTATGGGGCGATAGGTGGCGGCTATGTCAGGTGGTCGCGGGTGAGCCGGTCGAAGACCTCGCGCAGATCGAGTTCGCGGGCGACGTCCAGCAGGGCCCGCGCGATGACCGGTTCGGGTTGCGTACCGGCCAGCACCAGGCCCACGCGCGGCTCCCTGGCCGGCCGCTCCAGGCGGACGACGCGCATGCCCTCCGGGACGCCGAACATGTGCAGCCACGCGTGCGCGATCACGCTCGACCATCGGTGCGTCGCCACGTGCGCGAACAGGGCGGAGACGGTGTCGGTCTCGATCGCGGGCACGGCCACCACCCCGGCGTCCCGGAAGTTGGCGTCCAGGATGCGGCGGTTGCGCATCTCGGGGGTCAGCAGGCACAGCGGCAGCGCGGCGACCTCCGCCCAGCGCACCACCCGCCGCTCGGCCAGCTCGCCGTCGGACGGGGTGAGCAGCAGGTAGCGCTCCTCGTACAGCGGGCTGGCGTGCACGGCGTCACCCAGCTCGGCCCGCTCGTCGATGTACGTCATCGCCATGTCGATCTCGAACTCCCCCAGCCGTCTGCCGATCTCCCGTGAGGACAGTGAGATGAGCTGTACGCGGACGTGCGGATACCGCTCGCAGAACGGCGTCGTCAGCAGCGAGGCGGCCGTCAGCGCCGTGGGGATCGCCCCCATGCGCAGGGTGCCCGACAGCCCTTCCCGCATCCGCGACAGGTCCTGGCGCAGGGCGTCGGCGTCGGCGAGGATCCGGTGGGCCCACAGCAGCACCCGCTCACCTTCCGGGGTCAGCCCGGCGAACCGCTGCCCGCGCCTGACGAGGGGCACGTCGAGCTCGCGTTCCAGCTTGCGGATGGCCGCCGACAACGACGGCTGGGAGACGTGGCAGGCCGCGGCGGCGCGGGCGAAATGCCGCTCGCGGGCCAAGGCGACGAGATATTCCAACTGGCGCAACAGCACGTCACAGGATGACCGCATCGGTGGCGCCGCGTCCATACCGGGCTCGGCCCTCAGGGGCGGTCAGCACATGGTCCAGCTCGTCGACTTCGCCTTGCGTACCGGGGAGGTGAGCTGGAAGGTGACCGTGTGGGAGGTGCCGAGGTCGGGGGTGACCTCTCTCTTCGAGCCGAAGTAGTCGTCGCGGCCGTAGGACGGGATCCGCCGGGAACCGCTCTCGATCACCTGGCCGTCGACGAGCCACTGGTAGGAGAACGGGGCTCCCATCTCGCTCGCCCCCAGGCCGACGCCGAACGCTATCGAGCCCGAGTAGCAGGTGACGCCCTCCTGGTTGATCCGGGATTTCCCGGCGACGCGCACGTAGGCGAGGCTGAACGAGGCGGTCTTGGTCTTCGCCTTGGTCTTGGCCGGGGTGGGGGTCGGCTGCCTCGCCGGGGTGCGGGTGGGGGTGGGGGTGGCGGTCGTGCGTTTCGGGGTCGGGCGGGGGCGGGTGGTCTTCGGGGTGGCTTCGGGGGTGCGCGTCCTGGTGGTGGGCCCAGTGGTGGGCTTGGTGGTCTTCTTGCGCTTGGCCGAGGTGGTGGCGGCGGAGGGGGACGGGGTGCCGACGTCGGCGGCCAGGTTGGAGGCGGCGGGGGATTCGGCCAGGGAGGCGTTCCAGATGACGATGCCGGCGGCCAGGGACACGGCGGCCGCTCCGGTGACGCCGGCGATCAGCGGGAACCGCAGCGTCCCGCGACGCGACGGCAGAGTGCCACCGGGCTGATGCCCGAGCTGAGGGCCGAACTGAGGGGCAGGCTGAGGGCCGAACTGAGGGCCGGGCATCGCGGCGCCGGGCGGGGTGTGGGGGTTCGCCATGGGCTGGGGGCCGGGGGTGGCCGGCCGGCCGCCGATCAGGCGGAGCAGGACGTCCTGCATCCCTGGGCGGGCGGCCGGGTCCTTGGCCAGGCAGGCGTACACGACCGAGCGCAGCGGCTCCGGCAGGTCGCCCAGGAACGGCTCCTGGTTGAGGATGCGGTTGATGACCGCGGGCAGCGAGTCCTCGCCGAACGGCGGTGTGCCCGTCGCCGCGTACACCATGACCGATGCCCAGGCGAAGACGTCCGCCGCCGGGCCGACGTACGCGCCGGCCAGTTGCTCGGGAGCCATGTACGCGGGCGTCCCCACGATGCCGCTGGTCACGGTGACCGCCGAGTCGGCGGCGCGGGCGATGCCGAAGTCGATGACGCGCGGCCCGTCGCGTCCGAGCAGCACGTTGGCGGGCTTGAAGTCCCGGTGCACGATGCCCGCCTGGTGGATGGCGGCCAGCGCGGTGGCGGTGCTGACGGCCAGGCGTTGCAGGTCGGCGCCGTGGTGGCGGCCCGTCCGCTGGAGGGAGGGCCCTTCGACGTACTCGCTGACGATGTACGGACGCCCGCCCATGGACGCGTCGAGCACCTGGGCGATGCAGAACGGCTCCACCCACCGCGCCGCCGCGATCTCCTTGGCGAAGCGGTCGTCGCCGCCGACGGACTCCCGCAGCACCTTGACGGCCACCGGCCGCCCGTCCGGGGCCTGGCCGAGGTACACGATGCCCTGGCCGCCCTCACCGAGCCGCCCGGCGATCCGGTAGGCACCGATCACCTCGGGGTCGCCTGGGCGCAGCGGTTCGGCGTTCGGCATGGGCGGGCTGACTCCTGGGACGACGGTGACGGCTGAGACGGACTTACGAACCCTAGCCGCATAAGTCAGGACTTGGGCGAGCGTTACGCTCGCGAACCAGTACGAATGAGCAGACCGCGCACGCTGCCGACGACGTCCCGTTCCACGCCGCCCCTGACGCCTCCTCGCGCGGAAAATTCGTTTGACCACGTACGCGGCCCCCGTGGACGATCTCCGGGTGCGTATCGAGTTCGTGAGATTGTCGCCCGGCGACGCCGAGGCGCTTGTCGGCTTCCTGACCGGCGAGGAGTGGCCTTTCCACGCCGGCGTCCAGGAGCCGGAGGCGATCAGGCGCCGGCTGGCGGAGGGGCGTTACGACGACGAGGAGACACGGACGTTCTGGATCCTGGCCGAGGGGCGGCGCGCCGGGCTGGTGAAGCTGGTGGATCTGACCGACGACACGCCCATGTTCGACCTGCGGGTCGGCAAGGAGTGGCGGGGCCGGGGCATCGGGAGCGCGGCGCTCGCGTGGCTGACCTCCTACCTCTTCACCGAGCTGCCGGGCATCCGGCGCGTCGAGGGGCAGACCCGCCAGGACAACCGGGCCATGAGGGCGGTCTTCCGCAACAGCGGCGGCTACGTCAAGGAGGCGCACTACCGGCAGGCGTGGCCCGCACCCGACGGCACCCATCACGACGCGATCGCCTACGCGATCCTGCGCGACGACTGGCTGTCCGGCACCGTGACGCCGCCCGACTGGCACGACGAGCCGGCCGCCTGACGGGCGTCACCCCTCGACGGGATCACCGGGGCTCGTGAGGCCCGGTGATCATCAAGTGTCGCCCCGGTGGAGTACGGTTTCAGCGATACCACCACCCGGATCCCGGGCACATCAGCACCCCCGCACCGCCGTCCGTTCGGAAAGGGGCAAGACGATGCCGAGTGAGATCAGCGACACCCATCTCAGCGACCGGGAAGCGACCCGCCATCTCATCGACGAGGCGCTCGGCTTCGTCTACCCGGCCGCGTTGCGCGCGGTGGCCACGGTCGGCGTGGCCGACCACCTGGCCGGTGGGCCGCTCACGGTGGCGGAGCTGGCCGAGCGGACGGGCACCCAGGAGGGGAGTCTGCGCCGGGTGCTGCGGGTGCTGGCGACGCGCGGCGTCTTCGAGGAGCTGGACGACGGACGCGTCCGCCTCACGACACTCGGCCAGGCGCTGCGCTCGGACGCGCCCTTCCCGGCGCGGCCGGCCGTCCTCATGCTCACCGACCGTTCGCTGTGGCAGTCCGCCGGGGAGGTGGAGCGCTGCCTGCGGCAGGGCGGCCCGGTCTTCGAGGAGCTGTTCGGCATGCCGTTCTTCGAGTACTTCGCCCACGACGAGCGGGCCGCCGCGGCCTTCCACAGCGGCATGGCCGCCTTCTCCGACCAGGAGAACGAGCCCATCGCCGCGGCCTGCGACTTCCCGGCGTCCGGGGTGGTCGTCGACGTGGGCGGCGGGCACGGCGGCTTCCTGCTGGAGGTGCTGCGCCGGAGCCCGGGGGTGGAGGGCGTGCTGCTGGACGAGGAGCACGTGGTGTCCGGGCATCGGCTGGACGTCGAGGAGATCAAGGGGCGCTGGCGGGTGGCCGCGGGCGACTTCTTCGCCGAGGTGCCCCCGGCAGACCTGTATGTCATCAAGCGGATCCTGCACGACTGGGACGACGAGAACTGCGTACGTCTCCTGCGCAACTGCCGGCGGGCCATGACGCCCGGCGGCCGGGTCCTGGTCATCGACGCGGTCGTCCCCCGGGGCGACGAGCCCCATCAGGCCAAGGCGCTCGACCTGCTGCTCCTGGCCGCGTTCACCGGCCGCGAGCGGACCGAGGCCGAGTTCGCGGCGCTGCTCGGCGCGGCCGGGCTGCGGCTGTCGCGGATCGTCCCGACGGGCACGGTGGTCTCCATCGTCGAGGCGACCGCCGCGTAGGCGTTTTTACCATGCGAGTGCATTGAAACAACGCCTTCCTCCGTTTACCATGCGAGTGCATTGCTAAAACAGGGGGTGGGAGCGATGCCGATCGAGTTCGCCCGGAACGGCGACGTGGAGATCGCCTACGAGCGGCTGGGGAACCCGGACGGGGAGCCGCTGCTGCTGATCATGGGGACGGCCCTGCAAATGGTGATGTGGCCGGACGGGCTGTGCGACGCGCTGGCCGCCGGCGGGTTCGCGGTGGCCAGGTTCGACAACCGCGACGCGGGGCTGACGACGCACTTCCCGCAGGCGGGGCGGCCGGGGCTGGCCAAGGACTGGTTCAGGGCGGAGAAGGTGGCCGCGTACCGGCTGGAGGACATGGCCGACGACACGGTGGCGGTCATGAGCGCGCTCGGCTGGGAGGACGCCCACCTGCTCGGCGCGTCGCTGGGCGGGACGATCGCGCTGATGACGGCGCTGCGTCACCCGGCGCGGGTGCGCACGCTCTCGCTCGCCTCCACCTACGCCGGGTGGAAGCGCGGCCGGGTGAACCTCGCGACCGTGACGCGGCTGATGCTCGCGCAGGGCCTGCGGCGCTACCCGCCCGGCCGGGAGGGTTACGTGCGGCGGTTCGTCGACGGGATGCGGGTGCTGGCGTCCCCCGGTCACCCGCCCGACGAGGCGTGGTGGCGGGAGGCCGCCGCGCTCTCCTACGACCGGCGCCCGGATCCGGAGGGCGGCCCGGCCCGCCAGTCGGCCGCCGTCGGCGCGACCGGCGACCTCCTGCCGCGCCTGCCCGCGATCACCGCCCCGACCCTGGTCGTCCACGGCAGGAACGACCCGATGATCCGCCCCCGGGCGGCCGTGGAGATCGCGGGCGCCGTCCCCGGCGCCCGGCTCGTCCTCTATCCCGGCATGGGCCACGAACTGCCCCGTGCCCTGTGGCCGTCGATCGCCGCCGAGGTGCGCGCGCTGGCGTCCGGCTCCCCCGCCGACGCCGCCCCATCTTGATCGCCTTAGGAATGTCGTAAACATTCCGTAAGCCGCTTCCGCGAGTCTGAAGCCACGACAACGCCGGACCCCTGGAAGGATCCCTTCTCATGCGTACGTTCAAGCTGCAGGTCCAGACGACGGCCGACGGCTACATGGCCGGCCCGAACGGCGAGATGGACTGGGTGAAGGGCCCGTGGAGCGACGACCTCAACGCCTACGTCAACGCGCTGACCGAGCCGGTCGACTGCATCGTCCTGGGCCGCAGGCTGGCCGAGGGCTTCATCCCGGCGTGGGCGGCCGGACCCGAGGGCGAGGACAAGGAGTCCATCGACTGGATGAACGACACCCCGAAGGTCGTCATCTCGGACACCCTCACCGAGTCGCCGTGGGACAACGCCACCATCGCCGGCGGCGACCTGGCGCAGGCGGTGAACCGGTTGAAGGCCCAGCCGGGCGGCGACCTGATCGCGTATGGTGGCGGCACCCTGGTGGCGAGCCTGATCGCGCAGGGCCTGCTCGACGAGCTGCACCTGTTCGTCAACCCCGTCGCGATCGGCGCCGGCATGCCGGTGTTCCCCGCCGGCGACGCCTACCACCGCCTGCGCCTCGTCACGGCCCGCCCGTTCGAGTGCGGCATCACCGCCCTCCACTTCGAACCGGAGCGCTCCTAAGCCCCGGCCTTCTGCCAGACCGAGACGTGGGCCGTGCTGTCGCCGGTGAACGGCTCACGCTTCCAGCCGGCCCACCGCTCGCGCAGCGTCATTCCGGCGAGACGCGCCATGAGGTCCAGCTCGGCCGGCCACACGTACCGGTGCGGCGTCGACCGCGTCTCGAGCCGGCCGTCCGCCACCCAGTAGTGATGGGAGTAGGCGATCTGCGAGGCGACGTCGTACTCCTCGAAGCCGAGGTGCTCCGGGGTCACGGTGAACGGGTGGATGGTCTGGCCGGGCGGGAGCCGCCGCAGGTGCGGGACGTAGACCTCGATGACGAAGCGGCCGCCGGGCTCGAGATGCGCCGCCACGTTGCGGAAGCACTCCACCTGCTCGTCCTGCGTGGTCAGGTTGGTGATCGTGTTGCGCACCAGGTAGGCGAGCCGGAACGTGCCGCCCGGCCCGGTGGTGGCGAAGTCGCCGACGGTCACGCCGATGCTCTGCGCGCCGGGCCTGGTCCGCAACTGCGCCACCATGGCCGCCGACAGCTCGATCCCGTGCACGCGCACGCCTCGCCGGCTGAGCGGCAGCGCGATGCGGCCGGTGCCGATGCCGAGTTCGAGGGCGGCGCCCGATCCGGCCAGGCCGGCGAGGAAGCCGACGACCGGGTCGACGACCGCCGGGTCGAACAGCTCGGGCCATTTGGCCTCGTAGGTGCGGGCCGTGTGTTCATCGAAGTTGTTCTCCGGCACAGCCCCACTGTGACCACGAGCCCCGCCTGGCCGCCACCCATTTAGCGGGCGGGCTAGAAGTCCATGTCGCCGCCGCCGGGCATGCCGGCCGGGGCCGCAGGGGTCTTCTCGGGCTTCTCGGCGATGACGGCCTCGGTGGTGAGGAAGAGCGCCGCGATGGAGGCGGCGTTCCGCAGCGCCGAGCGCGTCACCTTGGCCGGGTCAAGGATGCCCGCCTCGAACATGTTGACGTATTCGCCGGTGGCCGCGTTGAGGCCCTCACCCGGGGTGAGGTTGCGGACCCGCTCGACCACGACGCC
>NZ_JBFAIM010000102.1:0-39052 GCF_040654715.1 Nonomuraea sp. NPDC050643 | reverse complement strand
CCCCACATCGGCTCGGAGATCTTCGGATACTTCGTGCCGAGGTCGTCGCTGGTGCGGCCCTTGGCCGCCTTGACCGCGTCCACCCACACCCGCAGGTCCTTGTTCTCGGTGACCTGTTTGGCCTGCACCGCCTCGGTCGCGGCGATGTAGGACAGCGTGGTGTCGGTGGTGTAGGCGTTGTCGGCGCTGGTCAGGCAGGTCATCAGCTTCTGTGAGGTGGCGTAGCGGCCGGTGTCGGCCTGCACCGGCACGCTGACGAACTCACCACCGGTGGGGGCGGGCGCGGTGCCGCCGTCCTTGCCCGGGATCGCGATGATCCCGGACTCGAAGCCGGTCTTCTTGGCGTTGGCGAGCTGCCAGGTGCCGTTCTCGGCGAACGCGAACTCGCCGGTGGCGTACTCCTGCCAGCTCGTGGTCTGGGTGTTGTTGATGACCGAGTTGGGGGCGTAGCCCTGCTTCACCCAGTCCGTCCACAGCGCCACGGCCGCGACGCCCTCGGCGGAGTCGAGCTTGGTCAGGCTCGCGCCCGAGCCCCAGAACCAGGGCAGGAACTGGAAACTGCCCTCCTCCGTGCCGATCGCCGAGAACGTGATGCCCTTCTTGCCCGACGCCTTCACCTTCGCGAGCGCCGCCGTCAGCGACGCCCAGTCCTTGACGGACCCGGGATCCACCCCGGCCTTGTCCAAGATCGCCTTGTTGTAGAACAGGGCCAGGGTGTTGGCGCCGATCGGGATCCCGTACGTCTTGCCGCCCGTCTGCCCGGCCGCCAGCAGGTTCGGCGCGATCGACGAGGTGTCGGCCTTGGTCTCCTCGGTGGTGGTGAGCACCCCGGCCTCGGCCAGCGTCGACACGACGGGGTTGTCCACGATCAGCACGTCCGGCGCGTTGCCCTGCTGAGCCGCCAGCAGCGCCTTGTTCGTCAGATCCGTGGTGTCGTAACCCGTCCGCTCCACCTTCACCCCGGCGTCGGCGCCGCACTTGACCAGCAGCTTCACCCACTCCGACGCGTCGTCGAACTGCGGATAGGGGTCCCAGACGGTGAAGGCGGTACTCGCGCCGGACGACTGCGCCGCGGTGTCCGGGGAGGACCCGCAGGCGGCCAGCGTGACGGCGACGAGGGCCAGGCATGCCGCCCGGGGGACGAAGCTTGCCATCTCGATGGTTTCCTCTCGAAATCAGATGAGCTGGAGGTAGTCCAGTTCGGCGTATCCGGTGCCGCCGGCGAAGTGCGGCGAGCCCTTGGCCAGGCGGATCACGTTGTAACCCGCGCGCAGGGTGACGGTGGTGCTGACCGTGGCGCCGAACTGGCCCCAGCCGGCGGTGGGCGGATAGCTGACCGTGCTCCAGGCGCCGCCGTTGTACGCCAGCCCCTGCGTCGCGGTGGCCCCCGTGCCGTTGGCGTAGCCGATGGTCATCGTGTACGCCCGCGCGGCCGGCACGTTGACCACGAAGTCCACGTAACTGTCGGTGCGCGGCGTGCCCGTGTTGTCGATGCGGCCGACGTACCCGCCGCCGGACGCGCTCGTGGCGCTCAGCCGCGCGGCGCGGAACACCGAGGCGTTCTCGGCCTCGTAGCGCTGCTGGTAGGCCGGCACCCCGCTGACGGGCTCGACGAGGAGCTGGTAGGCGCTGGTGGCGACCATGTTCGGCACCGAGACGCTCAACTGGCCGCCGCTGACCGTCCTGGTCGTGGTGGAGACCGTGACCGGCGCGCCGACGGCGGTGAACCGGCCGCTGGACGGCGTGGACAGCAGCGTGACCCGCACGCTGGAGCCGAGCGCGCCGAGGCCGGTCAGGTTGACGGTGTTGGTCCCGGCCTCGTTGCCGAACACCACGTTCACGATCCGGCGGGTGCCGTCGTAGGCGGCGAAGCCGTCGAGGCCGCTCTGCGAGCTGGGCGTGGTGGTGACCATGTTGCCCGCCATGTCGCCGTACCACTTGTACAGCCACCACGTGCCGGTCGGCTGGCTGTTGTTGACGACCAGGCCGTTCATGGTGCCGTACTCGTGCCAGAAGGCGCGGTGGGCCGACTCCACGTTGCCGCGTTCGAGCTTGCCCACGTAGCCGGCGATGCGGCCGGGGACGTCCACCTCGGCGGGGGCGGCGTACTCGTTGATGGAGATACGGCGCGGGCTGATGCCCAGCGACGCCTCGAGGTTGCGGTAGTCGGCGAGGTCGGAGGCGATCCGGCCGGCGTCCGTCAGCTCGTGCCAGCAGATGATGTCGGGCAGCGTGCCGGTGTCGCGGGCGCGGGTCAGGAACGCCTGCATCCAGGAGCGGTTGTAGACGGCGGTGCTCGGGCCGACGATCGGCGTCAGCGCGTCGAGGGCGCGGACCGCCCGGAACGTACGCACCCAGCCGTCGTTGAAGTTGCCCGCGGCGGCGGTGTTCCAGGTGTAGTCGGGCTCGTTCCAGAGCTCCCACCCGATCACGTTCGTGACCGTGGTCGCCGACAGCCTGGCGTTGACCATGGTGGTCACCTTGGCCAGCCAGTCGTCCCAGCTCACCCACCGATACGGGAAATCGGGGTAGATGTCCGGCATTCGGATGAACTGGCCGGCGCCGACGCGGGTGGCCTGCGGCGCCACCAGCAGCGCGTCGCCGCCCGGCGGCTGGCCGTTGGGACGCTGGCCGACCCCCGGGGCGGGCTGCGTCAGCGAGTTGACCTTGATCGGCAGCAGGGTGGAGTCGGCCGGCCGGCTGTTCTCCGCCAAACCGTACAGGCCACCCGACGCGGCGTGGGTGACCGGCCTGAACGGCTGCGCGACGTTGACGGTCAGGGTCGCGCCCGCCGCCTCGGCCGGGCTCGCCAGCGCTCCTGTGAGGAGGACGGCGGCCAGGCCGGCGGCGAGGGCTCGCTTGATCTGGGGGGTGATCACGTACTTACCTCATTCCAGCTAGACGGGTAAGAACCGGAACCACCCCGCCCGCGCCGGCGCGGCGGTCCCGTCGTGCGTGGCGGGCCGCGTTTCAGCCGGCCCGCCGGCTCATCCCGTGTCGGCGGCCGGGATCCAGACCCGCATCGGGCCCTCGCTCCGGTTGCCCCACAGGAAGTACGGCACCGCCGTGAGCGTCAGCGGGCTCGTCAGCGGCCTGCGCTCGCGGTGGTCGGTGTAGAGCGGTGCGCTGCCGGTGTCCAGCGTCGAGCCGGACGCGGTGATCACGATCGGGGGGTCCTCACCCTTGACGTGGTCCTCCATGAAGCCTTCGACGGCCTGGAACGCGCCGTCCCGGTGCAGCCGCACGTCCTCCAGGACCGTGCCCGGCGGCAGGTCGTGCTGCTCCAGGCAGTACACGAGCGGGCCGCGCGCCAGCGTGACGCAGCCGCGTACGGCGTCCACGCGGGGGTGGGGGCGGATCTGCCTGACGGGCATGGTCAGGTCGAGGACGACACTCGTGGTGCCCTCCCACACCCTGGTCAGGCGCAGGTAACCGGCATCGACCGCCGCCCGCGCCGGCTCGCCGTCCACCGTCACGCCGTAGGCCGTGCACCAGGACGGGACGCGCAGCGCCAGCGTCCACGGCTCGCCGCCGTCCGCGGTCACGGCCAGCTCGACCCGGCCCTGCCACGGGTAGGCGGTGCGCATCTCGACCGTCGCGGGACCGGCCTCGATGGTCGCGGTGGCGTACAGGTGGAGCTGCAGGCCGTCCGCGTCGCCGGTGGCCAGGTAGCCGGGCAGGGAGGACATCAGGCGGGCGATGTTGGGTGGGCAGCAGGCGCACGAATACCACGGCAGGCGGTGGCCGGCCGCCTCCTCCCCGGCGTTGGCGTGGCCGGTGCGCAGGTGCAGCGGGTTGGAGTAGAAGAAGTGCCTGCCGTCCCGCGAGACGGACGCGGCGATGGCGTTGTAGAGCACGCGTTCCAGCTCGTCGGCATAACGGGCCTGGCCGGTGGCCAGCAGCAGGCGCCAGCTCACGTGGAAGCTCGCGATCGAGGCGCAGGTCTCGGCGTACGCGCGGTCGGGCGGCAGCTCGTACGGGTCCCCGTACGCCTCGTCGCGGTGCCGCGAGCCATGGGCGCCGGTGACGTAGGTCCTGGTACGGAAGGCGTCGTCCCACAGCCGCTCGGCCGCCTCCAGCAGCGCCAGGTCGCCGGTCTCCACCGCCACGTCCACCATGCCCGCCAGCAGGTAGAGCTGCCGCACGGAGTGCCCGGCCACCTCCCGCGCCTCGCGCAGCGGCACGTGGTCCTGGTGGTAGCGGGGCCCGAACCGCCCGTGCTCCAGCAGGCCGTGCCCGCGCAGGTCGAGGAATCGCCGCGCCAGCTCCAGGTACGGGCGGTGGCCGGTGAGGCGGTAGAGCTCGGCCAGCGCGGTCTCGATCTCCGGATGCCCGCACACCTCCTCCACCTCGGAGAACCGCTCGACCAGCAGATCGGCGAAGCGGCGGGCGATCTCGACCAGCTCGGGGCTCGCCCCGGTGCGGCCGGCGGCCACGGCGGCCTGGATGAGGTGCCCGGCGCAGTAGAGCTCGTGGCTCCAGACCGGTTTGAGCCAGCGCTGGTCGGGCTCGGCGATCGTGAAATAGGAGTTGAGATAGCCGTCGGCCCGCTGGACACGGGCCAGCAGGGCCGTCGTGTCCTCGGCGAAGATCCGCAGGCGCGGGTCGGCGTCCGGGTCGGCCAGCTCCCAGAGCGCGGCCTCCAGGGTCTTGTACACGTCGGAGTCGGCGAACCACATCCCCGCGAACGTGCGCCCGGTCTCACCCACGGCGGCGGCCCGCAGGTTGGCCAGGTTGCCGCTGCTCTCCAGCCGCTCGACGCAATGGGGGAGCGTCTCCTCGACGTTGCGCCGCCGCCACCGGCCGAGCAGCCCGCCGTCGCGCAGCCGTACCTGATCCAGCCGCAGGGGCCGCAGCGCGGAGACCGCGCCGGGAGCGGGGGCGGCCGGGCCGGCGAACGTCGGAGGACTGACGGTGGCCAAAGGATTGCCCGCGGGTTTCGGCGAAGTCATCCGGCTCTCTCACCCCGAGATTAGGAAAGTTAGGAAATCGTTTGCCTCAACTTAGCGCCGCCCTGTTGCCAGAGTCAACGGACGGTACAGTGGTGCAGGCAAGGGCTTCGGAAACCGGAGGAAAGTGTGGGGAAATTGGCGCGTCACGTCACGATCGCCGACGTCGCGGCACTGGCCGGGGTGTCGGTGGGCACGGCCTCCAAAGCCCTCAACGGCCGCGGATCCCTGCGCGAGGAGACCCGCACCCGGGTCAAGGAAGCGGCCAGACAGCTCAACTTCGAGATCAACGCCGGCGCCCGCAACCTGCACACCGGCCGCACCTACACCGTGGGCATGATCACCACCGACACCATCGGCCGCTTCAGCATCCCCGTCCTCATGGGCGCCGAGGAAGCCCTCGGCGCCGGCCAGATGTCGGTCTTCCTCTGCGACGGCCGCGACGACCCCATCCGCGAGCAGTACCACGTCAAGACCCTGCTCAGCCGGCGCGTCGACGGCATCATCGTCACCGGCCGCCGTACCCAGGCCCGCACCCCCATCGCCGCCGGCCTGCCCGTGCCCGTCGTCTACGCCTTCACCAGCTCGGCCGACCCCGACGACTGCTCCGTGGTCCCCGACGAGGCCGCCGGCGCCCGCAAGGCCATCGACCACCTGCTGGCCATCGGCCGTACCCGCATCGCCCACATCACCGGCCCCGAGCACCACCACTCGGCCCACGTCCGCGCCACCGCCGCCACCCACCACCTCACCCAGCACGGCCACCCGCCGGCCGCCCCGCCCCTCTACGGCGCCTGGAGCGAGATCTGGGGCCGCCAGGCCACCGCCATCCTCCTGGCCGCCCACACCCCCGTCGACGCCGTCTTCTGCGGCAACGACCAGATCGCCCGCGGCGTCGCCGACGCCCTCCGCGCCGCCGGCCGGCGCGTGCCCGACGACATCGCCCTCGTCGGCTTCGACAACTGGGACGTCATGACCGACGCCTGCCAGCCGCCGCTCACCAGCATCGACATGAACCTCGAAGGGCTCGGCCAGACCGCGGCCCACCTCCTCCTGGCCGCCATCAACGGCACCCCCGCCCCCGGCCGCCACCTCCGCCCCTGCCACCTCGTCATCCGCGAATCCACCTCCATCCCCCTGGCACCCCCGGCGGCCTCCTGACCCTCCGTACTCCGGCTGGGGTCCTTTGGGGGAGGAGGACGTGCACTCCGGATCGGGCCCCTTCGGGTCGCTTCCCCTTCCGTCCCTCTGGCACCCCCGGCGGTCTCCAGATCCTTGGGGTCCTTGGGGGAGGTGGGCGTGCGCCCCGGGTCGGGTCGCTTCCTCCTCCGGGGGCACGGGGCGATCGAGTGGATCATGGTGGGGGGCGGAGGGTCACCTGGTGCTGGCCGTTGTAAGGGGCCAGTGACAGGATCGTGGCGGGCGGGCGCAGGCGGTGGTCGGAGAGGAACAGGGTACGGGCCGCCTCCAGGTCGCCGTCCCCGGCCGTCACCTCCGCGATCCGGTCGTACAGCTCCCGGTCCGCGTCCGTGATGCCGTCGTCGATGTCGGCGATCGCGCCCCAGACGTCCCACACCAGCGTCTCCGCCTTGTTGACCGCCGCGATGTCCAGCAGCACGTTCCCCGCCACGAAGTTCTCCCGCGACATGCTCAGGTCCGGCCGGTAGAGCCCGAACGTCGCCGCGTCCGCCTCGCCCGCGCGTAGCAGCCGCCAGGCGGTGCCCGCCGTCAGGAAGCGGTCGCGTGGGACGTCCATGGGGTCGAAGTCCATGGGCGGGTACACGGCGGGGTCGGTGAGCTGCGGGTCGGACAGGCGCCAGCCGTGCTCGCCGTCCCAGTGCTCGCCGATCATGTGGTCGTGGTGGAAACCCTCGGGGCGGAAGTAGGTCGCGAAGCCGGACCGGACGCGGGCGGGGATCCCGGCGTGGCGCAGGAAGGAGCAGTGCAGGAGCGCGAAGTCGCGGCACACCCCGACGAAGCGGCGATCGGGGTCGCGGCGCCGGGTCAGGGACGAGCCGTCGCGCCCGGCGATGATCGCCAGGATGCCGTCGACGTAGCGGGTCTCGGCGTCGTCGCGCAGCCGGTCCTCGGGGAGGTCGTAGCCGAAGAGGCCGCCCTCCCAGCGGTGGATCATCAGGTTCCGTACGATCCGCGCCAGCCCGGCGGGGTCGGGCGGCAGGTCGGCGTAGAGCCGGGCGAGGTCTCCCGGACTGGAGAAGACGCTCTGGGTGGCGTAGAAGGTCGTGGCGTCCGGCATGGAGGCATGGTCACCCGCGCCACGGCGAGGGCGCACCTTGATTTCCCGAAGCGGGGGGCCGGTCAGCGGGTGGAGCGGTGCAGCAGGAGCATCGCCGCGTCGTCGAGCAGCGGGCCGCCCGCGTGCTCGACCAGGTCCGCCCGCAGCGCGTCGAGCGCGGTCTGCGGGTCGTCGCGGGTCAGCAGCCAGGCCCGCTCGGTCAGCGGGTAGAACTCGCCCTCCGCGTTCCGGGCCTCGATGACCCCGTCGGTGAAGAACAGGATGCGGTCGCCCTGGCCGAACGGGATGCGCTGGGCCTTGGCGGCCGAGGGGTCGAACGCGCCGAGACCGAGGGGCAGGCCCTGCTCGGGCGGCTCGACGGTGTGCAGCTCGCCGTCGCGCAGGATGAGCAGCGGCGCCGGATGGCCGAAGTTCACCAGCGTCAGCTCGTCGTCGCCCAGCTCGGCCACGATCGCGGTGACGAACTGCTCGGCGCCCAGGTGCCTGGCCAGGCTGACCTCCAGGCGGTCGCCGATGTCGGTGAGGTCGGCCTCGTCGTACGCGGCCTCGCGGAAGGCCCCCAGCACCCAGGCCGCCGTCTCGACCGCCGCCAGGCCCTTGCCCTGGACGTCGCCGATCAGCAGCCGTACGCCGTGCGGGGTCGTGACGACCTCGTACAGGTCGCCGCCGATTTGGGCCTCGGCCGCCGCGGAGGTGTAGGACAGCGCCACCCGCAGGTCGCCGGCCCGCCGCGGCACCGGCCGCAGCAGCACGCGCTGGGCGGCCTCGGCCACCTGCCGAACGCTGGCCAGCTCGCGCTCGCGCTGCAGGCGCAGGCGGCTGGCCAGCATGCTCGCCGCGGTCACCCCGGCGATGCTGATGACGGTCAGGTTGTTCTCCCAGGTGAGCAGCAGGCCGTTGTAGAGCGCCATGGGCACGCAGATGGCCAGCGCCACCGCGCCCACCAGGGCCGTGCGCCGCACACCTCCCGACACCGACGCGAACGCCGGGCCGAGCGTCAGGAGCGGCAGGAACACCAGGGAGCGGCCTCCCAGCAGGTCGAGCACGGCCACGGCCAGCATGACGACGAACGGAAGCCAGCGCAGGACCTGCAAGGACCTCATCCAACCCCCCGAATCGCGTTGCCGACGTACCAGCATCGCGCAGGCACCCGTTCTTCTCAAGCTCGGCGCCGGGAAAGAGCGGAGCCGTTGAAACACGTAGCGTGATCGGAAGAATCCGCACGAATGTCCACGGTCATTTATGGATGACTCGCCGCCCGGTGTTTTTCGAGCTCAGCGGCCCCGGAAACGAAATTCGTGTGTCCACGCAGGTACGGAACGTGAGAAATCATGGCGGTTTCCGCTGGTTCTTCGGATTCCGCCGGTTCTGGATAGATTCGTGCTGACAGAAAGGAGTCATGAAGTGGCTTTGGCCAATACCGGCGTACGACGATTACTGGTGGACTCGGGGGAGCCGCGCGGCTGGGTGTCGCTCCGAGTGGACCTGGTGACGGCCTTGCTGGGCGTCTGGTTCGGCATCGGACTGATGATCGACGCTTGGGCGCACACCAATCTGACCGAGCTTGAGACGTTCTTCACTCCGTGGCACGCCGCGTTCTACTCGGGTTTCACCGCGGTGTCCGGGTGGATTCTCTGGCAGGTGTGGCGTAACGTCCGCGCCGGTCGCCAGGGGTTGGCGGCCGTGCCCACCGGTTATCTGGCGGGACTGCTGGCGATACCCGCGTTCGCCGCCTTCGGATTCGCCGACATGATGTGGCATACCTTGCTCGGCATCGAGACGAGTCTGGACATTTTGTTCAGTCCCTCGCATCTCGGTCTTATCGTGACGATGCTTCTCATCCTCACCACACCGCTCCGTTCCGCCTGGAACGCCCCCGACGTCGGGTCCAGCCCCACGCTGATGCGCCTGCTTCCGGCGCTGATCGGGTTCGCGTTCGCGACCACGCTGGTCTCGCTCTTCCTGTCGTACGGCGACGCCCTGCAGTGGCGCCCCGCCCGCGTCGTCGAGGCGTTCTCCTCGCTGGAGGACCCCGGAGCCGAACGGGTCGCCATCGCGATGGTCGTCACCAACATCGTCATGCTCGCCCCCCTGCTGTTCCTGCTCCGTCGCTGGAAACTGCCGTTCGGCTCGGTGACGATCATGTACACGCTGGCCGTCCTCATGCCGGGGGCGCAGACGGAGTTCGAGAACGTGCCGATTCTGGGATCCCTGATGGTTTCGGGCGTCGTGAGCGATCTTCTGATCCTCTGGCTGCGGCCGTCGGGCGCGCGGCGGGGGGCGTACTGGGCCTTCGCCGGGCTGTCCGGGCTGGCCACCTGGTCGCTCTACATCGCGTTCGCCTCGGTGGCGGGAGGGGGCCTGCCCACCGTGCCCGAGCTGTGGACCGGCGCGCCGATCGTGGCCGGGCTGATCGGCCTGGTGCTCGGGGTGCTGTTCCTGCCCAACGCCGTCGACACCGAGCGGGCATGATCCGAGTTCTCGGGCTCGTGGTCGCGCTGGTGCTGCTGCTGGCCACTCCCGCCGCCGCGCACAACGTGATGGCGGGAGCGGACCTGCGCATCGCCCAGACGATCGCCGGCACGGAGCTCACGGTGGTCGTCAAGGGGACGACCCGGGTGCCCGGGCCGCTGCGGATCGGGGTCATCGCCTACCAGCCGGTCACCGCGCTGCGGGTCGGCCTGGAGGTCCGCTCGGTCGAGGACGGCCGCACCGTGAAGGGCGTGGCCACGGCGGCGGCGCGCGACCCGCAGTACGCGCGGCTCACGGTGGAGCGCACCGGGCCACACGAGCTGACCCTGCGCGCCGGCAACGAGGTGGCCGTGGTGCCGTTCCGCGTCCTGGTGGACCGCGGCTCCCCGGGCGACCTCCTGATCTATGGCGGGTTCTTCGTGGCCGGGCTGCTCCTGGTGGGCGGCCTGCTCACCGGGGCGGTGGCCCGGCGCGGCCCCGCGATGCTGCTGGCCGGGGGCGCGGCCGCCGGGCTGACCGTGGCCACCATGGTCATCGTGGTCGAGCCGCAACTGCCCCCGGCCACGCCCGACGGGGCCGCGCCTGTGGCCGAGACGACGCCGGCCGGCGGGCGGCCGTACGTGCAGGGGCGGATGGAGTCGCTGCCCGCCCGCCCGGACGCGGGCGCGGAGTTCACCCTGCGGATCGACCTCGTGGACGGCTCCACCGGACGGCCCGTGGACGACCTCACCGTGCACCACGAGGCGCTCACCCACCTGGTCGTCACCAGCGAGGACGGACGATACTTCCGCCACGTGCACCCGCTGCGCACCGCGCCCGGCCGGCTCGAGGTCAGGCTCCGCGCCGACCGGCCGGGCCGGTACCTGGCGCACGCCGAGCTGGAACGGGAGGGCTCCGGCGGCCAGCTCATCCCCGGGAGCTTCACCGTCGGCGGCACCCCCAAGGCCGACCCGGCCGACCCTGCGGGCAAACCGACCGACCCTGCGGGCAAACCGGCCGATCCGGCCGACCAGCCCGCGGAGACCGTGACGGACGGACGGCCCGTCGTGGTCCCGCGGCTGCGGCCGGAGGTTCCCGTCGCGGGGCGGCCCGTCACGATCGAGCTCGACGCCCCCGGCGACGTACGCCCCTGGCTCGGCATGACCGGCCACCTGCTCGTACGCAGCCAGGACGGCTCCTTCCTCGGCCACGTCCACGAGATGGGCGCCCCGGGAGGCCGGCTCCGCTTCACCTTCGGCTTCCCTGCGCCCGGCCGGTACCTGGCCTGGACCCAGTACGCCACCGCCGACCGCATCGTGACCACGCCCTTCACCGTGGACGTCACGGCCCCGGCGGTGCGGCGGTGAAGCGGATCGCGGCCGCCGCCGCGCTCGTGGTGGCCGCCGTGGCGCTCTTCGTGGTGGGCAGGGGAGTGGCGGCCGAGCCGCTCACCCTGACCACCACGGGCACGCGCTACGCCGCCACCGTCGAGCTCGCCGAGCCCACCACCGGGCGCGTCACGGTGAAGGTGGCCGTGACCTCGGGCGACGCCGACTCGGTCGTCCTGTCGGCGGTCATGGCCGACATGGGCCACGCCACACCGGAGGTCACCGCCCGCGCGGTCGGGCGGGGCCGCTTCCAGGCCGAAGGGGAGCTGTTCGCGATGAGCGGGGTCTGGGAGCTGTCGATCCGCCTGAACGGCCCGGCGGGCGAGGAAGAGCTCGCCGTGAAGGCCCTGATCACCGACTAGTTCCGGCGCCGCCGCCCCGATTTTCACCCGGCGGCGGCGCTTTCTCGTCCCCAGGACTTGACAGGACCCAAGAACAGCTAAATTATTATTCCTACTTGTATAGTAGGAATGGTAGGAAAGGGGAGATCGTGCGAGCGCTCATCCTCCTCGGGCTGGTCGGCCTCGCGGCCCAGCTCGTCGACGGCAGCCTGGGCATGGCCTATGGCGTAACCTCCACCACGCTGCTGCTGGCCATCGGCACCAACGCCGCGGCCGCTTCCGCAACCGTGCACCTCGCGGAGATCGGCACCACGCTCGCCTCGGGAATCTCCCACTGGCGCTTCGGCAACGTCGACTGGAAGGTCGTCGCCAAGATCGGCATCCCGGGCGCCGTCGGCGCCTTCGCCGGCGCGACGTTCCTGTCGAGCCTGTCCACCGAGATCGCCGCCCCGGTCATGTCGATCATTCTGCTGAGCCTGGGCGTCTACATCCTGATCCGGTTCACCGCCTTCGGCCTGCCGCGCGGCAACCTCGGCAAGCCGCTGCGCCGCCGCTTCCTCGCGCCGCTCGGCCTGGTGGCCGGCTTCGTGGACGCCACCGGCGGAGGCGGCTGGGGCCCGGTCGGGACGCCCGCCATCCTGGCCAGCGGCCGCCTGGCCCCGCGCAAGGTGATCGGCTCCATCGACGCCAGCGAGTTCCTGGTGGCCATCGCCGCCAGCATCGGCTTCTTCGTCGGCATCGGCTCGGAGAACATCAATTTCGCCTGGGTCGGCGTGCTGCTGCTCGGCGGCGTCATCGCCGCGCCGATCGCGGCCTGGCTCGTGCGCCACATCCCGCCGCGCATCCTCGGCTCGGCCGTGGGCGGCGTCATCGTGCTGACCAACGTCCGCACCCTGCTGCGCAGCGACTGGATCGACGCTTCCGGCGGGGTCCAGACGGTCGCCTACATCGCCATCGCCATCGTGTGGGCCGGCGCGATCGCCTACTCGGTGCGCGAATACCGCCGGGACAAGGCGAATGAGTCGGTCGAGGCGGTGGAGCAAGAGCTGCGGGCCCGTAGCGGAGAGGAGGAGACGGCCTCCGCCTGAGGCTCGCCGCCTATGAGAATCTCCGCCCGCACCCAGTACGCCCTCGGCGCCATGCTCGCCCTGGCCGAGGCCGACAGCCCCGTACACGCCGAACGGATCGCCGTCACGCAGGAGATCCCCCGTCGCTTCTGCGACAACATCCTGCTGCAGCTCCGCCGGGCCGGCCTCATCCAGAGCCAGCGCGGCCCCGAGGGCGGCTACTGGCTGGCCCGCCCGGCCGGGGAGATCGCGCTGGCCGATGTCATCCGCGTCACGGAAGGGGCCGAGCCGCCCGCCCGGCCCTTCCCCCGTGCCGCCGCCCCGCTGACCGAGATCTGGGCCCGTCTTCGCAGCCACGAGAACGCCCTGCTGAGCGAGATCACCCTCGCCGACATCGTGGCCTCGAACGGCACCATGGACGCCGTCTCCAACGGTGACGGGACCCTGGCAAGCTAGGGGTCATGGTCTTCGGGGTACGCGAGTTCGAACTGGCGCTCATGCACCGGATGCGCGACCTCAACGCCGAGAGGGTGGAGCAGGCGCTCGACGGGATGGGCGCCACCCGCGCCGAGCTGCGCGCCGCCCACACCCACTGGACGCGCATGACATACGCCATGAAGGGCGCGACCGCGCTGCGCCGGGCCCTGGGGCCACCGGCGCACCGGGGCCGCGCGCCCGTCGGGAGCCTGACCTGCGACGTGCTCCGGTGGGTGCTGCCGTCCTGGCCGGGGCTGCAGTTCGAGGCCCTGCTCGGCCCCGGCCGTGAGCTGTGGAACCAGTGGTTCGTCCGCCCCGGCGGTGCCGCTCCGCTGACCCTGCCCGAGCTGGTCCCGTGGACGTGCGTGGTGGCCGACGTCGGGGCGAGCTTCCCCGGCGCCGTCCAGTACGAGGGCCCGGCCCCGCACCAGTGGACGATCGACTTCGACCACGACGGCACGACCCACCGGGCCCGTTTCGTCTACGGCCTCTACCAGCGCCTCGATCACCGGCCGGTGTCACCCCCCCTGTGAGGTGACCGATCCGACGACGGGGAACGCCCTAACGGGGGCTCTTGACCGCCAGCAGCGCGTGGTAGGCGGGCTTGGGCGCGAGGTTCTCGTCGAGCAGGCACGCGGAGCCCTCCCCCGCGAACCAGCCCGGCACCCACGAGTGGCGGTCGGTGTAACCCCAGACCGTGAGCTCGCGGCACGCCTTGACGCCGAGGCAGCCGGTGAGCGCCCTGCTGTAGTAGTCGGCCTGCCTGGCCAGCTTCTCGGCGGTCACGGGCAGCTCCATGCGCACGTCGAGCTCGGTGATCGCGATCTCCAGGCCGAGGTCGGCGAAGCGGCGCATGATGTTCGGCCAGTCGCCGGGGTAGTCGTACTGGATCCCGAGGTGTCCCTGGAAGCCGGCGCCGTGGATCGGCACCCCGCTCGCCTGCAGCTCCTTGACCAGGGCCAGTGTGGTCTCGATCTTGGGGGCGTTCCATTCGAGGTTGTAGTCGTTGATGAAGAGCTTGGCGCGCGGGTCGGCGCGGTGCGCCCAGCGGAAGGCGTCGGCGATGTAGCCGGGGCCGAGGTGGGTCAGCCAGATGCTCTGCCGCATCGTGCCGTCCTCCTCCACCACCTCGTTGACCACGTCCCACGCCCTGATCTTGCCCTTGTAACGCCGGACCTGGGTGGTGATGTGGTCGCGCAGGATCGACCTGAGCTCGCCGGCGTCGATCGAGCCGTCGGCGACGCCGCTGGTCAGCCAGGCGGGGAGCTGGTTGTGCCAGACGAGGGTGTGGCCGCGTACCTGCTGGTGGTTGCGGCGGGCGTTCTCGACCAGGGCGTCCGCGTCCGCCCAGGTGAACACGCCCCGCTCGGGCTCCACCGACTCCCACTTCATCGCGTTCTCGGCGGTGACGTGGGTGAACTCGCGGTTGAGCGTCCTGCGGTAGTCGGACTCGGCCCGCAGGGCGGCGATGTCCACCGCGGAGCCGATCTTGATGCCGTGCTGGTGCGCCAGTTGCCGCAGGTCCCGTGGCGGGCGCGGATGGGCGTACGCGGTGGTGGGGGCGGCGAGGATGAGCGCGAGGGCGATGATCAGTGGCTTCACCGATGGCCTCCGAGGGGGCTGCTCAGGGTGACACGCTCCGAAAGTTTCGGAATTATGTCGATAATTTCACCGGTCGCCGGAACCGTAAGCGCTCAGGGACGTCCCGTCAACCTCTGGGACGACCCCGATCGCGGAGATGATCGCCTGCGGCGCGCGGTCGCGCCTAGAACCCGTTGCCGATCAGGCCGCTGGGCAGGGAGAGCATGGCCGTGGCCTCCACGACCGTCTCGCACGTGTGGAAGCGCCGGTTCAGCCCCGTGATGCGCAGCAGCCGGGTCAGCCGGGGGTGGAGGCGGCTCAGCACGAGGTGGCCCTTGTCCGACTCGACCGCGTTCGCGGCCCAGATCAGCGTGTTCAGCCCCGAGGAGTCGCAGAAGTCGACGGCGCCCAGGTCCACGATGACGAGCGGCGGCGCCTGGCCCGACATCGCCTCCGTCAGCCCGCGGCGGAATTCCGGGACCGCGGCGAGATCCAGATCCCCTGCGACGCTCAGAATCGCGGCGTCGTCGCTCTGCGTGACCACCCAGGAGAAGCCTGTCCGGTCTACGCTTCCCATTCCACTCCTCCGCCGGCAGGGGTGTGCACTGATCCCCCTTCATCATTGCATGATGCAACTAAACGGGGAAGCATACCGGCCGAATCCGGCCCGGGCGGGCCCGCGCCACCGTGTACAACAGTGGCTATGGCTGACGAGGATGACGAGTGCCGGGAACGGGGGGAGGATCAGTCCTCCGTCGTCTCGGCGGTCCTGGCCGGGTCGCGTCTGCTGGTCGCCGTGGCCGCGCGATCACTGGCCGCGGTCGAGGAGAAGGTCACGCTGCCGCAGTTCCGGATGATGGTGGTGCTGGCCGGGCACGGTGAGACCAAGCTGGTCACGATGGCGGAGCTGCTGGGGGTCAACTCCTCCACGGCGATGCGCATGGCCGACCGGCTGGCGAGCACGGGGTTGATCGCGCGGGAGGTCAACCCGCACAACCGGCGTGAGAGCCTGATGCGGCTGACGGAGGAGGGGCATCGTCTCGTCGACCAGGTCATGGCGCACCGCAGGGAGGAGATCGGCGCGATCGTGTCACGGATGACGGCGGAGCAGCGGCAGGCGCTGATCTCGGCCATGAACGCCTTCAACGAGGCGGGCGGCGAGCAGCCGACCCACCCGCCGCACCCGCTCGGCTGGCCCGACGTCTGAGGGCGCGCGGGAGGTCTGGCGGCGCGCGCTGGGCCGGACCGGCGTCTGCGGCTAGGCCGATGGCGTCGGGAAGCTCTCCGAGGTGGTCAGGCCGGTGCTCTCCAGGAGACGCTGGTGGTTGAGCACGGCGGAGTTGGCCTGCTCCGAGAAGCGCCGGACGAGGGTGTTCTGGGTGCTGCCGCGCACGTCGCCGATGAGACCGAAGATCTGGCCGTGGGCCAGGCGCAGCCACTTGACGTAGGTGGCGTCGTAGGCCGACCCGGACCTGCCGGAAATGTCGCTCATCCAGCCGGCCTGCTGCTCGGTGGGCTTCACGGGCAGCTTGATCTTCAGCTTGGCGGCGAGCGCGCGTGCCTGCTCGTCGAGCGTGTGGTGCTGCTTCGAGATCTCCTCGCTGATCCGGCGGACGCGGGGGTTGGTGGCCCGCTGCATCGCCTCCTGCGCGATGACCATCTCCCACAGGGTGGCCAGGCGGACCTTGCGGACGAGGTCACGGTCGATCTCCGACAGCGGCCCCCACTCGGTCTGCCACGTGCCGCTCTCAGGATCGGGATCCGCCTGCGCGGTGGGTGTGCTGGTCTCCTCCACCTCCACGGTCGCCGGCGCGGTGTCCAGGGCGGGAAGCCCGTTGACGGGCGGCGGGGTGTAGGTGGCGCATGCGGTGAGCGACGTGAGGGCGGCGACGCCGCAGACGATGGGCAGGTGAAGGCTCCGGGGCAAGCGCATGTGCCGTCATCCCCTTCTGGGTTCGGTGTTCACCAAGGGGTACGCGGCGGTGTGCGCAAGTGTTCATGGCACTGAGCAAGAATTGCATGGAGCAAGAATCGGGGAGGCGGCTCAGTGGTGCACGGACGACGCCAGCACGTTCTGATACACCTCGTACCCGACGAACACCATCACCGGCACGCCCACCGCGATCAGCAGGCGGCGGGAGAACGGCGCGCGTTCGAGGACCGGCCCGATCTCCTTGACCGGCGTGACGGGAAGATCGGCCAGCGGCCTGGGCTCGGGCGGCGCCATCAGCTCCGGGTGGCGCGTCAGGTAGCCCGCCGGGAACGACGTGGTGTGATAGGCGCCGCAGGCCGGGCAATCCGTCCCCGACCAGGGTGGCTGCACGGTCACCCCCGAGCTCAGCCAGATGTCGACCTCGTTGCCGTGATCGTCGCTGAGATGGCGGACGGTGTAGTCGGCCTCCCAGACGTAGAGGCAACGCAGGCACTCGAAGGGCCACGATTCGCGGGATTCGAACCCGTCGCGCACGAGGAACCACCCCCGGCTGACGATGACTGCCGCCTAGAGTGTCCGTCTCGTTCCGTACGCCCGGCAAGAAGGGCTTGTGACACTCGACGCCATAAAAAGCTCACCTTGTGTCATGTTAGGCGGTGGCGGCGGCCACCGCCTGGTCGACCGTCGCGTGCGTGGCCATGTGCGAGCCGACGCCCGTGACCTCCACCAGCCGGGCGGGCAGGGGCTGGAGGCAGGCCAGGCGCAGCTCGCCCCCCGCCTCCGCGCTGGAACGGTGGCACAGCAGCAGCGCCCGCAGGCCGCTGCTGTCCAGGAAGGTCAGCTCCCTCAGATCGAACACCACCTGGTCGGCGGGATCCCCGAGGGCTTGGCCGAGGTAGGCGGTCAGGTGCGCGTGATTGGTGGTGTCCAGCTCTCCCGCCAGCGCGACCACCGTCACGCCCGGCAGATGCCGGTGGGTCAGCCTCAGAGCGGCCGCCATCGCTCTCTCCCGATCAGTCGGATCATCGGGCATGCCCTGTGGGGGCGACCTCAGGCTAACGTCGTAAGGAGTTCACGGGAATAGCGTTCGCGCGGACGATCTTCCGGGGTGCCAGGACCTCACGGTTCCGTATGGCCCGGCGGCGGGGACTCGCGGGACAGGGCCGCCTGGACGCCGGCCTGGAAGCGGGTACGCGCCCCGAGCCGGGCCATCAGCTCGGCGATCCGCCGCTCGGCCGTCCGGTGGCCGACGCCGAGGTGGCGGGCGATGGTCTCGTCGGTGAGCCCGGACAGCAGGAGGGCGACCAGCCGGTCGTCGCCGGTGGGCGGCCCGGGGGCGGACGGGTCCAGGCCCATGGGCAGCGCCCGCCGCCACAACCCCTCGAAGAGCCGGATCAGCGCCTCGAGCAGGCCCGACGGGTGGATGACGAGAGCCGCGACCGCCGGCTCGTGCCGGAGAGGGAGCAGCGCGAGCGAGTCGTCGGCGAGGTAGAGCTTCATCGGCAGGCCGGGCAGCACCCGGGCCTGCTGGCCGGCCTCCACCATCTCCTCGATCTGGCGCAGCGCGCCGGCGCGGGCCACGAAGTCCCGCTCGTAGATGATCTGGCTGGTGAGGCCGCGGTCGAGCAACTCGTGCTGGGCGGCCACGCTGCCCACGGGATCGAGGTACGGCGGCTTGGACAGGCAGCGGAAACGCCGCCGGGCCGCGCGGTGGAGCTGGGCGTGCCGCTGCTCGACCGCGTGCCGGCCGGTGACCACCTCGATGACCGCGGGCGGCGTACGCTGCCGCGCCCGCTCCTGGAACGCCTCCTCCAGCTCACGGGCCCGCTCGCGGGCCAGCAGCAGGTCGCGTTCCGCGGCCAGCACCAGGGCGTCGAGCGCGACCTCGGGCGCGACGGCGGCGTAGCGGGCGGGCGGCCCCGGCGACGTCCGCAGGAGCCCCTTGGCCTCGAGCGAGGCGAGCAGCGCGGCCAGGTCCGCGCGGGGCCACGCGGCGGCGAGCCCGTCGCGGGTGGCCGGTGAACGGTCGAGAAGGAGCTCGTACAGCGCCTCCTCGTCCGGGGTGAGCCCGATCGGGCCGAGCGCGGTCACGGCCCGGCCAGCCAGCCGCGGGCGGCGGCCTGGTAACCGGCCTGGAAGCGGGTCCTGGCGTCGAGCTGGACCATCAGGGCGCGGACGTGGCGGCGTACGGTGCGGTCGCTCCAGCCGAGATGGGCCGCCACGGCCGCGTCGGTCAGCCCGGCGGCCAGCAGCGGCAGCAGGTCGCGCCGCGCGTCGGCGGCCCCCGTCGCCTCGGCCAGGCGGCCCTGCCTGACCCGGAGCGGCACGGCCCGCTCCCAGCACATCTCGAACAGCTCCGCCAGCGCGTCCAGCAGCGTCGAATCGCGCACCACCAGCGCGGACTCCACCACGTGCCGGTCGTGGCGCAGCGGCATGACCGCCATCGGCTCGTCGTTCAGCGCCAGCTTCACCGGGACGTCGCCGACCCGGGCCTGCTCGCCGGCCGCGATGTAGCGGGCGATGAGCGAGAGCGTGCCGGGCACCTCCATGGCCCGCCTGTCGTACAGCGCCCGCACCTCCACCCCCCGCCCCAGCAGCTCGAACTCCACCGCGTTGCCGCCCAGCGGGGTCGCGTACGGCGGTGCGTCGAAGACCCGCACCTGCCGCCGCGCGCCTTGCTGGAGCCGCAGGAAGGCCCGGCTGACGTCGTCCTTGCCGATCACCACCTCGACGAGCCCGGCGGCGTCCTCGTCGGGCACCGAGCGGTGGAAGCGCGCCGAGAGCTGGGCGATGCGGTGCCGGGTCGCGGTGAGCTCCTGGGTACGCGCCCTGATCAGCGCGTCCAGCCCCCGGCCGGGGGAGACGGCCACGTAACGCGGCGGGTCCCCGGGCAGCGGGGTGATCAGGCCGAGCTCCTCGAGCTCGGCGGCGGCCGCGAGCGTGGTCAGGGAGCCGGGGGCGGGGGAGCCGGGGCCCAGCTCGGCTAGCGTCGCGGGTGAGCGTTCGACGAGCCGCTCGTACAGGGTCTGCGCCTCGGGTGACAGCCCGATGATCTCCAGCACCCCCACAGGATGTCCTATTTCCGCCTATGACGGGAAGAGGACTCCCTTCCGTCTTTCGCGGCTTGACTGCGATCTGTCATGGTTCCGGGGGACTCGATGATCTCCTGAGGAGCCCCATGATCCGCCGGTCGCTTGTCGCCTTAGGCCTGCTGCTCTCCACCGGAATGGCCGCACCGGCCCCACCGCCACCCGCGCTTCCCGCACCCGGCATGACGGAGCAGGACTCCGGCCGGATCACGCTGATCACGGGGGACGTGGTGACCTACGCCGCCGCCCCCGACGGCAGCCCGCGGGCGGAGGTCGATCCGGCCCCGCGGCCCGGCGGGCAACCGGTGTTCTTCATGTCCGTACGCGAGCGCGACGCCTACTACGTCTACCCCACCGACGTGCTCGACCTGGTGGCGGCGGGCCGGCTGGACCGGGGCCTGTTCGACGTCGCGTACCTGGCGGCCAACGGCTACACCGACGCGGAGAGCCCCACCCTGCCCCTGATCGTCCAGCAGCCGAAGGGGATCGCCGCGGCCCGCGCGCTGCCCAGCATCGACGGCGCGGCCGTCAGCGTGGACAAGAAGAGCGCGGGCCGGTTCTGGTCCACGGTCGCGACGGCCAAGGCCGCCGCCCCCGGCAAGATCTGGCTCGACCGCAAGGTCCAGGTCACGCTCGACCAGAGCGTGCGCCAGATCGGCGCGCCGCAGGCGTGGGCGGCCGGGCTGAAGGGTCAGGGCGTCAAGGTGGCCGTGCTCGACACCGGCATCGACGCCACGCACCCCGACGTGGCGGGCCGGATCGCCGGGACGGCCAACTTCTCCGTCGAGCAGAGCGCCCAGGACGGGCACGGGCACGGCACCCACGTCGCCTCCATCCTCGCGGGCAACGGCGCCAAGTACACCGGCGTGGCCCCCGAGGCCTCGCTGCTGATCGGCAAGGTGCTCAACAACCTGGGCGGCGGCCGGGAGTCCGACGTGATCGCCGGCATGCAGTGGGCGGCCTCCCAGGGGGCGCGCGTGATCAGCATGAGCCTCGGCTCCTGCTGCCCCGAGCCGGGCAACCCGCTCGACCAGGCCGTGGACCGGCTCTCGGCCGAGTCGGGGGCGCTGTTCGTGGTCGCGGCGGGCAACGACGCCGAGAACCGCAGGATCGGCTCGCCCGGTACGGCGCCGTCGGCGCTGACGGTCGGCGCGGTGGACCGCTCGGACAAGGTGGCGCCGTTCTCCAGCAGGGGCCCCACGGCCTTCGCCTACGCGCTCAAGCCCGACATCTCCGCCCCCGGGGTGGACATCGTGGCCGCCCGCGCGCGGGGCACCTCGATGGGCTCGCCGGTGGACGCCGCGTACACGGCCGCCTCGGGCACCTCGATGGCCACCCCGCACGTGGCGGGTGCGGCGGCGCTGCTCGCCGGGCAGCACCCCGACTGGACCAACACCCAGCTCAAGGCCGCGCTGACGAGCAGCGCGCACGGCGACGGGCGCGGCTCGTACGAGCAGGGCGCCGGCCGCGTGGACGTGGCCAGGGCCATCGGGCAGCGCGTACGCGACTCGGGAGCCCTCGACTACGGCTTCCTGTCCTCCCCCCAGAACGGCCCGGTCACCAAGACGCTCACCTACACCAACGACGGCGACCAGCCCGTCACCCTCGCGCTCAAGACCGGCGTCGCCGCGCACCGGGGCGGCACCGTGCCCGAGCGCACGCTCACCGTCGACCAGGACTCCGTTACCGTCCCCGCGCGCGGCACCGCGTCCGTCGCCGTCACGTTCGACCCCTCGGGCCCGGACACCTGGTACGAGGGCTTCGTCCGCGCCTCGGCCGGCGACGTCCAGGTGACCACCGCCGTCGGCGCGTTCGTCGAGCCGAAGAAGGTCACCGTGCGGACGCGGCTCGTGCTGCCCGACGGCGCGAACAGCCCGACCGCGATCCCGTGGATGCTCATGCGGACCGACGACCGCGACGACCTCCAGTACGCCTACTACCCGGTCTCCGGCGCGGAGAGCGAGATCCAGGTCTACCCCGGCACCTACGGCGTGTTCACCGCGCTGGCCTGGCGCGGCGAGGACGGCCAGTGGGTCCAGTCGCTGCCGGTCGAGCCGGAGACCGAGATCACCAAGGACACGACGATCACCCTCGACCTGCGCCGGGCCGAGCGGGTCAGCGTGGACACCCCGCGCGCGTCGGAGGTCTACGCCTCCCAGTACGCGCTCCGGCGCGCCGCCGCCAACGGCGTGGCCTCGGTGGACGTCCAGTCCCTGTACCCGCAGTACGGCCTGCACGAGTACGTGCTGCTGCCCACCGGCCGCGTCACCCAGGGCTCCTTCACCCTCGCCGGCCGCTTCCAGCTCGGCGCCCCCGCCATCACCATGAAGGTGCACGCCGGCGGCCCCGAGATCACGCCCCGGTACATGAACGTGGCTCCGGAGACGGTCAAGCTCGACGGCCGGCGCACGTTCACGGTCGCCTTCGCGGGCAACGGCACCGACTACACCGGTCTCGACGTACGCGGCAGGCTCGCCCTGATCGACCTGTCGGACCTCTGCCCCGCCACGACCTGCCGGGGCAACGCCCTGGACCGGGTGAAGGCCGCGCAGCAGGCGGGCGCGGCCGGCGTGCTCGCCTACGGGGCCGCCGGCCGGGCCTTCCTCGACCCGGCGGGAAGCTGGGCGCTCTACCCGATCCCGACCATGAGCCTGACCGCCGAGCAGGGGCGGGCGCTGGCCGCCGGGGCCGGGGGCCGGCCGGTGACGGTCACCGCGGAGGGCGTGGCGACGACGCCGTACCTGTACTCGCTGATGTTCCCCGAGCACGGGCGTATCCCCGCCGACCTCGGCTACACCGTGAAGACCGGTGATCTGCGGGAGATCGAGGACCGCTTCCACTCGGACCGTCCGGGCGTCTTCAAGCTGGACACGGCGGTGGCGGTGCTGACTAAGCCGGGCAAGTTCACCGGCACCTACTCGATGGAGCACAAGGGGCGCGCGCAGGCCACGATGACCGAGTACGTCGGCCCGGTCTCGCCCGACCTCGCCTGGACCCGCGCGGTCACCATGACCTACGACGAGGGAGCCGACTTCCACGCCCGCCGCGGCGCGCAGGCGACCGCCGTGGACGTCTTCGACACCGCCGGCTCCGCCGTCGAGGCGTGGGGGATCCAGCCCCGCGTGCCGGGCAACGTCGTCGTCTCCAAGGCGGCGTACGAGGCCGGCTTCGCGCAGTGCTTCCCCTGCCGGACCGACGACTCGTTCCTGGCCGCCGTGCCGGTCATGGGCCCGGAACCGGGTCACCAGGAGGCGTTCACCTACAACGCCAGGTTCCAGAGCGACAAGCACGGCGGCAACGACGAGCTGCGCCTCTACCGGGACGGGCGGGAGATCCCCCTCGTCGAGGCCAAGGCCGTTCTCGGCATCTTCGCGGTGACCGTGCCCACCTTCCCCCTGGCGGCGGACGAGGCCGCCTACCGGCTGACCGACCGCTTCCACACACCCAACCCGTCGCAGCTCTACGCCAAGGACGTCGAATCCGCCTGGACGTTCCGCTCCCAGCGGCCGACGGGCGGCCTCGACACCGGCGACGAAGGTCTCTGCCTGGCCTGGTTCGTCACGTTCACGCTGCGGCCCTGCGAGCCGGTCCGGCGGCTCAACCTGCGCTACGACGTGCCGCTCGACCTGGACAACCGGATCAGGGCGGGCGTCCCCCACCGGATCGGGATCACCGGCTACCACGGGTCCTTCGAGCGGCCCGACGCGAAGGTCACCGAGCTGAAGGTCTGGCTCACCTTCGACGACGGCGCCCACTGGACGCCGGCGCCGGCCTCCGTTTCCGGGCGCGTCGTCGTCTCGCCTCCGGCGCTGGCCCAGACGACGGGCGCCGTGGGCATCAGGGTCCAGGCGGCCGACGCGGAGGGCAACACCGTCGAGCAGACCGTGCACCGGGCGTACGGGCTGAAATGACGGGCTGACGTGATGGTCAGGGTGTGACCCGGGTGAGCGCCAGGTCGGCCTCGATGCGCGCCGCCGTCTCCAGGAGGGCGGGCAGGATGTCGCGCAGTAGGCCGGCGGTGCTCACCCGGCTGGCGTGGGTGGCCACGTTGACGGCGGCGACGACCCGGCCGGCGCGGCCCCGGACCGGGACGGCGATGGAGCGCACCCCCTCCTCCAGCTCCTGGTCCACCACCGCGTAGCCGTCCGCGGCCACCCGCCGCACCGCCGCCGCCAGCTCGGCGGCCGAGGTGACGGTGTGCCTGGTCAGCGGCCGGTAGTCCAGCGCGGCGTAGCGCTCGTCGGGCTGGTCGGCGAGCAGCACCCGGCCCATGGAGGTGGCGTAGGCGGGGAAGCGGGTGCCGACGGTGATGTTGACGCTCATGATGCTCCTCGTGGGCACCCGCGCCACGTACAGGACGTCGTCGTCGGCCAGCACCGCCACCGAGGCCGACTCGCCGACCGCGGCCACCAGGTCGGCGAGGTGCGGCTGGGCCACTTCGGCGAAGGTGAAGCCGGACAGGTGGGCGTAGCCGAGGTCGAGCACCCGGGGGAGCAGGGCCCACCGGCCGTCCTCCGCCGTGGCGTAGCCCAGCTCTTCGAGGGCCATGAGCGAGCGCCGCGCGGTGGCCCTGGGCAGGCCGGTCGCCTTGGCGGCGTCGGCCAGGGACAGCCCGCCGGGTGAGCCGAGCGAGACCAGCACGGCCAGGCCGCGCGCCAGCGACTGCAGGTAGCCGGCGCCGAGCTCGTCCTTGAGCGCGCGGGAGAGGTCGACGGCGGACCCGGGCGGGCGCGGCGACCGCGCCGGCGGGCCGAGCGCGGCCTCCATCTTCGCGACCGTCTCGCGCAGCACGGGCAGGGCGTGCGAGCGCAGCCCGGCGGCGGTGTGCCTGCTGGTGTGGCTGACGACGCTCACCGCGCAGACCTTGCGCCCGGCCCGATCCCGTACGGGCACCGCCACCGCGACCAGGCCCGGCTCGATGAGCTGGTCGTCCTCGGCCCACGCGGCGGCGGGATCGCGCAGCGCCAGCCCCGCCGCGCACCGGCCGGCGGGCAGCCGGTCACCGACCTCGAACGCCACCGACATCGTCCGCCGCCGGGTGAACTGCCCGATGAAGCGCACGTCGTCGCCGTCCGGCACGGCCAGCGACACCGACTCGTCGAGCTGCTCGGCCAGCGCCTCGGCGAACGGCGACAGGGGATCGCGCAGCCCGCCGCAGGCCAGGTAGGCCTCCCCGAGCTCCATCAGGCGAGGGGCGAGCACCACCTCGCGCTCGCGGACGCGTACGTAGCCGAGGTGCGCGAGCGTGGCGAGCACCCGGTCCACCGTGGACCTGGCCAGGCCGGTGGCGCGCACCAGGTCCGTCGCCCGCGTCCGGCGCGCCGGCTCGGCCGCCAGCGCCCGCAGCACGGCCAGGCCGCGCTCCAACGTGCCGGCCGATTCCATCCGTCCCTCCCCACCCCTGACGACGCCCCTGGAAACGCACTTTGACAGGAGCGCACCCTTTACGGATACTCGACCGCATAATAATGAACTAATGTTCACTGTGCGAACACTTCCGGTCGGACGGAGCTCTCGTGCCAAGAGACAAAGTGGTCGCCACGGCCGCACAGGCGCTGGCGGACGTGCGTGACGGCGCGTCGTTCGCTGTCGGCGGGTTCGGCCTGAGCGGCATCCCCAACGTGCTGATCCGGGCCCTCTACGACACAGGGGTGCGCGACCTCGGCGTGGTCTCCAACAACTGCGGCGTCGACGGCGGCGGCCTGGGCGTCCTGCTGGCCGCCGGACGCATCGCCCGCGTGACCGCCTCCTACATCGGCGACAACAAGGAGTTCGCCCGCCAATACCTGGCCGGCGAGCTGGAGGTCGAGCTGACCCCGCAGGGCAGCCTGGCCGAGCGGCTGCGCGCGGGCGGCGCCGGCATCCCCGCGTTCTACGCCCCGGCGGGCGTCGGCACGCCGATCGCCGAGGGCGGCCTGCCGCTGCGCCACCACCCCGACGGCTCCATCGCGCTCGCCTCGCCGCCGAAGGAGGTGCGCGAGTTCGACGGCCGCCCCTACGTGCTCGAGCACGGCATCCGCACGGACTTCGCCCTCGTGCGGGCCGCCAAGGGCGACCGGCACGGCAACCTCGTCTTCCACAAGGCCGCCAGGAACTTCAACCCGCTGGCCGCCATGGCGGGCCGGGTCACGATCGCCGAGGTCGAGGAGCTGACCGAGCTCGACCCCGACGAGGTGCACCTGCCGGGCGTCTTCGTCCGGCGGGTGCTCGTGCTCACCCCCGAGCAGGCGGCCGACAAGTCCATCGAACGGCGCACCACCTCCGCGCCGCCGGCCCAAGGGACGGTCACCGAATGAGCTGGACCCGCGACGAGATGGTCGCCCGCGCGGCGGCCGAGCTGCGCGACGGCGACTACGTCAACCTCGGCATCGGCCTGCCCACCCGCATCCCCTCCTTCCTGCCGCCCGGCGTGGACGTGGTGCTGCACTCCGAGAACGGCATCCTCGGCGTCGGCCCCTATCCCGCCCCCGACGAGCTCGACCCCGACCTGATCAACGCCGGCAAGGAGACGGTGACCGTGCTGCCCGGCGCGTCGTTCTTCGACTCCGCGCTGTCGTTCGGCATGATCAGAGGCGGTCACATCGACGTGGCGGTGCTCGGCGCGATGCAGGTCTCGGCCCGCGGCGACCTGGCCAACTGGATGGTGCCCGGCAGGCTGGTCAAGGGCATGGGCGGGGCGATGGACCTGGTGCACGGCGCTCGCAAGGTGCTGGTGATCACCGACCACACCGCCAAGGACGGCACCCCCAAGATCGTCAAGGAGTGCACACTGCCGCTCACGGGCCAGGCGTGCGTCCACCGGATCATCACCGACCTGGGCGTGCTCGACGTCACCGCGGAGGGCCTCGCGCTGGTGGAGACCGCGCCCGGGGTGAGCGTGGCCGAGCTGCGCGCCCGTACCGAGGCGGAGGTGCTCGCATGAAGGCCGTCTACATCCTCGACGCCGTCCGCACCCCCTTCGGCCGGTACGGCGGCGCGCTGGCCGGCATCCGCCCCGACGACCTGGCCGCCCACGTCGTCAAGGCGATCGCCGAGCGCAACGACCGGCCCACCGTGGACGAGGTGATCCTGGGCAACGCCAACGGCGCCGGCGAGGAGAACCGCAACGTCGCCAGGATGGCCGCGCTGCTGGCCGGTCTGCCGGTGACGACGCCCGGCGTCACGGTCAACCGGCTGTGCGGCTCGGGCATGGAGGCGGTCGTCCAGGCGTACCGGGCGATCGCGCTCGGCGACGCCTCCGAGGTGATCGCCGGCGGCGTGGAGTCGATGACCCGCGCCCCCTGGGTGCTGCCCAAGCCCGACAAGGCGTTCCCGGCGGGCGGGCAGGAGCTGGTGTCCACCACGCTCGGCTGGCGGTTGGTCAACCCGGCCATGCCCGCGGAGCACACCGTGCCGCTCGGCGAGGGCGCCGAGCTCATCGCCGACAAGCACGGCCTCACCCGCGCGGAGCAGGACGCGTTCGCGCTGGCCAGTCACCAGAAGGCGGCCAAGGCGTCGTTCGAGCGCGAGATCGTGCCCATCGGCGGCATGACGAGGGACGAGGGCATCCGCGCCGACGGCTCCCTGGAGGCGCTGGCCAGGCTCAAACCCGTCTTCCGCCGCGACGGCACCGTCACGGCGGGCAACGCCTCGCCGCTCAACGACGGCGCCGCCGCGCTGCTGCTCACCGACGAGGCGGGGCTGCGCGGCCGCGAGCCGCTCGCCCGGATCGTGGCGAGCGGCGTCAGCGCCCTGGAGCCCCGTCTCTTCGGCCTCGGCCCGGTCGAAGCCTCGAAGAAGGCGCTGGCCAGGGCCGGCCGGACGTTCGGCGACCTGGCCACCGCCGAGCTCAACGAGGCGTTCGCCGCCCAGGTGCTCGGCTGCCTGGCCGAGCTGCCCGACCTCGACCCCGCCATCGTCAACCCCGAAGGCGGCGCCATCGCGCTCGGCCACCCTCTCGGCGCCTCCGGAGCCCGCGTCACCGGCGCCGTCGCCCACCGGCTGGCCGAGGCCGGCTCCGGCACCGGCCTGGCGAGCCTGTGCATCGGCGTCGGCCAAGGGCTGGCCATCGTCCTCGAAAGGTAGGTGTCATGACACAACCCCTCACCCAGTCCGACATCGACGGCGAGATCGCCGCACTGCGCCGGGCGGGCGCCGGGCAGGAGGCGAACCACCCCTCCCGCGACTACGCCCCCTACCGCAGCAGCCTCCTGCGCCACCCCAAGCAGCCGCTGGTCGCGCTGAAGGACCCGGAGGCGGCCGAGATGGCCGGTCCGGTGTTCGGCGTCAGCGACGTCACCGCGCTCGACGCCGACCTGACCAGGCAGCACCTGGGCGAGCCCCTGGGGGAGCGGATCACCGTCACCGGCCGCGTCCTCGACCGCAGGGGCCGGCCCGTACGCGGTCAGCTCGTCGAGATCTGGCAGGCCAACGCCTCCGGCCGCTACCTGCACCAGCGCGACGACCACCCGGCCCCGCTCGACCCCAACTTCACCGGCGTCGGCCGCTGCCTCACCGGCGACGACGGAGGCTACAGCTTCACCACGATCAAGCCCGGCGCCTACCCGTGGCGCAACCACGTCAACGCCTGGCGGCCCGCGCACATCCACTTCTCGGTGTTCGGCACCGCGTTCACCCAGCGCCTGGTGACCCAGATGTACTTCCCCGGCGACCCGCTCTTCGACCACGACCCCGTGCTGCAGTCGGTCACCGACGACCAGGCCAGGCAGCGGCTGATCAGCGCGTACGACCACGAGCTGTCCGTCCCGGAGTGGTCGCTCGGCTACCGCTGGGACATCGTGCTCGACGGGCCCGCCGCCACCTGGATGGAGGAGGGCCGATGAACCCCACCCCGTCCCAGACCGTCGGCCCCTTCTACGGCTACGCCCTGCCCTTCCCCGGCGGCGGCGACCTGGCCACCGGCGGCATCATCGTCCACGGGTACGTCTACGACGGCGCCGGCGCGCCCGTGCCCGACGCGCTGCTGGAGTTCTGGCAGGCCGATCCGTCCGGCGGCCTCGGCGGCGCCCCCGGCACGCTGCGCCGCGACCCGGTCAACGGCGCGGTCCTGGGCAGGCACGGCGTCGACTTCACCGGCTTCGGCCGCGTGGCCACCGACGCCGACGGCCGCTGGGTGCTGCGCACGCTGGAGCCCGGCAACGGCTACATCAGCGTCTGCGTGTTCGCCCGCGGGCTGCTCCACCACCTCTACACCCGCATCTACCTCGCCCCGCACGCCTTCCTCGACGCCCTGCCGCCCGAGCGCGCCCACACGGTGCTGGCGGGCAAGGAGCGCGAGGGCGTCTACCGCTTCGACATCCACCTGCAGGGCGAGAAGGAGACGGTCTTCTTTGACTTCGGCTGAGCCGGGCGGCGACGACCCGGGACCGCGCTCCGCCCCGCCTCCGGCCGATCTCGGGCTGCTGTCGCCGATGCGGGGCGCGGCCGAGGCCACCGGGGACGCCGCCGTCCTGCGGGCGATGCTCGACGCCGAGGCCGCGCTGGCCCGCGCCCAGGCCGGGCTCGGGCTGATCCCGCACGAGGCCGCCACCGTCATCACCACCGCTGCCTCGGCGGGCGCCCGGGACGGCCTGTTCGACCTGTCCGCGCTCGTCGTGCGCGCCCGCTCCGGCGGGAACCCGGTCATCCCGCTGGTGGAGGACCTCCGCGTGGCCGCGCGGCCGTACGGCGAGCACGTCCATGCGGGCGCGACCAGCCAGGACATCCTCGACACCGCCCTCATGCTGGTCGTCGCCCGCGCCCGCGGCCCGATCCTGGCCGAGCTGGAGCAGGTGATCGCCCGGCTCACGGCGCTGGCCGCCGCGCACCGCGACACCGTCATGGCCGCCAGGACGCTCACCCAGCAGGCCGTGCCCACCACGTTCGGGCTCAAGGCCGCGGGCTGGCGCGGGCTCGCCCGCGACGCCCGCGACCGGCTGGCCGCCGTGATGCTGCCGGCGCAGCTCGGCGGCCCCGCCGGGACCCTGGAGCAGGGTGCCGGCCTGCCCGGCCGGTACGCCGCCGAGCTGGGCCTGGCCGAGCCCGTCCTGCCCTGGCACGTGCTGCGCACCCCGATCGCCGACCTCGGCGGGGCGCTGGCGTTCACGTCGGGGGCGCTGGGCAAGCTCGCCGCCGACGTGCTCGTGCTCTCGCGTACGGAGATCGGCGAGCTGTCGGAAGGCGTGGGCGGCGGCTCGTCGTCCATGCCGCACAAGCACAACCCCGCCAGAGCCACCATGATCGCCGCCGCCGCCCGTCAGGTGCCCGCGCTGGCCGCGATCCTGTACGGCTCACTCGCCGCCGAGGACGAGCGCCCCGCCGGGGCCTGGCACGCCGAGTGGCAGCCGCTGCGCGAGGCCGTCCGCCTGGTGGCCGGGGCCGTCCACGACGCCGCCGAGCTGCTGGCGGACCTGCGGGTCCATCCGGATCGCATGCGCGCCAACCTGCGCCTGACCGGCACGCCGGGCTCGGCGGCCGAACTCGTCGACCGGGCGCTGAAAGAGGAGTGACGTTGCCGCACTACGAGAACGACGGATCACCGGGCCGGGCGGACGCGCCGCAGGGTCCGGGGGACGGGTCGCAGGGCCGAGGGGATGCGCCGCAGGACCGGAGGGACGGGCCGCAGAGCCAGGCGGGTGCGCCGCAGGACCGGGGAGACGGGCTGCGGGGCCGAGGGGGCGGGTTGCGATATCAGGTTCGGGGGCCCGAGGGTGGGGAGCCGCTCGTGCTCGGGCCGTCGCTCGGCACCTCGTCGAAGGTGTGGGCGCCCCAGCTCGCCGCGCTCACGCGTACGTTCCGGGTGCTCACCTTCGACCTGCCCGGCCACGGCGGGTCACCGGCGACCGGCGCGCGCACCATGGACGACCTGGCCGCCCTCGTGCTCGAGGCGGCCACGGCGCAGGGCTGGGCGGGCTTCCACTACGCGGGCATCTCCGCCGGCGGCGCCATCGGGGCCACCCTGGCCGTCCGGCATCCGGGACGGGTGCGATCGCTGGCGCTGCTCTGCTCCTCCGCCCGCTTCGGCGAGCCGCAGGCGTGGCACGATCGGGCGGCGCTCGTCCGCGCGCAGGGCACCGCCCCCCTCATCGAGCCCACCGCCCGCCGCTGGTTCGCCGGCCCGCCCGACCAGGCGCTCCTGGCCGACCTGACCGCCGCCGACCCCGCCGGGTACGCCGACTGCTGCGACGCCCTGGCGGCCTTCGACCTGCGCGGCGAGCTGGCCGCGATCACCGCGCCGACGCTGGTCGTGGCCGGACGCGAGGACCCGGCGACCCCGCCCGCGCACGCCCGCCTGCTCGCCGACGGCATCCCCGGCGCCACACTCGTGGAGATCGCGGGCGCCGCCCACCTGGCCAACGTCGACCGCCCGGAGCCGGTCACCGCCGCGCTGCTGGCGCACCTGCCGTCCTCCTCCGGCATGCGGGTGCGGCGGGAGGTGCTCGGCGACGCCCACGTGGACCGGGCCGTCGCCCGCACCACCGGCTTCACCAGGGACTTCCAGGACCTGATCACCCGGTACGCGTGGGGCGAGATCTGGACGCGCCCCGGCCTGGACCGGCGTACGCGGAGCTGTGTCACGCTCACCGCCCTCGTCGCCCGCGGCCACCTGGAGGAGCTCGCCATGCACGTACGGGCCGCCGTACGCAACGGGCTCACCCCCGACGAGATCGGCGAGGTGCTGCTGCAGAGCGCGATCTACTGCGGGGTGCCCGCGGCCAACAGCGCGTTCGCCGTGGCCCAGCGCGTTCTCGCCGAGCTGGAGGAGGCCCCGGAGATCCCGTGACGTCTTGCGCCTTCAAGCTTTCCGCATGACGCGCTAGCATTCCAGCAAGCGGAACAAGAAGGAGTTGGGCAGTGGCCGAGACCTCGTCCCCGGTGGGAAGCGTCGATCGTGCGCTGCTGATCCTTCAGGAGATCGGCAAACACAGCCGGGGCGTTACGCTCGACGAGCTCGCCACCCGGCTCGGCCTGCCCAAGAGCTCGCTGCACCGCCTGCTCGGCGCGCTGAAGCACCGGGGGTTCGCCGCGCAGCCCGAGCCCAGCGGGCCCTACTTCCTCGGCAGCGAGATGCTGGCCACGGCGTTCGGCTTCTACGAGAAGATGGACCTGCGGGCCCTGGTGCGCCCGCTCCTGCTGCGGCTGAGCGAGGGGTTCGCCGAGACCGTGCACATGGCCACGCTCGACGGCGGCGAGGTCGTCTACCTCGACAAGGTCGAGTCCACCCGGACGATCACGATGACCTCGGTGATCGGCGGCCGCAACGCCGCCCACTGCACCGGCGTCGGCAAGGCGCTGCTGGCCTGGACCTATCCGACGGACGAGGCGATCAGGGCCTGGGCCGAGCGCTTCGGGCCGCTGGCGACCAGGACGCGCAACACCATCACCGCCCCCGCCAAGCTGGCCACCCACCTCGACCAGATCCGGCAGCGCGGCTACGCGTACGACCTGGAGGAGAACGAACCGGGCGTGCGGTGCGTCGCGGCGCCCGTGTTCCTCGGCAAGTCCGCCCCCGTCGCGGCGGTGAGCGTGACGGCGCTGAAGGACCGCATGTCCGCCGCCCGGATGGAGGAGATCGGCGACGGCCTCCGGCGAGCCGTGGCCGAGCAGGTCTGAAAGCCCCGGCAGGCGCGTTCGCGTCGGCCGAGAATGGAATCGCATTCCGTATCGCGGACAGGGGAGTGAACGATGGAGCTTGAGGCGGTACCGGTCCCCAGAGCCCGGCTGGGCGAGGGAGCCCGCTGGGACCCGAGCACGGGGACGCTGCTGTGGGTGGACATCCCGGCCGGCGTGGTGCACCGGCTCGACCCGGCCGATGACACGCAGGAGACGGTCGACGTGGGCCAGCCGGTCGGCGTGGCCGTGCCACGGGAGCCCGGCGGGCTGGCGCTGGCCCTGCGGGACGGCTTCGCCGTGCTGGAGGAGGGGGCGCCGGTCGTGATCGCCCCGGTGACCGCGGCCGAGGGGCCGGGCAACCGGATGAACGACGGCGCCTGCGACAGCGCCGGGCGGTTCTTCGCCGGCACCAAGGCCGAGGACGACACCCCGGGCGCGGGCAACCTGTACCGGCTGGACCCCGGCCGCGCGTGGGAGCGCGTGGTCGGCGGGGTGACGATCTCGAACGGCCTCGGCTGGAGCCCCGACGAGCGGCTGCTCTACTACGTCGACACGCCCGCCGGCCAGGTGGACGTGTTCGACTACGACCCGGCGACGGGGGACCTGGCGAACCGGCGCGGGGTCGCCGAGCTCCCGCAGCCCGACGGGCTCACGGTGGACGCCGAGGGGCACGTGTGGGTCGCGCTGTGGGGCGGCGGCGCGGTGGTGCGGCTGCGGCCCGACGGCGGGCACGCCCTGACCGTCCGGGTGCCCGCCACCAACGTCACGAGCTGCGCCTTCGGCGGCCCCGACCTCGACGTCCTGTACGTGACCACCGCCTGGGACGGCGAGGACGGCGGGGAGCTGTGGCGCTGCCGCACCCCGTACACGGGGCTCCCCGCCCATCCCTACCGCGACCTCACCCCTTGACCGCGCCGGTCAGCGCCTGGACGAAGCGGCGCTGACCGAACAGGAACACGGTCAGCACCGGCAGCGTGGTCAGCACCGTGCCCGCCATGATCGCCGGCCAGTCGGCCCGGTGCTGGCCCTGGAAGGTCGTCAGACCGGCCTGCACGGTGTAGTTCGCCTCGGTGTTGATCGCCACCAGCGGCCAGAACAGATCGTTCCACGCGGTGATGAACGTGATCACCGCCAGGGCCGCCATGGCCGGTTTGGCCACCGGCAGCACGATCCGGAAGAACACGCCGAACCGCGAGCAGCCGTCGATCCGCGCGGCCTCCTCCAGCTCCTTCGGGAACGACTGGAAGAAGGAGGTCATCAGGAAGATGCCCACGGCCGACGCCAGCGAGGGCACGATCAGCGCCCCCAGCGTGTCGGTCAGCCCGGCCTGGCTGAAGAGCAGGAAGGTCGGGATGACCGTGAGCTGGAACGGGATCAGCGCGGTCGCGATCACCAGGATCAGCACCAGCTTGGAGCCGAAGAACCTGATCCTGGCGAAGGCGTACCCGGCCATGCTGCACAGCACGAGCTGGGCCACCACGATGGCGCCCGACACGATCACGCTGTTGAGGAACCAGCGGGTGAAGTCCGAGCGCTCGATGACCGTGCGGTAGCCGCCCAGGTCGATCCGCTCGGGCCAGATGGCCGGCGGGAACCGGTTGAGCTCGGCCTGGGTCATCACCGAGCTGAGCAGCAGCCAGACGAACGGCAGCACGACGACCGCCGACATCGGCACCAGCACCAGATGCCACTTTCCGGACGCCTTCATCCGGCGGCCCCTCTCCGCCGCGCGAGCACCAGGCCCGCGACGATCAGCACGAGCGTGCCGGCGAACAGCGTGTACGCCACGGCCGCGCCGTACCCGGCGGTGTTGAAGGTGAACGCGAGCTGCCAGACGTAGTAGACGATGGTCACGGTCGCGTTGGCCGGGCCGCCCTTCGTCGTGGTCATCACCAGGTCGAAGAACTGCAGCGCGTCGATCGTGCCCCAGACGCCCAGGAAGATCGTCATCGGGCGTACCGACGGCACGATGACGTGCCGGAACGTGGCCCACCTCCCGGCGCCGTCGATCGCGGCGGCCTCCATCACCTCCTTGCTGATCTCCTGGATGGCCGCCAGGTAGATGACCACCGCGAACCCGAACCGCGTCCAGAAGAAGATCGCGGTCAGCACGAGCATCGCCTGCGACGGGTCGCTGAGCAGACCCTGGACCGGCAGCCCGAGCTGCACGAACAGGCCGTTCAGCAGGCCGAAGTCGCGGTCGAAGATATAGCCCATGAGCAGCCCGGTGGCGGTGGCCGAGACGATGTACGGCACCAGGAAGCAGGTCCGGTAGAACCCGATGCCGCGTACCTTCCTGTTCAGCAGCACCGCCACGAGCAGCCCCGTGATCAGCGAGGCCGGGATGTAGAGCACGAGCAGCAGCCCGGTGTTGGTGAGCGCCTTGAAGAAGACCGGGTCCGCCGACAGCGCCCGGTAGTTGTCGAGGCCGACGTTGCGGCCCGGCGTCATCAGGTCGGAGTCGGTGAACGACAGCGCCAGCGCCCAGGCCATGGGCACCAGCGAGAACCCGAGGATGACCAGCGTGGCGGGCCCCGCGAACGACCAGCCGGCGACGTTGTCGCCGAGCCTGCGCCGATCCGGTGGCCGCGCCCGCCCCGCGCCGGCCGCGCGAACCGCGGTGGTGCTCATGATCCCGGTACGGCCAGCGCCGCGTCGGACTTGGCGGCAGCCTGGTCCAGGGCCGTCTTGGCGTCGGTCTTGCCCAGCAGCGCCTCGGCGATGGCCTCGGCCACGAAGGCCGACACCCTGGGGTAACGGGTGGTCGGCGGCCTGACGCGCTTGGCGTTGACCAGGTTCGTCGAAATCACCTCAATACCCTGATATTTCGCGACATAGTCCTTGTATCCAGGCAGCTTGGTGATCGACTCCCGGATCGGCAGCGAGCCCGTGTCGCTCATCCACTCCAGTTGCCGCTCGGCCGCCGTCAGCCAGGCCAGGAACGTGGCCGCGGCCTTGACCCGCCGCTCGTCGTGCTCGAACACCACCCAGTTGTCCGGTCCCGAGATCGTCTCGTGGTTGCCGTTGGTGCCGGGGAGCTGCGCGACGCCGTACTCGATCCCGGCCGCCTGCAGGTCGGGCAGCACCCACGGGCCGGACATGAACATGCCCAGCCGCTCCGACTCGAACAGCTTCTGCCCCTTCTCCGCCGGGCTGGAGTCGAGGTAGACCGACTTGTCGGTGACCGCCATGTCCCGCAGCCGCCCGAGCGCCTGCTGCCCGGCGGGGGAGTTGAAGGCGGCCTTCTTGTGGTCGGCGGTCAGGATGTCGCCACCGGCCTGCCAGACCATGGGCCACAGGCCCCAGACGGCCTCCTCGCCGCCGCTGATCGGCCAGGTGGTGCCGAAGACGCCCGCTCCGGGGTCGGTGACCCGCTTGGCCATGGCGCGGAAGTCGTCCCAGGTCCAGTCCGGCTTCGGCGCCTCGACGCCGGCCTTGGCGAACAGCTTCTTGTTGTAGAGCACGACCATGTTGTCGACCACGGCGGGGAAGCCGATGACCTTGCCGCCGACGGTGACCGCCTCGCGCTCGCTGCCCCAGAAGTCCTGCCACCCGATCTTCGGATCCTTGACGAACTCGGTGAGGTCGGCCGTCTTGGGGTTCCTGGCGATGTTGGGGGCCCAGGAGCCGTACAGGTAGGCGATGTCGGGGAAGGAGTCGGAGGTGAGCGCGGCGGTGATCTTGGGGAGCATGCCGTCGGCGGTGGCCCCGCCGGACTCGGTGCTCACCTTGATGTCCGGGTGGCTCTGGTTGAAGCGGGTGACCAGCTTCTCGATCGACTTGGCGGAGGCGTCCTCCTGGCCGTGCCAGATGGTGATCTCCACGGGGCCCCCGGCGGCCTGCTCCCGCGCGCCGCCACCGCAGCCGGTGACGACCAGGGCGAGCAGCGCCAGGCCGGCGAGCGGGCGCCTCATCGGACACCCTCGGGAAGCAGGTCGCCGTGGGCGGCGATCATCTCGTCCACGAGGTCGTGGATCTGCTGGAGCGTCAGGGTGGCCGAGGCGTTCGGGTCCAGCATGGCGGCGTGGTAGACGTGGTCGCGCCGGCCCTCCAGCGCCGCGCGCACGGTCAGCGCGCCGACGTTGATGAACGTCTGGTTCAGCGCGGCGAGCTGCGGCGGCAGCGCGCCGATCCGGGTCGGGCGCAGGCCGGCCCGGTCCACCAGGCACGGCACCTCGACGCAGGCGTCGTCCGGCAGGTTGGAGATGAGGCCGTCGTTGCGCACGTTGCCGTGCACGACCCTGGAGGTGCCGGTCTCGATGGAGTGGATGACCTCCGAGGCCAGCTCCATGGCCGGCTCGATCTCGACGCCCTCACCGGCGGCCAGGCGCCGCCGGGTCTCCTCGTAGGTGTCGAGGTTCTCCTCCAGCCACCGCAGGTAGATCTCGACGGGGATGCGGAAGTGCGCCACCTGGTCGTCGTGGCGCAGGAACCAGGGCAGGTACTCCGAGCCGTGCTCGCTCGACTCGGTGGGGAAGTAGCCGAAGCGGCGGTACATCTCCACCCGGACCGTACGCCTTAAATCCGGGTCACGGGCGATGACCTCGTCGAGCGCCGGGTAGAGGTCGTGGCCCCGGTGCTCGAACCTCAGCACGAACGCCTGATGGTTGGCCCCCGCCGTGACGAACGAGACCTCCTCCTCCGGCACGCCCACGAGCGAGGCCAGCCTGGCCTGGGTGTCGCGGACGGAGTGGCAGAGCCCGACCACGTTCGTGAACGCGGTGCCCTCGTAGACCGCCCGGGGGATCATCGCCATCGGGTTGGTGTAGTTGAGCAGCAGCGCGTGCGGGGCCAGCTCGGCCAGGTCCGAGCCCAGGGCCAGCATCACCGGGATCGTGCGCAGGGCGCGGAAGATGCCGCCGATGCCGAGGGTGTCGGCGATCGTCTGGCGCAGGCCGTAGCGGCGGGGGATCTCGAAGTCCAGCCGGGTGGCCGCGATGCCGCCGACCGCGATCTCGTTGATCACGTAGTCGGCGCCGTCCACGGCGGCCCGCCGGTCGAGATGGGCCTCCACCTTGGCGCCCAGGCCGAGCTCGGCCACCATCCAGTGCGCCATGGCCTCGGCGGTGGCCAGCCGTTCCGCGTCGATGTCGTGCAGGACCAGCGTGGCCTCCCCGAGTTCCGGGAAGGTCAAAATATCGGAGAGGACGTTCTTGGTGAATTCGACGCTGCCCGCGCCGACGAAGACGATGCGTGCCATGGGGCTGTTTCCCTCCATTGCGCGCAGCGGGCGTGAGCCGGCTGCGTGCGGGTGAGTATAACCAGCGGTCCGCGATACAGACCATAGTTCCGTTATGCGGAAAGATCTCCGAGTTGACACCTCCGGACTTCCCCGATTTCCTAGTGCGTGGAATAAAATTCCGCGATACGGAATCGAAGGAGAGTAAGTTGGTTGACATCAAAGTGGGGTTAACCAGGTTCGCCGTGGTCGCGGCACTGATGCCGGCGGCCGCGCTCGGCCTCGTGGCCCCGTCTCAGGCGGCTGAGACGTCCCAGCCGTCCGGGGCGGCCGCGGCGATCTGGCGTCCGCCGGTGGACAGCCGCTGGCAGTACCAGCTCGAGGGCAACGCGGCCTTCAAGGCGACCGGCGGCATCAACGTCGACATCTGCTCGGTCCCGCAGAGCGGCGGCGCCTGCGTGCGGCCGACCGTCTTCGACATCGACCTCTACGCCGCCGCCGAGGTCTCGGGCGACAACAAGACCCTCAACACCGCGGCCGTCAAGGCCATCCACGCCAAGGGCGCCAAGGCGATCTGCTACGTCGACGCCGGCTCCATCGAGGACTTCAGGCCCGACTACCAGACGTTCCTCGACTGGCACAACGCCAACGGCAAGTCCCTGCTCGGCAAGCCGTTCAGCGACGAGTTCCCCAACGAGCGCTGGGCGAACATCAACAACGACAAGGGCCAGCGGGACTTCCTGCTGAAGATGATGGAGGCCCGGGTCGACAAGTGCGTCCAGGCCGGCTTCGACGGGGTCGAGTTCGACGTCGTCAACGCCCACGAGGAGGGCAAGTCGGTCACCGGCTGGAACGTCACCCCCGCCACCCAGCTCGTCTACAACAAGGCGCTGGCCGACATGGCCCACCGCAAGGGCCTGTCCGTCGCCCTCAAGAACGACCTCAGCCAGGTCGACCAGCTCGTGTCGTCCTTCGACTACGCGGTCAACGAGCAGTGCTTCGAGTTCGACGAGTGCGAGGAGCTGTCGGCCTTCGTCAAGGCGGGCAAGCCGGTCTTCAGCGTCGAGTACAACACCGCGCCGAAGAGCTTCTGCGGCAAGGCGGCCACGCTGAAGTTCAACGCGCTGAAGAAGCCGTCCGACTATTCGCTGTACGACAAGCCGTACACGCCCTGTAAGTGACCCGGCCGGGTGGCCTCGCCGGGGGTGGGGCCACCCGTTCACGCAGGTCGCGTTCCGGCCCGGTGGATCAAGGAGTGGGATGTCCACGGTGCACCTCGGTTCAGGGGGACAGCAGGGCCTTGACGGGGGTGGGGGCGCCGTTCATGAGCGAGGTGAACAGGCGCGCGCCCTCGCCCAGCGGGAAGGTCTCCACCCAGCTCAGGTCCCAGCCGCCGACGAGCTCCGCGGCCGTGGCGAAGTCGGCGTCCGAGTACGCGAACGAGCCGATCACCTGCTTCTCGTTCCGTACGACGTCGGTGGCGTCGAACCCCGGGGCCGGCTCCGCGAGCCCGAGCCAGATCGCCGCGCCGCCGGGCCGGAGCAGGGCGACGGACTGCCGGCGCGTGACGGCCGCGCCGACCGCGTCGAAGATGACGTCGTACTCGCCGGTCAGCTCGCCCGCCGCCGCGTCCGCGCCCAGCCGCTGCGCCATCGCGCGAGCAGCGGACCCTCGACCAGGGGCGCGACGTGCTGCCGCTGAAGGTCAGGCTGACCAACGCGCGAGCCGATCTCACGTCGGCCCGCGCCG
>NZ_JBFAIM010000101.1:0-43306 GCF_040654715.1 Nonomuraea sp. NPDC050643 | reverse complement strand
GCCGCCGTGCTGCTGGACGAGCCGCTCACAGTCGTGGACCCGGCGCTGAAGTGGACGCTGCGCAGCAAGCTCAAGGAGATCCACCGCGACACCGGGCACACGCTGATCTACGTCACCCACGACCAGACGGAGGCGCTGACCTTCGCCGACGAGGTCGTGGTGCTCAACGACGGGGCGATCGTGCAGGCCGGCGAGCCGGCGGAGCTGTTCCTGTCGCCGGCGCACGAGTTCGTCGGGCACTTCATCGGCTCGCCCGGCATGAACATGCTGCCCGCCGAGATCGTCGGCGACGTCGTACGCGTCGGGCAGGCGGAGGTGGGGGCCGTGGCGGACCTGCCTCCGGGCCCCGTGCGCATCGGGGTACGACCGGAGTTCGTGCGGATCACCGGCCACAACACCTTCCCGGGGGTGCCGGCGAAGGTGACCGGGATCGACCGGATGGGCGCGTACGACCTGGTCCACACCCGGGTCGGCGAGCACCCGGTGATCGCCAAGACCGAGGCCGGTTCCTCCTACCGGCTGGACGAGGTCGAGTTCCTGCACTTCCCCGCCGACCGCACGTTCCTGTTCAGGGACGAGGTCAGGTGCGGCTCCCTCGCACCCCTGAACGAAAGGGGTCAGGCGTGAGCGACCAGACCACCGTGGCGGGTACGCAGGTGAGCGGCGAGGTCGTCACTCCCCCGCCGGCCGAGGCGGCCGAGGAGAGCCGTCCCAACCTCAAGCGCAAGGACAACCGGGCCTGGCTGCTGGTGCTGCCCGTGGTCGTGTCGGTGGCGTTCACCGCGGTGATCCCGCTGATGACCGTGGTCAACTACTCCGTCCAGGACGTCTTCAGCCCCACCGAGCGGGTCTTCGTCGGCCTGGAATGGTTCCGCTCGATCTCCCGCGACCCCGAGGTGCGGGCGGCGCTGGTGCGCACCCTGCTCTTCTCGGCGCAGGTGCTGCTGCTGGAGATCCCCCTCGGCGTGCTGCTGGCGGTGTCGATGCCGCGCAGGGGCGTGTGGGTGTCGGTGTCGCTGGTGCTGGTCGCCCTGCCGCTGCTCATCCCCTGGAACGTGGTGGGCACGATCTGGCAGATCTTCGCCCGCGGCGACATCGGGCTGGGCGGCTGGACGATCAACAACGTGCTGGGGATCAACTTCAACTACACGCTGGACTCGACCGACGCCTGGATCACGGTGCTGGTCATGGACGTGTGGCACTGGACGCCGCTGGTGGCGCTGCTGGCGTACGCGGGGCTGCGCTCGATCCCGGAGCCGTACTTCCAGGCCGCGCAGATCGACGGCGCCTCGGCGTGGGCCACGTTCCGCCACATCCAGTTGCCCAGGCTGCGCGGGGTGCTGACGATCGCGATCCTGCTCCGGTTCATGGACAGCTTCATGATCTTCACCGAGCCGTTCGTGGTGACCGGCGGCGGGCCCGGCAACGCCACCTCCTTCCTCAGCATCCTGCTGTCGAAGATCGCGGTCGGCCAGTTCGACCTGGGCCCGGCGGGCGCGTTCTCGCTGCTCTACTTCCTGATCGTGCAGATCCTCTGCTACGTCTTCTTCACCGTGCTGACCAGGTCGGGGAGGTGACCCGATGGCGCGCATGACCGGGCGGCGGCTGCCCTGGGCACGTACGGTCTTCTGGCTCTACGTGGCCACGCTCCTGCTGCCGCTGCTGTGGATGTTCGGCATGTCTATCCGGCCGAACGAGGACATCCTCGGCTCCTTCTCGCTCATCCCGCAGCGGGTGACCTTCGACAACTACGCCACCTTCTTCACCGACTCCGCGTGGTACTCCAGCTACCTCAACTCGATCATCTACACCTCGATGAACGCCGTGATGTCGCTCATCGTGGCACTGCCGGCGGCCTACGCGTTCTCGCGGTTCCGCTTCGCCGGGGACAAGCATCTGTTCTTCTGGCTGCTGACGAATCGCATGGCGCCGCCCGCGGTGTTCCTGCTGCCGTTCTTCCAGATTTATCAGGCGGTCGGCCTCTTCGACACGCATCTCGGCGTGGCCATCGCGCACATGCTGTTCAACGTGCCGCTGGCCGTGTGGATCCTCGAGGGATTCATGTCCGGAATTCCCCGGGAAATAGATGAGACCGCGGCGATCGACGGCTATTCACTGCCGCGTTTCTTCGTCAAGATATTCCTGCCGATGATCCGCTCCGCGATCGGCGTCACGCTTTTCTTCTGTTTCATGTTCAGCTGGGTCGAATTGCTGATCGCCAGGACCATCACGTCGGTCGACGCCAAACCGATAGCCGCGACCATGACGAGAACGGTGAGCGCGGCGGGAATCGATTGGGGATTACTGGCGGCGGCCGGGGTGCTCACCATCGTCCCCGGCGCCATCGTCATCTGGTTCGTACGGAATTACATTGCTAAGGGCTTCACCATGGGAAGGGTCTGACCATGCTCGAGTGGATGGTGTGGACCACCCCCACAGCCCTGGTCTTCGCCGGGCTCGCCCTGCTGCTGGTCGTCATGGCGGTCTGGGCCCGCATCTCCCCTCCCGTGGCCAGGCGAGGCTTCCTGCGCATCGAGACCGACCGGGGGGACCGGCTCTACATCGGCCTGATCAGCGCCGCCGTCGTGCTGGCCGGCTGGATCGCCATCACCGACCTGTCCATGTGGCTCGCCCTCGGGTGCGCGCTGCTCGTGGCGGTCGTGATCGGGATATGGGGCTAACAGAAGAGGAGCCAAGCGATGAGGCATCGAGCAGGCAGGTCCGCGGCCGTAGGCCTGGCCGCGGTCGTCCTGATAGCAGGAGGCTGCACACAGAGCGCGGAGAAGCCCGCGAGCGACTTCAAGGAGGCCGACGGCAAGGCGGCGGCCCAGCGATGGGTGTCGGAGGAGTTCACGCCGAGCACCCTGTCCAAGGACCAGCAGATCGCGGAGATGGACTGGTTCATCAAGGCCGCGGCGCCGTACCGGGGCATGCAGATCAACGTGGTGTCCGAGACGATCACCACACACGAGTACGAGTCCCAGCAGCTCGCCAAGGCGTTCACCGAGATCACCGGGATCAGGATCAAGCACGACCTGATCCAGGAGGGTGACGTCGTCGAGAAGCTCCAGACCCAGATCCAGGGCAACCAGAACATCTACGACGCCTACGTCAACGACTCCGACCTGATCGGCACCCACTCGCGCGGCGACTACGTGGTCCCGCTGTCGGACTACATGGCGGGCGAGGGCAAGAGCGTCACCTCGCCCACGCTGGACCTCAGCGACTTCATCGGGATCAGCTTCACGACCGGCCCAGACAAGAAGATCTACCAGCTCCCCGACCAGCAGTTCGCGAACCTCTACTGGTTCCGCTACGACTGGTTCACCGACGAGAAGATCAAGAAGCAGTTCAAGGACGCCTACGGCTACGACCTCGGCGTCCCGGTCAACTGGGCCGCGTACGAGGACATCGCCGAGTTCTTCACCAGCAAGGTCAACGGCAACGGCACCATCGACGGCAAGAAGACCTACGGCCACATGGACTACGGCCGCAAGGACCCGTCGCTGGGCTGGCGTTTCACCGACGCCTGGCTGTCCATGGCGGGCAACGGCGACCCCGGCATCCCCAACGGCCTGCCGGTGGACGACTGGGGCATCCGGGTGGAGAACTGCCGCCCGGTCGGCTCGTCGGTCACCCGCGGCGGCGACACCAACGGCCCGGCCGCGGTCTACGCGCTCACCAAGTACGTGGACTGGCTGAAGAAGTACGCCCCCAGGGAGGCGGCGGGCATGAACTTCAGCGAGGCCGGCCCGGTCCCCGCGCAGGGCAACATCGCCCAGCAGATCTTCTGGTACACCTCGTTCACCGCCGACATGACCAAGGAGGGCCTGCCGGTCGTCAACAGCGACGGCACGCCGAAGTGGCGCATCGCGCCGAGCCCGCACGGCGCGTACTGGAAGGACGGCAACAAGCTGGGCTACCAGGACGCCGGCTCGTGGACGCTGCTGAAGAGCACGCCCCAGGACCGCAGGGCCGCCGCCTGGCTGTACGCGCAGTTCGTCACGTCGAAGTCGGTCTCGCTGAAGAAGTCGATCGTCGGCCTGACCTTCATCCGCGAATCGGACATCAAGAGCCAGTACTTCGCCGACAACGCGAAGAAGTACGGCGGTCTCATCGAGTTCTACGGCTCACCGGCCCGCGTGCAGTGGACCCCGACCGGCACGAACGTGCCCGACTACCCGAAGCTGGCCCAGCTCTGGTGGCAGAACGTGGCCACCGCCGTGACCGGCGAGACCACCCCGCAGCAGTCGATGGACAACCTGGCCAAGCAGCAGGACGACATCCTGTCCCGGCTGGAGCGGCTCTCGCGCGAGCGCCAGGGGTTCGCCGGCCAGTGCGCGCCCAAGCTCAACCCTGAGCGCGACGCCCAGTACTGGTACGACCAGCCCGGCGCCCCCGCGCCGAAGCTGGCCGACGAGCGGGGCAAGCCCCAGACCCTCGACTACGACAAGCTGATCGCGACCTGGAAGCAGGGCAACTAGCCGAGCCCGGCTCGACCGGCGGGCAAGGGGCGCCGCCGCCCGTGGCAGGTTCGGGCGGCGGCGGGCTTCACCCCTTCAGGTGTGCCGCGAGCCAGTCGAAGGCCCGCTCCTGCATCGGCACGTCGAAGCTGTGCGGCACGTCGGCGAAGACGGCCTCGTAGCCGCCGGGGGCGTCGCGGTACCGTTCGCCGATCATGGCGTGGGCGCGGCGCATGCCCTGCTCGGGGAACAGCTCGTCGCGCAGGGCGTACTGGACCATGAGCGGCTCGGGCGCCCGCGCGGCGACCAGGTCGGGCCAGTCGCCCAGCCGCGGCAGGCCGGGCGGCCACAGCATCCAGGTGTGCCTGGGCACGTGCTCGCCCAGCATGTCCCGGTAGGAGGAGACCATCGCGGCCACGACGACCGCGCGCATGCCGGGGTCGAACGCGCCGAGCAGCGCGGCCCGCAGGCCGCCACCGGACAGACCGGCGCAGCCGACCGCGCCGACGTCAGGGCGTGAGCGCAGGTAGGCCGCCGCCGCCAGGTCCTCTCCCGCCACCACGCCGGTGAACGAGGTGCCGAGCACCGCGCAGTGCTTGGCCACCACGTGCTCGTGGTCGCGGGCGGCGAGGTCGTACCGGTCGGCCTCGCTGAGCGCCTCCGGCCCAGGCCCTGCCCCAGGTTCCGCTCCCGGGTCCGGCTCCGCCGTCTCCAGGGGGAAGCGGCGGCTGCCCCACACGAACGCGTCGTGCGCCAGCACGGCGAAGCCGCGCCGGGCCAGCGCGTTGGCGAAGGCCCGGCCGCCGTAGATGGCCTCCCGCAGCCGCCGCACCTCGGGCGACGGCCCTTCGGGCGTGTCGGCGATCTTCTCCTTGCCGGCCCACTTCATCCCGGCGTGGCAGTGCAGCGCCACGACCCCGGGCAGCGGCCCGTCCGCCTCACGGGGCCGCAGCAGGTAGGCCCGCGTCCGCGGCCCGAACCCCACCGACCAGGACAGCTCCTCGCCGTGGAGGTCGCCGTCGGCCCAGGTCCGCTCGACCCGCACGTCATGGGCGGTCAGGTCGAGCACGCCGATGGCGTCGCGCGCCGCCGCGCGCAGCTCGGGCCCTCCGAGGACGGGGTAGAGCCCGCGCTGCGCCGCGGCGATCCCGGCCAGCTCAGCGAACACGCGTGCCGTCGTCCTCCAGGTGCACGGGAGCGCCGGTCCGGGCCGAGACGTTGGCCGCGTGGCCGGTCAGCACGCTCCGGATGCCGTCGCGGTAGCCGGCCTGACGGGCCAGCGGGTCGTCGCCGGGGCCGCGGAAGACGTCGTCGAGCAGCAGGCGGTCGCCGCCGCCGTGCCCGCCGGCGCCCGTCTCGATGGGCACCTCCTCCGGCCTGCTCCAGTGCCGCTGCAGTGTGAGCCGCTCCCAGGAGCCGGTCGTGTGCTTCTTGGCGGCCGCGCTCGGGTCGATGGCGGCGTGCTCGGGCGTCCAGTCGCGCTCCACCACGTCCAGCTCGAGCCGGCCCGCGGTGCCGTTGAAGGCCACCCGGTAGCCCTCCCACGGAGAGTGGGCGTGCAGCGAGTAGGTGAGGATGGTCCGGTTCGTGTAGCGCACCAGGACGGACATGTTGTCGTCGATGTTGACGCCCTCACCGAAGACGTCCTGGTCGCGGATGTAGCCGTCCTCGTGTTCGGCGTCCAGGTAGAGCCGCTTGAGCCGGGGGTCGGTGGAGATGTCCAGGATGAACGGGTCGGTGCCCAGCCCGGGGGCGCCCTGCCCTCGCTCGGGGCGCCCCTCAAGGCCGCGCTTCCTGGCGTTGTCGGCACCGTAGAAACGCAGGTCGGCCTGGGCGAAGACGGTCTGCGGGGCCGCGCCGAGCCACCAGTTGACCAGGTCGAAGTGGTGGGTCGACTTGTGCACCAGCAGCCCGCCGGAGTTGGCCCGGTCGCGGTGCCAGCGGCGGAAGTAGTCGGCGCCGTGGATGGTGTCGAGCGTCCACTCGAAGTGCACGGACGTCACCTCGCCGATGGCGCCCTCCTGCAGCAGGCGGCGGACGGCCGAGTTGCGCGGCGAGTAGCGGTAGTTGAAGGTCACGACCAGCTTGCCGGTGCTGCGCTCCGCGGCCTCGGCGATGGCCGCGCAGCCGTCGGCGTCGATCGTGAGGGGCTTCTCCACGATGACGTCACGGCCCGCGTCGAGCGCCGCGCACACGTATCTCGCGTGCGTGGCGTCGACGGTGGTGACGATGACCGCGTCGGCGAGCTCGAGCACCTTGTCGAACTCCGCCGGGGCGAAACACGGCACCTCTTGACCGATCCGCTCGACGTAGTAGTCCATGCGGGTCCGGTTCGTGTCGCACAGGGCGACGATGGTGCCGGCGTCACTCCATTCTCCGAGCAGCGCGTCGACGTACATTTGCGCGCGGTGCCCGAGCCCGACGAACGCGTACCTCATGTGTCTCCTTAGCCTGCGATGGAGGCGTTCGCCTCCGTGATGAACTTCTGGGCGGCGTCGTCAGGGGTCATCCGGCCGAACATGACCTCCTCGGAGTACCGCGTGAGGATGTCCTCCATGGCGCTGGCGCCCTTCGGCGGGGCGGCGGGCGGGTCGGCCAGCTCGCTGCGGACCTCATCGATGAAGGCCAGCGTCTTCTTGTCCGCGTCGGGCAGCTTGTCCTTGACCGCCGCCAGCACCTTGGAGCTGGCCGGCAGGCCGCGGTCGCTGAGGATGATCTGGCCCGCCTCCGGGTCGTTGATCATGAAGTCGATGAACTTGGCGGCCTCGGCCGCGTGCTCCGACTTCGAGGAGGCGGTGTAGAACATGGCCGGCTGCAGGAACATGCCGCCGCTCGTGGCACCGTCGATCTTCGGCATCCGCAGCAGGTCCATGTCCTGGCCCGACGCCTTCGTGACCGCGCCGAGCTGGTTGCTCCACCACATGCCCATGGCGCCGGTGTTGGTGGCGAGCAGCGACTGGTCGACGCTGGTCGCGCCGATCTCGGCGCTCTTGGCAGCGTCGGGCGCGCCCTTGGTCTTGACCAGGTTCTGCATGATCGACCACCAGCCCTTGACGGTCTCGGGCGTCACGCCGAGCTTGTTGCCGCTGTAGAACGGCTCACCCTTCTGCGCGGCGTAGATCTGCAGGTAGGCCGGGTTCCAGCTCAGTTGCGTGCCGGTGACCTTGCCGCCGCTCTGGGTGGAGATCCCCGAGGCCAGCTCGACGTACTGGTCCCAGGTCCACTTGGTGTCGTCGGGCAGCTTCTGCCCGTTGGCCTCGACCAGGGACGGGTTGACGACCAGGGAGAAGGCGTTGACGCCGGTCGGGATCGCGAACTGCTTGCCGTCGATGGCGCCGGTGGACAGCACCTTGGCGTCGATGTCGGCGGTGTTGACCTTGCTGGCCAGGTCGGCCAGCGTGCCGCGGTCGGCGTACTCGCGCAGGCCGCGGATCTCGAGGCTGATGACGTCGGGCGCGTCGCTGCCGGCGACCTTCGTGGACAGGGTCTCGTAGTAGCTGGCGAAGTCGGAGAACTCGCCCTCGACGTCGACCGTCGGGTTCTTGGCCTCGAACTTCTTGATCGCCTCTTCGGTCATCTTCTGCCGCGCGTCGCTACCCCAGTAGGAGAAGCGCAGCTTGATCTTGCCGTCGGCGCTGTCGCTGCCGCCGCCACTTCCGCTGCCGCAGGCCGCGGTGACCGCCAGCACAGCGGTGGCGAGCAAGGCCGCCGACCACATCTTCTTGCCAGAGCTCACGGCTCTACCTCCTATTGGGTCTTCTGTTGGGGGGTGGAGGATCTACTTCAGGCCCGTGGTGGCCACACCACGGATCAGGTATTTCTGGCCGGCCAGGAAGAATCCGAAGATGGGACCGAGCGCGATGATCGACATGGCGAACATCGGGCCCCACGACGAATCGCTACTGGCGTCGAGGAACGTGCGCAACGCTACCGGTACGGTGAAGTTGTCGGGATTGTTGAGATAGAGGAGCTGACTGAGAAAGTCGTTCCACGTCCAGATGAACGTGAAGATCGCGGTCGTCGCCAGCGCCGGCATGCACAGCGGCATGACGACCCTGATGAAGATGCGCCAGTAACCGGCGCCGTCGATCTCCGCGGCCTCGTCCAGTTCTCTCGGCAGGGTGCGGATGAACTGCACCATGAGGAAGATGAAGAACGCGTCGGTGGCCAGCACCTTGGGCATGACCAGCGGCCAGATCGTGTTGATCAGGTCGAGCTTCGAGAACATGATGTACTGCGGCACGATCGTCACGTGGTGCGGCAGCATGATGGTGCCCAGCATGATCGCGAACCAGAACTTCTTCAGCGGGAAGTTCAGCCGCGCGAAGGCGTAGGCCGCCAGCGAGCAGGCCACCAGGTTCGCCACCACCGACAGCCCTGTGACCACCGCGGAGTTCCACAGGTAGTAGCCGAAGGGATGCTTGAGCGCGGTCCAGCCCTCGGTGTAGTTGTCCAGCGTGACCTCGCTGGGCCACAGGCCCGGCTGGCGGAAGATGAGCTCCTCCGGCTTGAGCGAGCTGGAGATCATCCAGAACAGCGGATAGAGCATGATCAGGCCGAAGCCGATCAGCAGGATGTGCTTGACCACCGGTCCGCCGTTGAGCGGGCGGAACAGCACCGGGATCGGCCTACTTGGTGTCGCCATAGAAGACCCAATACTTGGAAGCGAGGAAGTTCACCCCGGTCAGCCCGGCGATGATCAGCAGCAGTACCCAGGCCATCGCGGCTGCGTAGCCCATGTCGTAGCTCTTGAACCCCTTCAGGTAGAGGTAGAGCGTGTAGAAGAGCGTGGAGTCGGCCGGACCACCGGTTCCGCTGCTCACGATGAACGACTGCGTGAACGACTGGAACGACTTGATGATCTCGAGCACCAGGTTGAAGAAGATGATCGGCGTCAGCAGCGGCAGCGTGATCGAGCGGAACTGGCGCAGCGCGCCGGCCCCGTCCACCGCGGCCGCCTCGTAGTAGCTGGCCGGGATCTGCCGCAGCCCCGCGAGGAAGATGATCATCGGGGCGCCGAACGTCCACACGTGGAGCAGGATCAGCGTGCCCAGCGCGTAGTCGGGGTGGCCGACCCAGCCCTGCCCCTCGATCCCGAAGACCCCGAGCACCGCGTTGACCAGGCCATCGGCGCCGAAGACCTTGCGCCACAGGATCGCGATCGCGACGCTGCCGCCGAGCAGGGAGGGCAGGTAGAAGATCGAGCGATAGAACGACAGGCCGCGCAGCCCGCGGTCGAGCACCAGGGCCAGCGCGAGCGCGAACGCCAGTTGCAGCGGGACCGAGACGACCACGTAGATCGTGGTCACCTTCAGCGAGGACAGGAACCTCGGATCCTCGGTGAACATCTTGACGTAGTTGCCGAAGCCGACCCACTTGGCCTCTTCGAGGAGGCTGTAGTCGGTGAACGACAGGTAGAGGGAGGCGAGGATCGGGCCGATCGTGATGACGAGCAGGCCGGCGAACCAGGGTGCCAGGAAGAGGTACGCGGCCCGTGCCTCTCGGCGGGACCGTTTCGTCGATCGGTGGCCGCCACGTACGGGCTGGGTCTCCGCACGCCGGGGTTTCACCGCCACCGAAACTTCAGTCATCACGGACCTTCCGGCAAGAAGTGAATGGATAGCGCTTTCCTATAGCTGAGCGGAAAGTTACGTCAACCCTTTGCAGGCGTTACATAGCCGTTACCGATATATCGCCACGACGTTTTCCCAGCTAACGGACGTGCCCGCCACAGAAGTCAGACGAATTTTCGCCGCATTTGTTACAACCGTTTGCAGAACCAGGGCTATCGCGGAGCAGCGGTGGAGTCCCTGATCACGAGCCGGGTCTCCAGCGTGGTGGTGGCGGTCACCTCCTGGATGAGCAGATCGACCGCCAGGCGCCCGGCCGCGGCCGTCGGCATGGCGACCGTGGTGAGCTTCGGACGGTTCAGCCGCCCGGAAACGATATCGTCGATCCCCACGACGCTGACATCTTCGGGCACGCTCAGCCCGAGGTCGCCGAGCCCCTCGATGAGCCCGATGGCCACCAGGTCGTTGTAGGCGAGCACGCCGGTCACGCCGGCGTCGCGCACCCGGGCCGCGGCGGCGAAACCGCCCCGCTCGGTGGGCGCGTTGGGCCCGACGACGACGAGGTCCACGCCCGGCACCTGCTCGGCGGCCGTACGGATCTCGGAGCTCGTCCACGAGCCCGCCGGTCCCGACACCAGCGCCACTCGGCGGTGCCCCAGCCCGGCCAGGTGCTCGACCGCCAGCTTGGCCCCGTGGCCGACGTCCATCAGCACGGTGGCCGCGCCGCGCAGCCGCCGGTTGATCACCACGAACGGCACCCGCTCGGCCAGCCGTTCGAGCGCCTTGTTGGACGAGCGCGGGCTGCACAGCACCACGCCGTCCACCTGTTTCGAGAAGGCCTGCACCAGCTCCTCCTCGGCGGCCGGCTCCTCGTCGGTGTCGGCCACGAACAGGTGGTAGTCGCGCTGCCGGGCGGCCGCGTGCGCCGCCTTGATCAGCGGGGGGAAGAACGGGTTGGCGATGTCGGCCACGATCAGGCCGAGATTGTGGGTACGCCCGGTCGTGAGGGCCCTGGCCGCCCGGTTGGGCCGGTAGCCCAGCTCTTCGGCCACCGTCAGGACCCTGGTGCGCGTGGCGGCGTTCACCATGTGCGGCGCGGAGAACGTCCGCGACACGGTGGATACATGCACTCCGGAGGCCCGGGCCACATCACGAATCGTCACTGTCACAGTCGCTCACCCTAACGCAACCGCTTGCAGAACCCATGAGTAGTATGAAAGCGCTTGCCGCATGGCCCCGCTCCGGAAGGCACCGGGAACCCGCAGCTAGAGAGGCGGTAACCAAATCACCTCTTGACGCCTCACCCTTCCGGACACAAAGGTTTAGTGCAACTGTTTGCAGTCTTGAAGGAGCCCCTCACGGTGAGCAGAGTCCTCGTCACCGGAAGCGCAGGACGCCTCGGCCGCAGCGTGGTCAGCACGCTCGCGGCGGCCGGGCACGAGGTCATAGGCGTGGATCGCGCGCCGGGAACCCCGCCGGAGGCCGCGGTCGCCTTACCGGCGGACCTCACCGACACGGGAGAGACGTTCGAGGTGATCGCCCGATTCCGGCCGGAGTCGGTGATCCACCTGGCCGCGATCGCGACCCCGTTCAGCTTCCCCGAATCGGTGATCTACAAGGTCAACACGCAGCTCGCGTTCAACGTGTGCGAGGCGTCGGTGGCCCTGGGCGTGGCGGGCGTGGTGGTGGCCAGCAGCCCCACCGTCATGGGATACGGCGCCCCAGGCGGCTGGGCGCCCGTGTACCTGCCGATCGACGAAGAGCACCCGGTCCGCCCCTGGAACGCCTACAACCTGTCCAAAGTGGCGGCCGAGCAGACCATGAAGGCGTTCGCGCTGGCCGGGAGCACGAGGCTGGCCGCCGTACGGCCCTGCTTCGTGATCCCGCCGGAGGAGTGGGCGGGCGCGCCCACGCAGTCCGGCCACACCGTGCGCGAGCGGCTCGACCGGCCCGAGCTGGGCGGGGTGTCGCTGTTCAACTACATCGACTCCCGCGACGCCGCCGACATGATCACCGTGCTCTCCGAGGCGCTGCCCGAGCTGCCGAACGGCGAGGTCTTCTTCGCCGGCGCGGCCGACGCGCTGGCCAGGAAACCGCTGGCCGACCTGCTCCCCCAGGTCGTGCCCGGCACCGAGCCGTTCGCGGCCGGGCTCACCGGCACCACCCCGGCCTTCTCGACCGCCAAGGCGACGCGCCTGCTCGGCTGGCAGCCCAAGCGTAGCTGGCGAACCGAACTCAAGGATGAAACCGAATGAATCTCAGCGGTGTGCTGTTCTTCCCCGTGACCCCCTTCGACGCCGACGGCACGCTCGCCGAGGAGGTGCTGGCCGAGCACGTCCGGCAGGGTATGGAGCACGGCCCCGGGGGTGTGTTCGTGGCCTGCGGCACCGGCGAGTTCTCGGCCCTTTCCGAGTCCGAGCACGCTCGGGCCGTACAGGTGGCGGCCAAGGTGGTGGACGGCCGGGTGCCGGTGTTCGCGGGGGCGGGCGGGCCGCTGGGCGCGGCGCTGAACCAGGCGCGGGCCGCGCGGGAGGCGGGCGCCGACGGGTTGCTGCTGATGCCGCCGTACCTGGCGCAGGGGCCGGGGCACGGGTTCGAGGCGTACGTGCGGGCGGTCGCCGAGGTGCTGCCGGTGATCGTCTACCAGCGCGGATCGGTGGTGCTGGAGCCGGAGGCCGTGGTCGGGCTGGCCGGCGTGCCGGGCGTGATCGGGCTCAAGGACGGCGTGGGCGACATCGACCGGATGCAGCGGACGGTGCTGGAGGTGCGGGAGAGCTACCCGGACTTCCTGTTCTTCAACGGGCTGCCGACGGCCGAGCTGACCATGCCGGCCTACCGGGGCATCGGGGTGGAGCTGTACTCCAGCGCGGTGTTCGCGTTCGCGCCGGAGATCGCGCTGGCGTACCTGCGCGGCGACGAGCGGCTGCTCACCGAGTTCTACGCCCCGCTCGTACGCCTGCGCGGCAAGGTCCCCGGCTACCCGGTCGCCCTGGTCAAGGCCGGCGTACGGCTGCGCGGCCTCGACGTGGGCACCGTCCGCCCGCCGCTGGTGGAGGTGACCGGCGAGCACCTCGAGGAGCTGGAGGCGCTGATCAAGACCGGCCTGGAGCTGGCGGCGTCATGACGATCGCGGACCTGCGCACCGAGCTGCGCACCGCGCCCCTGCCCCGCCCCTGGGGCGCCGACGTGCCCGCCAACCACGTGATCGTCACCCACGTCACGCTGAAGGACGGCCGCACGGGGACCGGGTTCTCGTGGACGCCGCAGATCGGCGCGCACGCCGTACGGGCACTGCTCGACCACGACCTGCGCGAGGCGCTCATCGGGCTGCCCGCGCACCCCGAGGTGGTGTGGGACCGGCTGTGGCGGCACCTGCGCGAGGCGGGCCCCGGCGGGATCACCACGGTCGCGCTGGCCGGGATCGACCTGGCCCTGTGGGACCTGCGCTGCGGCGGCGAGGGACTGGCCGACGTGCTGGGGCGGCGGCGCGACGAGGTCCCGGTCTACGGCAGCGGCGTCAACCTGCACTACCCGCTGGACGAGCTGGTCGAGCAGGCGAGGCGCTGGGTGGCGGCGGGCTTCCGTGGCGTCAAGATGAAGGTCGGCCGCCCCGACCTGGCCGAGGACGTGGCGCGGGTGGCCGCGGTCCGCGAGGTCATCGGGCCCGACCGGCTGCTGATGATCGACGCGAACCAGCGCTGGGACCTGCACCGGGCCAGGCGCGCCCTGGCCGCGCTGCGGGAGTTCGACCTGCACTGGATCGAGGAGCCGCTGCCCGCCGACGACGTGGCCGCGCACGTGGAGCTGCGCCGCTCCACCGATGTGCCCGTCGCCGTCGGCGAGAACGTCTACACCACCTACGGCTTCCGCGACCTGCTGGCCGCGGGCGCGTGCGACGTGGTGCAGCCGAACGTGGTGCGGGTGGGCGGGATCACGCCGTTCCTGCGGATCGTGGAACTGGCCAGGACGTACGACGTACCGGTCTATCCGCATCTGCTGAGCGAGATGTCCGGCCAGCTCGCCCTCACGCTGCCGCTGCCGGTCATGGTGGAGGACGTCGAGGACGCCTCGTTCGCGCGGCTGGGGCTGCTGGTGGAGCCGTACCCGGTGGAGATCTCCGGTGGCGTGCTGCGCGCGGGCGGGCACGCCGGGCTCGGGCTGAGGTGGTCGTGATGGCGCCGATCAAGGTCGTCCTGGCCGGAGCCCAGGGGCACGGCCGCCACCACCTGCTCAACCTGCGCCGGCTGAGCGAGGCCGGCCTGGTCGAGCTGGCCGGGATCTGCGACCTGCGGCCGGTCGAGGTGGACTTCGCCACGCCGTTGCAGTCGTCCGACCTGGGCGAGCTGCTCGAGAAGACCGGCGCGGAGATCACCGTGATCTGCACGCCGATCCAGACGCACGCCGGTCTGGCGGTGACCGCGCTGCGCGCCGGCTCGCACGTGCTGCTGGAGAAGCCGCCCGCGGCCAGCCCCGAGGCGCATCGCGAGATCGCCGCGGCGGTGGCCGAGACCGGGCGGGCCTGCCAGGTCGGGTTCCAGTCACTGGGCTCGGAGGCCGTGCCGGCGTTGCGCGAGCTGATCGCGAGCGGGGCGCTCGGGCGGGTGCGCGGCATCGGCGGCGCGGGCGCCTGGGAGCGGCCCCCGGCCTACTTCACCCGCTCCGCCTGGTCGGGGCGGCGCCGGCTGAACGGCGTGGACGTGGTGGACGGCGCGCTGACCAACCCGTTCGCGCACGCCGTGGCGACCGCGCTCGCGCTGGCCGACGGCCCGATCGCGGAGATCGAGACCGAGCTGTACCACGCCAACCCGATCGAGTCGGACGACACGTCCTGCGTGCGCGTGCGGCTGGAGGACGGGCTGGTGATCACGATCGCGGTGACGTTGTGCGCGCCGGAGCGGCACGAGCCGTACCTGGTCGTGCACGGCGACCGGGGCCGGGCCACGCTCACCTACACCCAGGACCGGCTCAAGGTCGAGCTCTCCGACGGCTCGGTCACGACGACCGTGCACGAGCGTACCGACCTGCTGGAGAACCTCATCGACCACGTGCGGACGGGCGCGGAGCTGCTCGTGCCGCTGGATCGCACGGAGACGTTCACGCGGGTGCTGGACGCGGTGCGGCTGGCGCCGGAGCCGATGCCGATCCCCGACCGGCACCAGATCGTGGCGCGCGACGCGGACGGCGAGGTCGTGGGGCGCGTCCTGCCGGGCGTGGCCGCGCTGACGGACCGCAGCGCGCGGGAGCTGGCGCTCTACTCCGAGCTCGGCGCCCCGTGGGCCACGGTGGAGCTGCTGGTGTCGGGCACGGAGGTGGCCGCGTACGAGCTGCGCCCCGACCTGCCCGCCGCCGACTCGCCCCGCCCCTACCTGCACCGGGTACGCACCCTCGGCGGCACCGAGGTCACCGAGGTCCGCCCCGAGGACCACGTGCACCACCTCGGCGTCGGCGTGGCCATCTCCGACCTGGGCGGCGCGAACTTCTGGGGCGGCCGCACCTACGTCAAGCACCAGGGGCCCACCTGGCTGGAGGACCACGGCACGCAGCGGCACGTGTCCTTCGACCGGCTCGGCGACGACGGCTTCACCGAGCGTCTGGAGTGGATCGGGCCCGGCGGCCGGCTGATGGCCCGCGAGGAGCGGGCGGTCACGGCCCGGCCGGTCGGGGACGCCTGGGCGCTGGACTTCGCGTTCACGCTCACCAACCTGACCGGGGAGCCGCTGGCGATCCAGAGCTCGGCCACCAAGGGCCGGGCGGGCGCGGGCTACGGCGGCTTCTTCTGGCGCGCGCCCGGCACCTCGACGGCCCGGATCACGATGCCGGGCGACGAGCAGGCCGTCCACGGCAGCCGCGGCCCGTGGGTGGCCCTGTCGGGCACCACCCCGCAGGGCCGGGACTGGACGCTGGTCTTCGTGCAGGCGGACGGGGATCCGTGGTTCGTGCGGGTGGCCGACTATCCGGGGGTGGGGCAGGCGCTGGCCTGGGACACCCCGCTGGTCGTCGACACGACGCTGACCAGGCGGGTGGTCACGGTGGTGGCGGACGGGAGGCTGACCGAAGGGCAGGTCTCCACGCTGGCCGCCGACGTGACCCTCTGGTGACCGCGCCCAGCGGCCGGAATCCGGCGGGTGACGGCTAGACGTCGCCCGCCGGTTTGGCGGAGGTGGCGCGCAGCAGCCGCAGCGCGCCCCGGGACAGGGCCGTCAGGATGTCGGCGGCCTCGTCGAGGTCGGGGTAGCGCCCCTCCAGGTGCCCCATCGCCAGCGCGTTGGTGGCCGCGTTGATCCCTTCGGCGATCATCTCCAGCCGCCGCCGATCGCGCTCGTTGTCCGCCGTGTAGCCCAGCGCCGCCAGGTCGGCGGCGTGATGGTCGCGATAGGCCGCCGCCGTCTCGGTGGCGAAGTCGCGCAGCGAGGACGACGGGTCGTGCCGCGCCCTGAGCTGGATCCGCAGTAGCTCGGGATGGCGGCAGATCGCCTCAAGCGGGATGCGGAAGGTCTCCCGGTGCCGTTCGAGGTCGTCGGGTGCCTCGCGGGCCTTGCGCCGCGCCTCCCGCATCGACTTGAGGAGCCGCGCGCCGCCCTCCTCCGCGAGCACCCGCAGCAGCTCCTGCCGGTCCTTGAAGTGCACGTAGAAGCTGGACTGCGCGATGCCGGCGGCCTTGGCCACCCTGACCGTGGTCAGCCCGGCCTCACCCTCCTCGTCGAGAATCGCCAGCGCGGCGCGGATGAGCTTGCGCCTGGTCAGGTCTTTGGCCTCGCTCCTGGTGAGCGGCGTGCTCGTCATCGATGCCCCTCCCCCTCCCGTAACGATTCTCCCGCGGCTCTTGTGCAGTTTTTCACCGATAGTACTATCGGTGAAATTGCTCTCGGGGGATCTACCGGGAGGAGGCGTGGATGAAACGCTGGACCACTCCGGCCACGCTGTTGCTGGCCTCGATGGTGATGCTGGCCTGCAGCGGCCAGCGACCGGTCGCACAACCGCAGCAGCCTGACGCGGCGGCGGCGACGGGCCCGGTTCAGGGCGGACGCCTGGTGTACGCGCTCAGCGCGGACGCCAACGGGTTCAACCCGGTGACCGACCAGTTCGCGGCGCAGAGCTACAGCATGGCGGGCACGATCATCGAAGCGCTGGTGAGCGTGGACGCCAACGGCGACTGGAAGCCGTACCTGGCCGAGTCGCTCACCCCCAACAAGACGTACGACGAGTGGACGATCAAGGTCAGGTCCGGCATCTCGTTCTCCGACGGCATGGCGCTGACCGGTGACATCGTCAAGGCGAACCTCGAGGCGCAGAAGGTCTCGCCGCTGACCGCGGCCGTGTTCGTGCCGATCAAGTCGTTCGAGCTGGCGGACGCGATGACGGTCACGGTCGAGCTGAACCAGCCGTGGGTGGCCTTCCCCTACTACCTGACCACGCAGACGGGCATGATCATCCCGCCCGCCTCGCTGAACGACCCCAAGGCGGCCAGCCTCAAGCCGGTGGGCACCGGGCCGTTCCTGTTCAAGGAGTACGTGCCGGACAACCGCATGGTCGTCACCCGCAACCCGCGTTACTGGCGGCAGGGCCTGCCGTACCTGGACGAGGTCGAGTTCCGGATCCTGCCCGACAGCCAGACCCGGGCCCAGACGCTCGAAGCCGGCGGGGTCGACGCCATCGGCACCTCCCGCGACGAGGACCTGACCAAGTTCGGCGCCCTGAAGGACGCCTACACCGTGCACCGGGCGCAGGGCATGGCGGTGCCGGAGTACATGTTCCTGCTCAACACCGCGGTCGCCCCCCTCGACGACGTACGGGTGCGCCAGGCCATGGCCTACGCCACCGACCGCAAGACCGTGATCTCGACCCTGCGCGGCGGCCTCACCAAACCCGCCGACGGCCCCTGGTCGCAGGACTCCAAGTGGTACGCCGCGAGCGCCTACCCCGACTACGACCCGGCCAAGGCGGCCGCCCTGGTCAAGGAGGTCGAGGCGGAGAAGGGCCCGATCCGCTTCGAGCTGATCTCCACCCCCGACCCCAACACCATGCAGGGCGTCGAGCTGGCCCAGGACATGTGGCGCAAGGCCGGCATCGAGGCGTCGATCAAGCAGGCCGACCAGGCCGACCTGATCAACCGGGCCGTCACCGGCAACTTCTCGGCCACCGTGTGGACGCAGTTCTCCGCGCCGGACCCCGACGGCGAGTACATCTGGATGCACCAGGCCTACGCCAAGCCCGTCGGCGCCATCTCGCTCAACATGACCCGGCTCAAGGACGCCAAGCTGAGCGCCGCCCTGGACGTGGGGCGTACCGACCCGGACGAGGCCACGCGCAAGCAGGCGTACGGCACCGTGCAGGAGCGGTTGCGGGAACTGGTGCCGTACGTGTTCGTCGACCACCTCAACACCGGGGCCATCGTGGCCAGGACCAAGGTGCGCGGCATCGGGGAGCACAAGCTGCCCGACGGCGAGCAGGGGCTGCCGCTGACCGGGTCGCCGATTCCGTACCACCCGTTCGCGCACCTCTGGGTCAGCCAGCGGTGATCATCGTCTACCGGCTGGTCCGGTTCGTCGTGGTGCTGCTCGTGGTGACGTTCCTGTCGTACGTCCTGCTGAACCTGCTGCCCGGCGACCCTCTCACGCAGATCCTGGGGCTGTCGGCGACGGAGGAGGCCCGCGCGCAGCTCCGGCAGGAGCTCGGGCTGGACCAGCCACTGCTGGTGCGCTATCTCGACTGGCTCGGCGGGCTCGTCACCGGCGACTTCGGCAACTCCTACATCACCAGGGTGCCCGTGGCCGACGAGCTGGCCGAGCGGCTGCCCGTCACCCTGGAACTGCTGGTCGCGGCGCAGATCATCGCGCTGGGGCTGGCGATCCCGGTGGGCGTGGCCGCCGCCCGCCGAGCCGGCCGGGCCCTGGACCAGGCGCTCACCGCGCTCAGCTTCGCGCTGCTGTCCACGCCGGTCTTCGTCCTCGGCGTGCTGCTGATCCTCCTCTTCGCGGTCACCTGGCAGGTGCTGCCCGCGACCGGCTGGACCCCCATCTCGCTCGACCTGGGCTGGAACCTGACCTCCGTCATCCTGCCCGCGGTCACGCTCGGCTGCGGGCAGCTCGCGGTCTACGCGCGGCTGCTGCGTACCGACCTGATCGCCACCCTCCAGGAGGACTACATCACGCTGGCGCGCGCCCGCGGCCTGTCCCCGCGCCGCATCATGTGGCGGCACGCGCTGCGCCCCTCGGTGATCACCCTGATCACCGCCATCGGCCTCAACCTGGGCGCGCTCATCGGCGGCACGGTCATCATCGAGACCCTCTTCGGCCTGCCCGGCGTCGGGCGGCTGATCGTCGACTCCATCTTCTCCCGCGACTACCTGACCGTTCAGGGAGGCGTCGTGCTGATCTCCGTGGGCTACGTGGTGGTCAACTTCGCGGTCGACCTCGTGTACGCCGCCGTCGACCCCAGGATCCGTCGTGCGTAGGCGCCTCGGGCTCACCTTCTGGCTCGCGACCGGCTGGATCGGGCTGGTGCTGCTCGCCGCCCTCCTGGCCGACCTGCTGCCGTTCGCCCGCTACGACGAGACGCTCGCCGGGCCGCCGCAGTCGGGGCCCAGCGCCGCGCACCCGTTCGGCACCGACGGCCTCGGCCGCGACGTGCTCAGCAGGGTCGTGTACGGCGCCCGCGTCTCCCTCGGCGTCGGCGTCGGCGCCGTCCTGCTCGGCCTGGGCATCGGCGCCCCGCTCGGCATCCTGGCCGGGTACCGGCGCCGGGCCACGGACGCGGTCATCATGGCGGTCAACGACGTGGCGCAGGCGTTCCCGGCGCTGGTGTTCGCGCTGGCCGTGGTGGCCTTCGCCGGGGCGAACCTGCGTAACGTGCTCATCGTCCTCGGCGTGCTGGGCGTGCCCTCCTGGGTCCGGCTCATCCGGGGCGCCACGCTCACCTTCGCCGAGCGCGAGTTCGTGCTGGCCGCCCGCGTGCTGGGCACCCGCGACCGGCGCATCCTGTGGCGGGAGATCGTGCCCAACGTCGCGGTTCCGGCGGCGTCGTACGCGTTCGTCGGCATGGCCGTGGTCGTGGTCGCCGAGGGCAGCCTGGCCTTCCTCGGCCTGTCCGTCCAGGCGCCCACGCCCACCTGGGGCGGCCTGATCAACGAGGGCCGCACGCTCATGGAGAACGCGCCGCACGTGGTGCTGGCCCCCTCGGTGGTCATGTTCCTGACCGTGCTGTCGTTCAACCTGGTCGGCGACCGGCTCAGGTCCCTCACCGACGTGCGCGAGAGCGGCCTGGAGCCGGTACGCCAGGCCGCCCCCGCCCCGATGCCCGCCGGCACCCACCCCATCCGCGACTGCCTGCTGCAGGTCGAGGACCTGCGGACGCACTTCGTCACCCCGCGCGGCCTCGTCAAGGCCGTGGACGGGGTCTCCTTCGCCCTGGAACGCGGGAAGACGCTGGCCATCGTCGGCGAGTCGGGATCGGGCAAGTCCATGCTGATCCGCTCGATCCTGGGCCTGCTGCCCGGCACCTCGGTCCGGTCCGGGAACGTGTACCTGTCGGGCGACGACCTGACCGGCTACACCCCCGAGGAGATGCGCTCGGTGCTCGGGCCCCGGCTCGGCACCGTCTTCCAGGACCCGATGACCGCCCTGAACCCGGTCAGGACGATCGGCACGCAGGTGACGGAGCCGCTGCGGGTGCACCTCGGCATGGGGCGGGCGCAGGCGCGCGCGGAGGCCGTACGGCTGCTGGCCTCGGTGGGGATCCCCGACCCCGTACGGATGCTGCGCCGCTACCCGCACCAGCTCTCGGGCGGGATGCGGCAGCGGGTGACGATCGCGATGGCGCTGTCGTGCGGGCCCGACGTGCTGTTCGCGGACGAGCCCACGACCGCGCTCGACGTGACCATCCAGGACCAGGTGCTGCGGCTGCTGCACCAGTTGCGCGAAGAGCGCGACATGGCGGTGGTGCTGGTCAGCCACGACCTGTCCGTGGTGGCCCGCTGGGCGGACGAGGTGATCGTCATGTACGCGGGCAAGGTGGTGGAGCGGGGGCCCGCCGCCGAGGTGTTCGAGCGGCCGCGGATGCCGTACACGGAGGCGCTGCTGCAGGCGGCCCCCAAACTGACGGACCCCGTGCACCACCGCCTGACGGTCATCCCCGGCCGTCCCCCGGATCTGGTGGACCTGCCGCCGGGGTGCGCGTTCCGTCCGCGGTGCGCGTACGCGCAGGACCGCTGCGAGACGGAGGCCCCGCCCCTGTTCGAGGACGGCCACCACTACGCCTGCTGGCACCCCCGCCCGGCCCGGCTCTCCGCGCCCGTCGCCGCGATGGACCCCGGCCACCTGTCCCCGACGGCCTTGACCGGCGGCGGCGGGATCCCGCACCCCTTCACCACGGCCGACGATCTCCCCGACGGCCGCGGCACCAGTAGCACGAACCTCCGGAACCGTGACGGGAAGGGTGGCTGAGGACAAGTGGCCGGTAGCGGAAGTGCCCACCTGCGGGACCGTGACGAGGTGCTGCTCAGGGTGGAGGATCTGGTCGTGGAGTTCCCCGCAGGCCGCGGCCGTACCGTGAGGGCGGTGTCCGGGGTGAGCTTCGACCTGGCGCGCGGCGAGACGCTCGGCATCGTCGGCGAGTCCGGCTGCGGCAAGTCGAGCGCCGCCCGGGCCCTCGTCCAGCTCCCGCCGCCGCGCTCGGGCTCGGTCCGGCTCGACGGCATGGAGCTGACCGCCCTGAGCGGCGAGCCCCTGCGCAAGACCCGCCGCCGCCTCCAAATGATCTTCCAGGATCCCATCTCCTCCCTCAACCCGCGCCGCCGCGTCCGCGACATCGTCGGCGAGGGCCCCCGCGTGTGGAACCTTCCCGGCGACCGCGTGGACGAGGTCCTGGAGGCGGTCGGGCTCGACCCGGCGACGGCGGCGGTACGGCGCCCGCACGAGTTCTCCGGCGGGCAGTGCCAGCGCATCTCCATCGCCAGGGCGCTGATCCTGGATCCGGAGGTGGTGATCTGCGACGAGCCGGTGTCGGCGCTGGACGTCTCCGTACAGGCCCAGATCCTCGGCCTGCTGGAGGACCTCAAGGCCCGCTACCGGCTCACGCTCGTCTTCATCGCCCACGACCTGGCCGTGGTCAAGAACGTCAGTGACCGCATCCTGGTCATGTACCTGGGCAAGGTGTGCGAGCTGGCGCCGAGTGCGGAGCTGATCGGCCGGCCGGCGCACCCGTACACGCGGGCTCTGATCGCCTCGATCCCGGGCGGCGGCCTCGACCTTCCCCCGGCCGACACGTTGATCAGCGGCGAGCCCCCTTCGCCGGTCGACCCGCCCACGGGGTGCCGCTTCCGTACCCGCTGCCCGAGGGCGGCGGCCCGCTGCGCCGAGGAAGAGCCCCAGATCAGGCGCGTGGGCGCGGACCACTGGCTGGCCTGCCACTACCCGTCCGTCACCGATTCGATCTAAGGAGAACCATGGCCATCGATTTCACCCTCGCCCCGGAGCACGAGGAGATCCGCAAGCGGGTCCGGGCCTTCATCCAGGGCACGGTCATCCCGGCCATGGAGAAGCTGAAGGAGGACGACCGCGACGAATACCTCCGCACGATCTTCCGGCTCCGTTCGGAGGCCAGGGCGGAGGGCCTGTGGCTGCCCCACATGCCGAAGGAATGGGGCGGCATGGGCTTGGGCCACGTGGAGCTGGCCATGGTGCAGTCGGAGGCGGCGAAGACCCGCGTCGGACCGTGGGTGCTGAACTGCAGCGCGCCCGACGAGGGCAACATGCACACCCTCCTGCATTGGGCGACGGACGAGCAGAAGGAGAAATACCTGCGTCCTCTCCTCGATGGCCACCAGATGTCCTGCTTCGCCATGACAGAGCCTGAAGTGGCGGGCTCCGACCCCACCTTGATCCGCACCGAGGCCGTCCGCGACGGGGACGAATGGGTGGTCAACGGGCACAAGTGGTTCATCTCCAACGCCCGCCGCGCCAACTTCGCCATCCTCATCGCCAGGACCGAGCAGGACGTCCCGGAAGGCTCGCGCGGCGCCAACACCGCGTTCCTCGTGGACCTGCCCAACCCGGGCTGGATCGACGTGCGAGAGGTGGAGACGATGCACGGCTCCACGGGCCACAGCGAGATCGTCATCAAGAACCTGCGCCTGAGCGACGACCAGATCCTCGGCGGCCGCGGCAACGGCCACCGCCTGGGCCAGTACCGCCTGGGCCCGGCCCGCCTGGCCCACTGCATGCGCTGGATCTCGCAGGCGGAGACGGCCCTGGACATGATGGTCGACCGCGCGCTCAACCGCTACAGCCACGGCTCCCTGCTGGCCGAGAAGCAGGGCATCCAGTGGATGATCGCCGACTCGGCCATGGAGCTCTATCAGTGCAAGCTGATGGTCCTCCACGCCGCCTCGAAAATCGACAAGGGCGAAGATTTCCGTACGGAAGTATCCATGGCCAAGCACTTCGTCGCCAACAGCCTCAACCGCATCGTGGACCGGGCCATCCAGGTGCACGGCGCCCTCGGCTACTCGACGGACACGCCGCTGGCCGACATGTTCCAGCACGCCCGCTGGGCCCGCTTCGCCGACGGCGCCGACGAGATCCACCAGATGCGCATCGCCGAACGCACCATCGCCGCCTACCAGGCCACCGGCTCGACCAGCTCCGCCACCGGCGGCCTGCCCCTGTAGGCGGTCGATCCACTCCGCCTGCGTCAGGGCCGGCCGCGGCGAGTGGGGCGGTGCCGGGGGCTCAGAGCCAGCCCTGCCGCTTGGCGAGCAGCGCCCCCTGGAAGCGGTTCGCGGCGCCGAGCCGGTCGAGCAGCTCCGCCACGTGCCGCCGGTAGGTCCGCAGGCTCACCCCCATCTCCCTGGCCGCGATCTCGTCCTTGTCGCTGCTGGACAGCAGGTGCAGCACCTGCCGCTCCCGGGGGGTCAGGCCGGGCGTGGGGCGGGGTTCGAGGTCGGCCGCCTGCGCCCACACCCGCTCGAACAGGTCCACCATCGTCGCGACGACCCCCACCTGGCAGATCATCAGGGCGCTCTGGTCGCCCTCCTCCGATGTGCTGCGGATGAAGGCCACCGAACGGTCCACGATGACCATCTGCCGAGGAGGGTCGTCGACGAGACGGTGCAGGTCGCCGGCGCGGTGCAGCGTGAGGCAGAACTCCATGTGCACCGGGTCGAGCACGCTCTTCCTGGAGATGATGGTGCGCCATCGGACGCCCTCGCTGAGCCGCTGCAGGTAGGCGGACAGCCGTTCGGGGTTGGGGCGCGGGCGTGGCCGTTCGGACTGCACGGCCAGCACCTCGCGCGCGTCGAGCGTCAGGGACCAGATCCGTTCGCTGATCCGGTCGCTGCCGTCGATCCGCTCGATCGTGACCGTGTGGTCGGGCTCGCAGTGCTGCGTGCTCAGCAGGTGCAGCGTCTCCCAGGCGGCCGAGATGCGGCGCTGCTCGGCGCACGTCTCCAGCAGCCGCCGCCTGATCAGGCGGCTGATCCCGATCTCCGGCTCGACGGCGACGGGCCGACCGTCCGGATCGAGTTGTACGAGGTCGAGCGCCGCGAGCCGCTCCATCGCCGCTCGCAACCGGTCAGGGTCGCCCGCGGTCGTCTCGCAGCCGCGCAGGAGGTCACGGTACACGGTCTCGTCGAGTGCCGTGAGTCCGAGGCTGTTGAAGCTCATATGGCTCCGAACGTAGCGAAGGGGGCCAACGCAGTGCAGGTACGCGAACTGGCATCAAACTGCACGGTCATGCAGCTTGATGCCAGTCCCGCAGGCTTACACCCGTTGATCGTCAGCGGTTATTGTCCACGTGTCGGCAGCGATGATCACCCAAATCGCGCATGTCGGCTTCACCGGCACCCCCCATCGCCGGTTCGCACGATAGAGGAGGACCCCTATGTTCCGTGCCCTCAACAAGATGAGTGACCGACTGCTCAACAGGCTCCTGCCCAGCGCCACGGCCGAGGCCGACGTGTGCTTCTGGAACCAGTGGGGCACCAGGTGCTGCATCATCGCCGGCAAGACGTACTGCGGCATCTGAGCCTGAACTGAGCGGCCAGGCCGCATGGAGCACGTCGCGCCGGCCACCCGCCGCACCCTGGGAATCGCCTCCCTGGTCGCCGTGGGGTGGGCCGCCGATGTGCTGCTGACGGTGAAGCGCACGGCAAGCGGCCGGGCTGGTCCCGGCCGCTTGCCGTACCCCTGGCCCCTGTACGCGCCGCGCTCGTGCTCCCGAACCGCCTCGTGCTCCCGAACCGCTTCTGCACGTCCGCTTCAGCACACCGCCGGCGCGACCGGACCACCGGCACCTCGTACGGATTCCCGGCCTGATCGCGGCAACCGCCACAGACGTGGCGACCTCGCCGGGAGGTCCACAAACGCGCGGCCCCGCCCCACCTTCCACCCCCGGCTGCTGACCCGTGTCCCGCGCCCCACCTCACCGTCCACCCCCTGACCTGGATGCCGCAGCCCCACCCCACCGTCCCTGACCCGTGCGCCGCAGCCCCAGCGCATCCTCCGCCCCCATCCCCCCGTCCTCCGCCTCCCGCCTGCTGAACCGTTAGGGACGCCGATGTCCTTTCTCGTGGCCGCCGTCGTCTTCGTCGGCCTGCTGAGCGTCGTCAACCTGTTCCTGCTGCTGGCCGTGATCCGCCGCCTCCGCGAGCACGCGAACGCCCTGCGGAACGTGGCCATGCCGCCCCCCTTCACCCCACCGGGCACGAAGCTGCCGGAGTTCACCGCCACGGACACCACCGGCACCGCCGTCACCCGCGCCACGTTCAGCGTCGGCACCGGCGACAGCGACAGCGACGGAGCGATCGTCGTCGGGATGTTCTCCACCGACTGCTCGGCCTGCGACGAGCACCTGCCCGAGTTCGCCGCGCGGGTCCGCCACCTGGGCCGTGAGCGCGTCATGGCGCTGGTCGTGGGCGACGGGCCGAAGCGGGAGACGTTCACGACCGCGCTCGCCCCCATCGCGACCGTGGTCGTCGAGGACCGCGACGGCCCCGTGTACGCGGCCTTCCGGCGCCCGCCGTTCCCCGGCTTCTACCTCGTGGACGGCGAGGGCGTCGTGACCGTGTCGGCGCAGTCCCTGGACGAGCTCCCGATCTCCGCGAACGTCTGACCGGCATGGCGAACTCCACTCTCGGGCGGGTCCGGGTCGCCGCGGCCCTCGCCTGGACGGCTCATCCGATGGCCGCCGTCGGCGCGACCGTCCTCGGCCTCTTCACCGGTGTGGCACCGGTCGCGACCGCCTGGCTGATGAAGCTGGTCCTCGACGCGCTCACCAGGGGTGACGGGTTCGCCGCCCTGGTACCGCTGGCCGGCGGGCTCGCCGCCGCCGGCCTGGCGGTCATCGTGCTGCCGCACGTGTCGGCGTACGTGCAGGCGCAGTTGCGCAGGTCGCTCCGCCTGCTGATCTACGACCGGCTGTTCCGGGCCGTCAACGCCCATCCGGGGCTCAGCCGCTTCGAGAACCCGGGTTTCCACGACACGCTCCGGCTGGCGTACGAGTCGAGCCATAACGCCCCGGACCGCCTGGTCGTCGGCGCGCTGGCGATCGGTCAGGCGATCATCACCTTCGTGGGTTTCGTCGTCACACTGTTCGCCGTCAACCCGGTCATGGTGGCCGTCATCGTCATCGCCGCCCTGCCCTCGGTCCGCATCGAGCTCATGCTCAGCCGGGAGCGGGCCGAGGTGATGTGGGACGTCACCCCCGCCATGCGCCGCCAGGTGTTCTTCGGCGACCTGCTCACCAGGCCGGAGGCGGCCAAGGAGGTGCGGTTGTTCGGCCTGGGCGACTACCTGCGTACCCGGATGCTCGACGAGGTGCGCGGCATCAACGGCGCCGAACGGGACATCGACCGCCGGACCCTGCGCAGCCAGGGCGTGATGGCGCTGCTCGGCAGTGTCGTGGCGGCCGGCGGGCTGCTGTGGGCCATCCTGAGCGCGGCCTCCGGAGCCATCAGCGTGGGCGACGTGACGGTGTTCGTCGCCGCCGTCGCGGGCGTGCAGGCGGCACTGACCATGATCGTCAGCCAGTGGGCGGGCGCGCACAACGCGCTGCTGATGTTCGGGCACTACACGGCCGTCGTCGAGGCCGAGCCCGACCTGCCCGTCCCGGCCGAACCCACCCAACTGCCCGCGCTGCGCGACGGGATCGAACTACGCGACGTGTGGTTCCGCTACAGCGAGGAGCACCCGTGGATCCTGCGCGGGGTGGATCTGTTCATCCCGTACGGCCGCACGGTGGCCCTCGTCGGGGTGAACGGCGCGGGCAAGAGCACGCTGGTCAAACTGCTGTGCCGAATGTACGACCCGCCACGCGGGCAGATCACCTGGGACGGCGTGGACCTGCGCGACACGAGCCCGGCCGACCTGCGCGGCCGGATCGGCGCGGTGTTCCAGGACTACATGGAGTACGACCTCACCGCCGCCGAGAACATCGTGCTCGGCGACCTGACGACCGCCGGCGACCAGGAGCGCGTCCACGAATCAGCCCGCCAGGCGGGCATCCACGATGCGGTCGCCGCGCTGCCGCGCGGATACGACACCATGCTGAGCCGCATCTTCGGCGACCGCGACGAGCAGGCGGGCGTCGCCCTTTCCGGCGGGCAGTGGCAACGCCTGGCCCTGGCCCGCGCGTTCATGCGGCGACGCCAGGACCTGCTCATCCTGGACGAGCCCAGCTCGGGCCTCGACGCCGAGGCGGAACACGAGGTGCACACCAGCCTGCGCCGCTACCGGGGCGACCGGACAAGCGTGCTCATCTCACACCGGCTCGGCACCGTACGGGACGCCGACCTCATCGTGGTGCTGAGCGACGGGCACATCACCGAACGCGGCACCCACAAGGAACTCATGGCGTCGGGCGGCGAGTACGCCCGCCTCTTCACCCTGCAAGCCAGCGGCTACGAACCCACCACCCCAACCAACGGTATAGAGAACGGCCCATCCACCAACTCAAACGAATCCCCACCCAACCCCCCAGACAAAACAACCACCACTTAACCAAACAACCCAACCAACACCCCAGCCACCATCACGCGCCAACACCCCAGCCAACCTTGCGCCCGACAACCCCACCGACACCTCAACCAACTCTTCAACCGGCGGCCCACCCAACGGCCCAGCCAGCACCTCGGCCGACACCCCGGACTATGGCCCAGCCGACACCCCGGGCCTACATCGCGGAGGACGGGCCGGACGACAGTCTTCGTACGGCCACGCCGAGCACCCGGTCCGCCGGCAGGTAGCCCCATATCCGGGAGTCGGCGCTTGAAGTGCCGTCTCCCACGACCACGAGCGCGTCCTCAGGCACGGCCGCTCCGTGCTCCGCCGCCACCGCCGCCGCCACGTCGGCCGGCACGGGATCGCCCGCCAGCGCCGTCACCCGCTTGATCGCCCAAGGCGGCGACAGCGGGCCCGTGCCCCACCCCGAAGGTCCCGCCGACGCGAACACCACCACTTCGCCGCGCCGCACCTGACCCGCGGCGGTCCGGCGAACCAGCACCCGGTCACCCGGCCCGTACGTCGGCCACATGCTCACACCGCTCACCTGAACCACGACGAACCTACGCCGGGCGACGACCACCACGGCGGTCGCGACAAGGACGAACGCGGCAACGAGGACAAGCGCATACCACACGTGTCCACCCTAGGCGACGGGGCGCTTCTTGATCCATCTCACGGAACACCATCCCCACCGCGAGTTTCGCCAGGAACCGACCGCAACCGAACGCGTTCTACGCCACGCCGCACCGCAGGTGCCGTAACCCTTCCCCCGATGAGCTGCTCCCCGCGAACGGCCGCAGGTCGGCGCCCCGCTGACCGTGGCGGCGATCATGATCCCGCAGCGCTCGGAGGGGCTGCCGGGTCGGAAGACGGTGAACCGGTTCGCCCCTGGTACGCGGTGGAGGCACGCCGCCCGGAAGCCGGACCTCGATCATCTGAAGTCAGCGCGATCGGTGCTGGTGAACCCGTGGGCGCGGCGGGCCACCTCGGAGAGGGCAACGGCACGATCTCACGCTCGTAGTAAGCCTGGAAGTCCTCCCCGACAGAGAACAGCTTGTCCAGCTCACCCCGGCAGGCCGCGATCACGTCCCGGTCGTCGATCCGCCGCGCCCCGTTGTGCGTGCCCGAGGCGTCGTACGTCACCTCGTACATGACCGAAGTGCCCAGCACCACCAGCTCAGGCAGACGCCGGCCGACCTCGAGCTCGGCCACCTCACCGGCGTCGAGCACCCGCACCTGCTCAGCGGTCACCACCCGCAGGGCCAGCACGTGCATCTCCCACTGCAGGTAGGGCGTGACGGGCTCCTCCACCACCCGAATCCGCCGGCGAACGAAGCCCTCCCTCTCGTTCGACGCACCCCGCCCGTCGCCGATCAGCTTGAGAGACCGCTCCCAGTCTCCCTCCATCATCGCGACCCAGCTCGCCTCGCCGGCCTCCCGAAAGCTCTGAATCCGCTCAAGCTTCCAGAACACATCATCGATATTCCGAAAGTTCGGCCAAAAGTCGTCGAGATACTCATCCGCACTCAGCAAGTCGCCTGTTATCTCATGAATGCGCTCAAGCATGAGGAATTATCCCTTTTAGCCGCAAGCGGCGCGTCTCAGAAAACCCCCCAAAGGCTCCCAAAGAAATCACCACCCATATTCGCAGGTCAATTCCCTGACTATCACCACACCGCCCCCATGTCGAGTTCCCGCAGCTCAACCGGGTGGTTCGCCCGCCCCCACGCCCCCGAGCAAGCCCGACCGCCCCGGCCACCCAACGGCGATCCACTCACCCCACAACCGGAAGGCGCCACCTCCGACCCCAGCAACCGCAACCCTCCACCAAACCAACCTCCCTCCCCTCAACCGGAACGCCCCACCCAACCGATCCGCCTCCCCGCAACCGGAACGTTCACCAAAACGCCCTCCCACCCCACGGCCAAACCACTCCACCACCGAACCCCCTCCCCTCCCAGCGGCCACGACGCCCCGCCTCCGACCCCGGCAACCGCAAGCCTCCCGTCACTGGAAGCGACCACCGCTCCAGCAACCAGAGCGTTCCGCCACCGGAAACGACGACCCTCCAACCACCAGAGCGTTCCGCCGCTGGAAACGACGACCCTCTCGGCAACCGGAACGCGCTCCGCCACGCCTACGACCGCCCTCCCCAGCAACCGGGAACGACAGGCCCTGAGCGTCCTGGCCGGGTCTGGCGATGCCGGGGCGTCGGCTGGTGGGTCAGGTAGCGTTGCAGGACCGGGTGCCAGCGATTGGCGGGCAGGGCGTGCAGGGCGGCCACCGCGAGGCAGTATTTGCTCACGTTGACCGGTCGCACACCCAGGCGGCGCAGCACCTTGTCGACCTCGGCCCGGCCGTCGACCGACTTCGACTCCAGCAGCACCAGATCGCCACGGGCGGGAGTGCTGCGCCGATCGTCGCGGAACAGCAGGCCGGTGTCGCAGGTGAGCCGGGCCCCGCCGGAGTGGTCGATGAGCGTCACCCGTTTGTAGTCCGTGGACAGCACCGGCCCCAGCGTCTCGGGGGCGATGAGGCGCAGCTCGCCGAGCAAGGTGTCGCGGACGAAGTCGAGCGCCGACGGGGTGAGCGTGTGGCCGGGGGCGTCGTCGTAGGGGATGCGGTGTTTGTCGGTGAGGCCGCGTGCGCCGCTGAGCTTGAGCTCGAGCCACCGCCCGCCCCCGTCCAGGTAAGTACGGGTCCGCACCTTGAACCTGCGCCGCCGATCCTGCCGATGCTGATGGAAGGTGAGCAGCTCAGGCGTGTCGAAGTAGGTGGAGCTGTAGCGGAACTGCCGCAGCCCCCCGATCCGCAACGCGCAGAACCGATCACCGAGCTCCGCCGCCAGCCTGGCCATGGTCGAGGCCGTGACGAGGTATTTGCAGTCGACCCGGCTCATCAACTCCGGCACGTCCTCCAACCCGATCGCCGGCGCCGCCGCAGCCACCCCGGCGAGCAACGCGTCCGCATAGGCCCCACCCCTGCCATCCGCGTGGGACTCACCTCTCCCGCCAGCCGCGGAGGACTCGCTTCCCCTGCCGCCCGCATAGACCTCGCCTCTCCTGCCACCCCCACAGGGCTCGTTTCCGCCTCCGCCCCAGTCGACGCCCCGGTCGACGCCCCGGTCGACCGCATAAGGCCGGGTCGTGCCGTCATTGGCGGGACCGGTGTTCATCGCACCCCCACGCGCGGGTTCGGCACCACATAGCGCACGTCGACCACGGTCACGTCGCGTACGTAGTCGATCTGGGTGACCACGCAGTGCAGCACCCGGGCCCGCAACCGGCTCTCCAGGTCCACCCGCAGCAGGTCTGGGTCGGCGTGCACGACGTCCAGTGTCACGAGCTGGTGCCGGGTGCGGCCGAGCAGGCCGGGGTGGTCGGCGATGAACATCACGCCCAGCAGCACCCCGTTCAGCAGCAGTGCGGTCATCGGCCACGCCCCCGCGATGCCGTTGACCAGCCCCAGCACGATGGCGACGAAGTAGTAGGCGATCTCCTGCTGGGTGATCTCACTGGAGCGGAGCCGGATGATCGACAACACGCCGAACAGCCCGAAGCCCACGGCGATGTCGACCCGCTGCACCAGCAGCAGCGACACCACCGCGAAGATCCCCACGTTGAGCGCGACATAGGCGAACAGCAGGTCGCGCCGATGATGCCGCCGATAGTAGAGGCCGTAGGCGAGCACGATGATCGCCACGAGATCCATCACCAGTCCGGTTACCAAGACCGTTCCTTCCGTAGTGTTCTTGATGAACAGCCTCCAGGAACGGAGTGAAGCGACGGTGAGCTGATGATTAGGCGACTCTCATGCGATAGCCGGTGCCCCTGACGGTCTCGATCCGGTCGGCGCCGATCTTGCGCCGCAGGTAGCGGACGTAGACGTCGACCACGTTGGAGCCGGGGTCGAAGTCGAACCCCCACACGTGGCTGAGCAGCTGCTCGCGCGTCAGGACCTGGTCGGGATGGCGGCAGAAGATCTCCGCCAGGGCGAACTCCCTGGTGGACAGGTCGACCGCCCGATCTCCGACATAGGCGCGCCGGGTGCGCAGGTCGAGCGACAGGTCCGACACCCGCAGCACGGTGACCTCGGGCGTGCGGTCGGCCCGCAGCCGCAGCCGCACCCGGGCCAGGAGCTCCTCGAAGGCGAAGGGCTTGGCGATGTAGTCGTCGGCGCCACCCTCCAGCCCGGCCACGGTGTCGCTCACGCTGTCGCGCGCGGTCAGGATGATCACCGGGATGGACACCATGGACCCGCGCAACCGCCGCAGCACCGTGAAGCCGTCGCTCAGCGGCAGCCCGATGTCCAGGATGAGCAGGTCGAACCCGCCCGCGCTGGCCAGGTCGTAGGCCGCGACCCCGTCTCCCACCACGGCGGTCACGAACCCGTTGGCCCGCAGCCCCTTCTCCACGAACGAAGCGATCCTGGCCTCGTCTTCGGCGATCAGAATCCGGTTCAACTCACCCTCCACAGCTCCCACAGCGGAAGAGACATGACAAAGCAGGCCCCGCCCCCCGGAGCCTCCGTCACCTGCACAGTGCCTCCATGGGCTTGGGCGATGGATCTGACGATGGCCAGCCCGAGCCCGGCTCCGTCGTGGGAGCCCGTACGGCCGGCGCCCCGGACGAACCGCCCGAAGATCCGCTCGCGCTCCGCGGGCGCGACCCCGGGCCCGCTGTCGCGCACCCACAGCTCGACCCGCCCGTCGCGGACGGCGGAGCCGACGGCGATCAGGTCGTCGTCGGTGGTGTGGCGCACGGCGTTGGCCACGAGTTGCATGAGCGCCTGCGTGAGCCGCTGGCGGTCGGCCGGCAGCCGGGCCTCGGCCACCTCGTCGACCCGCCACCGCCGCTCACCGAGGGCGCGCGCCTTGGCGACCACGCTGACCGTGAGGTCGGCCAGCTCGACGTGGTCGAGCGCCAGGAACCCGGGCTGCTCGGACTTGGCCAGGGTGAGCAGGTCGTCGACGATGCGGTTCATTCGGTCGAGCTCGTCGGTGACCAGGGCGAGGGTGTCGGCGCGCTCGTCAGGATCGTCGCCCATCAGCTCGAGGTGGCCGCGGATGACCGTGATCGGTGTGCGCAGCTCGTGCCCGGCGTCGTCCATGAAGTGCCGCTGCACGACGAAGGCCTGCTCGAGCCGGTCGAGCATGTGGTTGAACGTCGCCGCGAGCGCCGCCACGTCGTCGTCGCCCGGCACGTCGAGCCGGCGCGTCAGGTCGGTGGAGTCGCTGATCTGCTCGGCGGTCTGGCGGACCAGCCGGACCGGCGCCAGCACCTGCCCCGCCACGAACCAGCCGGCCGTGCCTGCCAGCCCCATCGCCGCCAGCGCGGACAGCCCGAGGACCCGCACCGCGTCGACGATCTCGTCACGGTGCAGGTCGTAGAAGTGGGCCACGACGAAATGCCCGGGACGGGCGTCGCCGGCCACGGTGACCGGGATCACCGTGTAGTGGACCGTTCCCTTGGCGGTCTCGAACTCGGCGCGCTCCACCCGGGTGGCCGCGGCCATCCGGGCGATCAGCGCGTGGTCGGTGTCGATGGGCACGGGCGGCGGAACCCCGGGGATCTTGTCCACCTCGCCCCCGACGATGGTGAGGAAGGTCTCCCATCGGTCGGGCAGGTTGAGCGCGAGGTATCCGGTCATCAGCTCCTGGACGTCGGTGACCGGGCGCCCGGTCTGCGGATCGAGCGCGGTCGCGGCGTAGCGCCGCAGCTTCTGCACCTCGTTGGCGCGCTCGGACTGCATCCGGTCGTCGAGCCGGGTGAGCAGGATGGTCCAGGTCGCGAAGATCGAGACGGACAGGGCGAGACCGACGACGGCGAGCATCCAGCCCACGATCCGGGCACGGGCGCTCACCCTCATGCGACCTCCCCATCAGTCATCGTCATCTCCGCCACCATCATCGTCGTCGTCATCGTCACCGGCGCCGCCGGGCCGCGGGGAGGGCGGCTTGACCGGCTCGGCCTTCGTCTTGCGCGGCGTCGGCCGCACGCTCTGGACGGGCTCACCACTCTGGACGGGCTCACTGCTCTGGGCGGGCTCACTGCTCTGCGCGGGCTCACCACGCCTGGTGGGCTCGCCGCTCCCGCCGGGTGAACCGGCCCCGGCCTCCGGCCGCCCCGCGGTGGGCTCTCCCGAGCGCACCGGCTCGGACGCGGCCCGCCCGCTCGGCTCGGGAGACGACGACACCACGACCGGCCCGCCCAGATCGGGCTCCTCCTCGGCCGCCCGCACCAGGCCCACCGACAGGAACCCCGCCACTGCCGCCCCAAGGACGAGGAGGATCACCGTTCCCCGATGTTTCATGAGGTAGACCCTGACGCCTTTCGAGGAGACCACGCTGAAGCACAGATGAGAAACCTCTCATCTGATCTCGTCCCTCCGCAGTAGAATAACGTTCTAATTCCAGGAGGGACGCCCATGCGGATACAGGACAAGGTCGTCGTCGTCACGGGCGCGGCCGGCGGAATCGGACGCGCGCTCGCCCTCAGGTTCGCCGCGGAGGGCGCGGCCGGAGTGGTCGTCGCCGACCTCGACGAGGCGGGCGCCGCCGCGGTGGCCAAGGAGATCGGCGACCGCGCGGTGCACGTACAGGTGGACGTCGCGTCGGAGGCGCAGGTGGCGGCGCTCGCCGACACCCCGTTCGGCCCCGTCGACCTGTTCTGCTCCAACGCCGGCATCATCGGCGGCCACGGCCTCGACGCCTCCGACCAGGAGTGGAGCAGCCTGTACGCCGTCAACGTCATGGCCCACGTGTACGCCGCCCGCGCCGTCGTCCCCTCCATGGTCGCCCGAGGCGGCGGCTACCTCCTCAACACCTGCTCCGCCGCCGGCCTCATCAGCTGCCCCGGCGACGCCCCGTACGCGGTCACCAAGGCCGCGGCGGTCGCGTTCGCCGAGTGGCTGGCCATCCACTACGCCGGCAAGGGCGTCAAGGTCAGCGTCCTGTGCCCGCAGGGCGTCCGGACGGCCATGCTGGAGCGCGGCGTCGAGGAGGACCACCTGACCGCCAGGGCCGTCAACGCCTCGGGAGCAATCCTCGACCCGGCCGACGTGGCCACGTCCGTCATCGAGGGCCTGGCCGCGGAGCGGTTCCACATCTTCCCGCACCCGGAGGTGGCGGAGTACGCGCGCCGCAAGGCCGAGGACCCCGACCGATGGCTCGCCGGAATGTCCCACTTCGTCGACTCCCTGGAGGCGTGACCATGAAAGCCGCAGCCCGCCGAGCCTGGCGCCGCCTGGAGCCCCTGCACGGCATGATCTATTTCGTCCCCGAGGCCACCAGACGCTACTCCGAGCTGGGCCTGACCGGCAGGTCCGGATATTTCGCCTCCCGTAGCGCCCCTCTCGGCCGCGCCTCCGCCGACGTGGTCATCGCCACGTTCTACAACTTCTGCCCCGACCTCGTACGCCGCTCGATGAACGCCGTCTGGGACACCGTCACCCCCGAGCAGGTCCTCCAGGCCCGCCACGACGCCGCCGCCGAGGCCCTGCGCCGGGCCGGGATCCACGAGTTGCCCGACTTTGACGCCACCCTCGACCTGGCCCGCCGCGCGGCCGAGTCCGCCTGCGAGCACCCGCAGGGCCGCCCGCTGTTCGCCGCCCACGCCACGCTCCCCTGGCCGGACGACCCCCTCCTGTGCCTGTGGCACGCCCAGACCCTGCTGCGCGAGTTCAGAGGCGACGGCCACGTGGCCACCCTGCTCACGGAGGGCGTCGGCGGGCCGGAGGCCCTGGTCCTGCACGCGGCCGGCGGCGACGTGCCGACCCCGTTCCTCAAGATCAGCCGAGCCTGGCCGGAGGACGAGTGGGCCGCCGCGGAGGAACGCCTGCGCGGCCGCGGCCTCCTCGACGGGGACACGCTCAGCCCGGAGGGCAAGGCCCTGCGCCAGCGCATGGAGGACCGCACCGACGAGCTGGCCCTGCCGGCGTACCGGGCGCTGGGCGAGGACGGGTGTGAGCGCCTGGCCGAGCTGGCCCGCCCCTTCGGCCGGCGCGTGGTCGACGCCGGCCTGCTCAACCTGGGCTGACCAGGGCGTTTTGCTTTTGGCGAGCATGGTTATGCCCACAGGTGATGAACCTGTGGGAGTACGTCGAGGATCGATGGGACCTCATCATCTTCGAGACCGTCCAGCACGCCAGCATGGTGGCCCAGTGTGTCCTGGTGGCCGCGGTGCTCGGCGTGCTGGTCGGCATGGCCACCTACCGCCACCCGCGACCGGCCGCGCTCGCCACGTCCGCCGCCGGGGTGCTGTTCACGATCCCGTCGCTGGCCATGCTCGGCCTGCTGATCCCGCCGCTCGGCCTCGGGGTCGCCCCGAGCGTGACCGCCATCGTCCTGTACGCCCTGCTCCCCATCATCCGCAACACCGTCGTCGGCCTGCGCGGCGTGGACGCGACGCTGGTGGACGCCGCCCGCGGCATCGGGATGAGCCGGAGCAGGTCGCTGACCAGGGTCGAGCTGCCGCTGGCCTGGCCCGTCATCCTCACGGGGATCAGGGTCTCCACCCAGCTCGCCATGGGCATCGGGGCCGTGGCCGCGTACGTCTCCGGCCCCGGCCTGGGTGAGCAGATCTTCTCCGGGCTGGCCCGGCTGGGCGGCGCGAACGCGATCAACGCCACGCTCACCGGGACGATCGGGGTGGCGCTGCTCGCGCTCGTCTTCGACGGCTTCTTCGTCCTGCTCGGCAGGTTCACCACCCCCGGCGCACGACCGGCGGCCGGCCGTGGCTGAGCCGGCCACCGGCGGCGTACCGATCGAGCTGCGGAAGGTGACCAAACGGTTCCCGGGCGGCGGCGACCCGGCCGTACAGGAGCTGGACCTGAACATCCCCGCCGGCGAGATCGTCGTGCTGCTCGGGCCCTCGGGCTGCGGCAAGACCACCACCATGCGCATGATCAACCGGCTGGACGAGCCCACCTCCGGCGACATTCTCATCGGTGGCCGCAACTCCCACGACATCGACCCCGACCGGCTCAGACGCCACATCGGCTACGTCATCCAGCAGGCCGGGCTCTTCCCCCACATGACGGTGGCCGCGAACATCGCCCAGGTCCCCAAGATGCTCGGCTGGGACCGCGACCGGATCGCCGGACGCGTGGACGAGCTGCTCACGCTGGTGGGCCTGGAGCCGGAGACGTACCGCGGCGCCTACCCGCGCCGGCTCTCCGGCGGGCAGCAGCAACGCGTCGGCGTGGCCAGGGCGCTGGCCGCCGACCCACCCGTGCTGCTCATGGACGAGCCCTTCGGCGCCCTCGACCCCATCACCCGCGAACGCCTCCAGGACGAGCTGCTCCGCCTCCAGGACGACCTGGCCAAGACGATCGTCTTCGTCACCCACGACGTGGACGAGGCGCTCAAGATCGGCGACCACATCGCGATCATGCAGCGCCCCGGGCACATCGTGCAGTACGCCCAGCCGGCCGAGATCCTGACGAACCCCGCCAGCGAGTACGTCGAGCAGTTCCTGGGCGCCGGCTCCTCGATGCGGCTGCTGCGGCTCACCAAGGTGGGCGACATCGACCTCGACCCGATCCCGTACGCGTCCGAGGACACCGACGCCCAGGACCTGCTCGCCCGGCTCGAACGCGACGGCCACGGGTACGCCGTGATCGCCGACGGCATGCGGCGGCCGCTCAGATGGGTCACCCCCGAGACCCTCGAAGGGCGGCACGGCCCGGTCGGCGCCGCCGGAGACCCGGTCACCGCCTCCATCGGGCACCGGAAGACGCTGCAGGAGGCCATGGAGGCGCTGCTCAACGCCGACACCGACCTCGTGCCCGTGATCGGCCGACGGCAGGTGTACGTGGGCGCGCTGTCGCTGAGCTCGGTGCAGAACGCGATCCAGGCCATCAAGGACCGCGAGCGCCGCCGCCGGCTGAGGCGGGGCGAGAGCGGATGACGGTCGAGAGCGCCGCCGCCCAGGAGGCCACCCACCCGGAGCCGCGGATCGGGCGGTCGTGGCACGTCGTGCTGCCGCCCCTGTGCTACCTGACCGTGGCCGTGGCGATGGTGGTCTACACGCAGTCCGTGCCGCTCGACGGCATCGAGAGCGGCTCGCTCAACCTGACGTTCATCCTCAGACGCACATGGGAGCACATCCAGCTCGTGTTCTTCTCCACCGTCCTGGTGCTGGCGGTGGCGGTGCCGCTCGGCATCCTGCTCACCCGGCGCGCGCTGCTCAGGGCCACGCCGTTCGTGCTGGCCCTGGCGAACCTGGGCCAGGCGACCCCGGCGGTCGGCATGGTCGTGCTGCTCGCGGTGCTGCTCCAGATCGGGTTCTGGACGGCGGTGCTGGCGCTGTTCGCCTACAGCCTGCTGCCCACGCTGCGCAACACGATGGTCGGGCTCGAACAGGTCGACCAGCGGCTGGTCGACGCCGGGCGGGGCATCGGCATGTCGGCGGCCGGGGTGCTGTTCAGGGTCGAGCTGCCGATGGCCGCGCCGGTCATCCTGTCGGGCGTCAGGACCACGCTGGTGCTGAACGTGGGCACGGCCGGCATCGCGGCGTTCATCGGGGCGGGCGGGCTCGGCGACCTGATCACCACGGGCGTGAGCACCCAGCGCAACCTGGTGCTGGTCACCGGGTGCGTGCTGATCGCGGTGCTGGCGCTGCTCATCGACTGGATGGGCGGGCTCGCGCAGCGCGTCCTCGCCCCCAGGGGGCTGTCGTGAGGGCGGTGCTGCTCGTCGCGCTGCTGGCGGTGGCCGGGTGCGGGCTGCGGCCGGCGTCGTCGTTCGTGCCGCCCGTGGGGCCGGGCAGCATCCGTCCCATCCCCTCGCTCAAGGGGACGACGGTGCGCGTGACGTCGAAGGAGTTCACCGAGCAGCTCGTCCTCGGCAAGATCGCCGTCCTGGCCCTCACCGCGGCGGGCGCCGACGTGTCCGACCAGACGAACGTCCAGGGCAGCGTGAACGCCCGCGCCTCCCTGATCCGCGGCGACGCCGACCTGATGTGGGAGTACACCGGCACCGGCTGGATCACCTACCTCGGGCAGCCGCGCCCGATCCCCGACCCGAAACGTCAGTACGAAGCCGTACGCGACCTCGACCTGCGCAGGAACGGCATCGTCTGGCTCCCGCCCGCGCCGCTGAACAACAGCTACTCGATCGGCGTCACCCGCGCCACGGCCGGCAGATGGGGCCTGAAGACGATCGACGACATAAGGAAGATCCCCATCGAGCACCGTACGTTCTGCGTCGACCACGAGACCTTCGGCCGGGACGACGGCTTCCTCGGCATGCTCAGGGCCTACGGCCTGGAGTACGGCAAGGACGTCCCCAGGGGCAACGTGCGGCGGCTGTCGGTCGGCGTCCTGTACAGCGCGATCGCCGGCGGGCAGTGCACGCTCGGCATGGTGACCACGACGGACGGCCGCGTCGAGGCGCTCGACCTGGTGCTGCTCGAGGACGACCGGAAGTTCTTCCCCGTCTACAACGCGGCGGTGACCATGCGGCGGCAGCTCGCCGACGCCCATCCGGAGATCGCCGGGATCTTCGCCCCCATCAGCGCCAGGCTCACCGACGACGTGATCCGCGGGCTCAACGCGCAGGTGGACGTGGACGGCGGCGTGCCGGTGCTGGTCGCCCGCGACTGGCTGAGGGCGCGGGGCTTCGTCAAGTAGGCCACCGCCGGCCCGTGGCGTTAGCCGTACCTGATCGAGGGCAGAGCGCCGGTCATGTCGGAGACACCACAGCCCTACCCCGGGCACACCGGGCGGATGAGCCCCGAGCCGCGTGACGAGATGCGCGACTACCAGGGCAGGGACCTGCTGAAGGACAAGAAGGCCCTCATCACCGGGGGCGACTCGGGCATCGGCAGGGCGGTCGCCGTCGCCTTCGCCAAGGAGGGGGCCGACGTCGCGATCGCGTACCTGAGCGAGCACGAGGACGCCGCGCACACGCGCAAGCTGGTGGAGGCCGCCGGGCGGCGCTGCGAGCTGCTGCCCGGCGACCTCGCCGACCGCGCCCACTGCTACTCGGTCGTCGAGCAGGCCGTGTCGGAGCTCGGCGGCCTGGACGTCCTGGTCAACAACGTGGCCTACCAGCAGCCGGTGAACGGCCTGGAGGAATTGTCCGACGAGCAGTGGGAGCAGACGTTCGCGGTCAACATCCACAGCTACTTCCGCGTCACCAAGGCCGCCCTCCCCCACATGCACGAGGGCTCAGCGATCATCAACACCTCCTCCATCAACGGTCTGCGCGGCAACAGGTCGCTCATCGACTACGCCGCCACGAAGGGCGCCATCAACGCCTTCACCTACTCCATGGCCCAGAACCTGGTCGAACGCGGGATCAGGGTCAACGCCGTGGCGCCGGGGCCGGTGTGGACGCCGCTGATCCCGGCGACGATGCCCGAGGAGAAGGTCGAGAAGTTCGGCGAGCACGTGCCCATGGGGCGCCCCGCCGACCCGGACGAGATCGCCCCGTCGTACGTGTTCTTCGCCGCCGGGCGGCTGTCGTCGTACTACACGGGCGAGGTCCTGGCCCCGATCGGCGGGGAGACGCTGCCGGGCTAGTCGACGTAGAGGGTGCCGCCGAGCCGCTTGAACTCGGCCGCCTTCTCCGCGAAGCCCGCCTCCCGGATGTCGTGGCTGATCCGCATGGAGCAGAACTTCGGGCCGCACATCGAGCAGAAGTGCGCGGTCTTGGCAGGCGCGGCGGGCAGGGTCTCGTCGTGGAAGGAGCGGGCCGTGTCGGGGTCGAGCGACAGGTCGAACTGGTCCTCCCAGCGGAACTCGAACCGCGCGTCCGACAGCGCGTCGTCCCACGCCTGCGCCCCCGGGTGCCCCTTGGCCAGGTCGGCGGCGTGGGCCGCGATCTTGTACGTGATCACGCCGGTCTTGACGTCGTCTCGGTCCGGCAGGCCGAGGTGCTCCTTGGGGGTGACGTAGCAGAGCATGGCGGTGCCGTACCAGCCGATCATGGCGGCGCCGATGCCCGAGGTGATGTGGTCGTAGCCCGGGGCGACGTCGGTCACGAGCGGGCCGAGCGTGTAGAAGGGCGCGTCGTCGCAGAGCTCGCGCTGCAGGTCCACGTTCTCCTTGATCTTGTGCATGGGCACGTGCCCCGGGCCCTCGATCATGACCTGGACGTCGTGCCGGCGGGCGATCCCGGTCAGCTCGCCCAGCGTGCGCAGCTCGGCGAACTGGGCCTCGTCGTTGGCGTCCGCGATCGAGCCGGGACGCAGCCCGTCGCCGAGCGAGAACGACACGTCGTAGCGGGCGAGGATCCGGCACATCTCGTCGAAGTTCTCGTACAGGAAGCTCTCGCGGTGGTGCGCCAGGCACCAGGCGGCCATGATCGAGCCCCCGCGTGAGACGATCCCGGTCCTGCGGCGGGCGGTGAGCGGCACGTACGCCAGCCGTACCCCCGCGTGCACGGTCACGTAGTCGACGCCCTGCTCGCACTGCTCGATCAGCGTGTCGCGGTAGACCTCCCACGACAGCGCCTCCGGCCGGCCCTTGACCTTCTCCAGCGCCTGGTAGATGGGCACCGTTCCGACCGGTACGGGCGAGTTGCGCAGGATCCATTCGCGGGTCTCGTGGATGTCGGCGCCGGTGGACAGGTCCATGATCGTGTCCGCGCCCCACCGGGTCGCCCAGGTCATCTTCTCGACCTCCTCCTCGATGGAGGAGCTGACGGCGGAGTTACCGATGTTGGCGTTTATCTTGACCAGGAAGTTCGAGCCGATGATCATCGGCTCGGACTCGGGGTGGTTGACGTTGGCGGGGATGATGGCCCGCCCGGCGGCCACCTCGTCGCGGACGAACTCCGGACTCACCCCCTCACGCACGGCCACGAACTCCATCTCCTTGGTGACCAGCCCGCGCCTGGCGCAGCCGACCTGGGTGACCGGCTGACCTGCCGCGTCACGCTCGCGCACCCACGCGGCGCGCGGGCGCGGCAGGCCACGACCGAGGTCGGGCTCGAAGGCGGGGTCGGTGTAGGGGCCCGAGGTGTCGTACAGCGTCACCGCCGAGCCGTCGGACAGCCGCACCTGACGCATCGGCACGCGGAGGTCCCCGGTGTAGATCTTGGAAAAGCGCGCGTCGCTCATCGCGCAAACTCCCTTCGCCGGCATTACCCGGAGCAGGTTCTGGCGGTCGGCGGCTGTCAGCCGTCCTCTCAGCCCGGTCCGCACCGGGCTCCCGCGTTGGTCGGCGCTGATCGTACCCACGCGTGCCCGCCGCCGAAACCTGGCGATGATGTTTGACGATCCCCCTGAGCGGTACGGAACCCTTCAGGGGGACTATGAAAAAGATCGCCGCTCTAGTCGCGCTCGTGGTGCTGGCCATATCGGGCGCGACCGCCGCCGCTGGGGACGGCATCGAGCAGCACGAAGTGGGCCAGGAGCAGTACGACACGCTGATCGCCCAGTGCCGCTACTCCGACACGGGCAAGGCGAAATGCCGTTCGGCGGTCAGAGAGATGTACCGCGTCGGCAGAACCGACAGAACGCTCGACTGCCGCACCTACTCCGGCGTGTCCGTGTGCGGCACGCTCAAGCTCAGCAAGGCCGAACGCGCCTGCACGCGCGACTCCACGGACCAGGGCCTGTCCTACCGGCGGGCCGAGGTGGAGTGCTACGCGCTGTCCTGAGGAGCTGAAGTTGTGATCATCGTCGGGGTCGACGGCTCCAGGACCGGCCTGGAGGCCGTCGCCTGGGCCGCCACCGAGGCCGCAATACGCGACGCGCCGCTGACCGTGGCGCACGCCGTGCCCAAATGGGTGTGCGAGGAGCACCCCGCCCACTACGCGGAGGTGGCCCAGTGGATGCGCGACGGCGCGAACACCGTGCTCACCGACGCCGAGGAACGGGCGCGCGATGAGCGGCCGGGGATCCGCGTGGAGCGGGTCCTGCTGCCCGGCGACCCGCGTCAGGCGCTGATCAAGGCGTCGGAGACGGCCGAGCTGCTGGTCGTCGGCAGCCGCGGCATCGGCGGCGTGCGCGGTCTGCTGGTGGGGTCGGTGGCGTACGGCCTGGCGGCGCATGCCCGGACGAACCTCGCCCTGGTCCACGAACGGCCCTCCGCGCCGCGCGGCGAGGTGGTCGCCGGGACCGACGGCTCCGCCGGATCCGCCCGGGCGCTCGAGTTCGCCTTCGCCGAGGCCGAGCTGCGGGGCGCGCGGCTACGTGCCGTACAGGCGTGGGCCTGGCCCCACCCCACCGGCTTCGAGCCGGCCGACCGGGAGAGCGAGCAGAAGGCGCTACGGTCGCTCGACGAGCTGCTGTCCGGGCACCGCGAGCGGCATCCCGGCGTGGACGCG
>NZ_JBFAIM010000100.1:0-43739 GCF_040654715.1 Nonomuraea sp. NPDC050643 | reverse complement strand
GGCCCTGAAAGCCGTGCTCGGCGAGGTGACCGACCTCTACAGCCCGGGCGAGCGGGCCCTGCTGAACGAACTCCTCGACCGCGCCGCCAACCACATCCCCGCCGGATGACATCTCCCGGCTTCCGGGCCAGAGCGGCGCGTACGGCGGTCAGAGCAGCTTGTCCTGGGTGAAGGGAACCTCCCGGAGACGGCGGCCGATGGCGTGGTGGATCGCGTTGCCGATGGCCGCGGGCACACCCGTCCCCGGCGTCTCGCCGAAGCCGCGGGCGCCGAGCGCGGCGGTGCTGTCAGGGTCCGGCCGGTCCACGAACAACGCCTCCACCGACGGCGTGTCCGCGCAGACCGGGACCAGATAGGTGGACAGGTTCGGGTTGACGACCCGCGCCGTGTTCGGGTCCACCATCGTGTGCTCCATCAGCGCGAAGCCGATGCCCCAGGTCACGCCGCCGATGACCTGCCCGCGCGCGGTCCGGTGGTTGAGCACCCGTCCCAGGTCGTGCGCGGTCACGACCCGGGTCACGCGCAGCCTGCCCAGCCTCGGCAGGATCCTGACCTCCACGAACACCGCGCCGAACGATCGCCCGGGCGAGTTGGTCCCGCCTCCACGGACCTCCACGCCGCGGCCGTGGCGGGCCATGACGTCGCGGTAGCCGTCCTGACGGCCGCGGTCGCCGCGTGCGTACAGACGGCCGGCCTCGATCACGACGTCCTCGGCGGGCACGCCGTGCAGCGGGGAGCGCGGGTCGGCGACGGCCAGCGCGATGACGGCCGCCCGCGCGCTCCGCGCCGCGTTGGACGCCGGGCCGACCAGGCTGGGCATCGTGGCCGACCCCGCCGACACCGATGCGATGGGGTAGGTGGTGTCGCCGAGCAGCGTCGTGACGTGGTCGAGTGGCAGGCCGAGCCCGTCGGCGACGACCTGGCTGAGCACGGTGTAGGTGCCGGTGCCGATCTCCTGGGTGGCGGCCCGGAGGGTCGCCCGCCCGTCGAGCCCGATGACGAGGCGGGCCTCGGACTCGTTCCAGTTGTAGGTGTGGGTCTCGGTGGCCATGCCCCAGCCGACGTACTCGTCGCCGTCCCTGGTGGTCCCCGGCCTGGGGTCGCGGCGGGCCCAGCCGAACGCCTCGGCGGCGGTCCGGTAGCACTCCAGCAGATGCTTGCCGCCGTAGGCTCGGCCGGTCCGCTGGTCGACGGTGGTGTGGTTGCGCACCCGCAGGTCCACCGGGTCGATGCCGAGCTCGTGGCTCAGCTCGTCCAGGGCGGTCTCCAGGCCGAAGTGCGCGGTCGTCTCCGGCGAGCGCATGTAGCTCGACGTCGGCAGGTCCAGCCGCACCCCCATCTGCCGGACGTGCACGTTCGGGCAGGCGTACAGGTGGATCGTGGAGTCGCTGCTGTTGAAGACGTTCTCGTCGGTGCGGGTCACCTGTGCCGTCGAGGTGTCGGCGATCGCGGTCAGAACGCCCTGCCGGGTGGCGCCGACCTGGATGTGGTGGCGGTACTCGGCGCGGTGGCCGTTGGAGGTGTACATCTGGGCGCGCGACAGCACCAGCTTCACCGGCCGGCCGGCGAGTTGCGCCGCCGCCGCGGTGAGCAGCGTGTGCGGGTAGGTGGGGCCCTTGGCGCCGAAACCACCGCCCAGGTAGGGCGAGATGATCCTGACCTGGCCCGGTGCCAGACGGAACGCGTCCGACACGGCCTTACGGGTCAAGATCACGCCCTGCGCGCTCTCGTACAAGGTCAGCGTGCCGCCGTCCCAGACGGCGGTGGTGGTGTGCGGCTCGATCGGGTTGTGGTGCTGCATCGGGCTGCCGTAGGTCCGGTCGATGCGCACCTCGGCCCGCGCGAGCGCCGCGGCGGCGTCGCCGCGGATGCTCTCGTTGGCTCTGTCGCGGAACGGGAGCGGCAGGAACGCCTCGTTCAGCGCGTCCTCCAGCCGTGTGACGGGGTCCTCCGCCCGGTAGCGGACCTTCACCAGGTTGGCGGCCTCCTGCGCCTGCTCCAGGGTCTGGGCCAGGACGTAGGCCACCGGCTGCCCGTTGTGGTGCACCCGCGTGTCCTGCATGGGGATGAAACGCCTGTTGTACGGGAAAGCCGGCAGCGTCAACCTCGGCATGTCGGCGTGGGTGTAGACCGCGACGACGCCGGGATGCGCCAGCGCCGCCCTGGTGTCGATCTCCACGAGCTCGCCGCGGGCGATCGTACTCATCACCAGGAAGCCGTGCAGCACGCCGGTCAGCTCGTTGTCCGCCGCGTAGCGGGCCGCGCCGGTGACCTTGGCCCGGCCGTCCACCCGCGCCACGCCCTGCCCCACCAGACTCTTCATCGAAGCCCTCCCAGATCGCTGAGGATGCTCACCAGCGCCCGCTGGACGAGCTCGACCTTGAACCTGTTCCCCTCGCGCGGCTCGGCGTCGCGGACCAGGAGCCGGCCCGCCTCGGCGATCGCCTGCCCGGTCAGCGGCCGGCCCCGCAGGGCCGCCTCGACCCCGGCGTCCCGCCACGGACGGGTGCCCACGCCCCCGAACGCCAGCCGTACGTCCTGCACCACCCGGCCCCTGGTCCGCAGCGCGGCCGCCACCGACACCACCGCGAACTCGAACGTGGCCCGGTCGCGCAGCTTCAGGTAGCGCGACCGCCCGGCGAGGGCCGTGCGCGGCACGTCCACCCGGGTGATCAGCTCGCCGGGGCGCATCGCGGTCTCCAGGTCCGGGGTGGACCCGGGAAGGAGGTAGAAGTCGGCGACGGGGACGGTGCGCTCGCCACCGGGGCCGAGCAGGTGCACGGTCGCGTCCAGGGCGACCAGTGCCACCGCCAGGTCGGAGGGGTGCGTGGCGATGCACTGGTCACCGCCGCCGAGGATCGCGTGTCCCCGGTTGTGCCCGCTGATCGCGGGGCAGCCGCTCCCCGGGGCCCGCTTGTTGCACGGCGAGGCCGAGTCTCGGAAATATCCGCATCTGGTGCGCTGTAGCAGGTTTCCGCCGATCGAGGCCATGTTGCGGACCTGCGGGGAGGCCGAGGCCAGCAGCGCCTCGGACAACACCGGGAACTCCCGCCGCACCGTGGGGTGCTCGGCGACCTGCCGCATCCGGGCCGACGCGCCGACGCGCAACCGCCTGGAGCCGGCGTCGACCCTCTCGCCGAGGTCGAGGTGGTTGACGTCGATGAGGTGGTCGTGGGCCTCCGCGCCGTCCCGCATCAGGTTCAGCAGGTCGGTGCCGCCCGCGACGAACGTCGACTCGGGGGTGCTCGCGGCGATGCGCACCGCGTCGGCCGGGCTCCCCGCGACCGTGTAACCGAAGGTCCTCACCGCCGTACCTCCTTCGCGGCGTCGGCGACGGCGGCGACGATGTTCTGATACGCCGCGCACCGGCACAGGTTCCCGCTCATCCACTCGCGGATCTCCGCCTCAGAACCCGTATGCCCCTCGTCGATGCAGGCCACGGCGGACATGATCTGACCGGGAGTGCACGCCCCGCACTGGAACGCGTCGTGCCGGATGAACGCCTCCTGCACGGGGTGCAGCTCATCGCCCCGCGCCAGCCCCTCCACCGTGGTGATCTCGGCGCCCTGCCGCATCACCGCCAGCGTCAGGCACGACTTGACCCGCTCCCCGTCGGCCAGCACCGTGCAGGCGCCGCACTCACCCCGGTCACAGCCCTTCTTGGTGCCGGTCAGGCCGAGCCGCTCGCGCAGCGCGTCCAGCAACGTCACCCTCGGTTCCAGGACGATCTTGCGTAGCCGCCCGTTGACCGTCAAGGCGACCTCCGCCGACGCCCCGGGGGCGACGGCGGTCCGGGTGACCGCGGCAGCGGGAGCGGGAGCGGTGGAGATGCCCGTGCCGGCCGCGGCCGTTCCCGCGGCGGTCACCGCGATGGCCTTGAGCACCGTACGGCGGTTGTGCACGGGTCCGTCGGGCAAGGGGTCGCGTCGCCGCCATTCGGCGAGCCTCACACCCGTCTCCGGGTCCGGGTCGTCGGTCAGGTCGAACGAAACGATCTTCTCGACCAGTGACAGGGCGATCCGGTCGGCGTGACGGCGCGCGGGATGGGCCAGGAAGTCGCGGTAGCCGTCCAGATCTTCGATCACGAAGAGGGCGCCCCATTCGTACTCGCCGCCGTGGTCACGACCGACGACGAAGGACCTGACCGACGGGATGACCCTGCCCTGGTCACGCAGGCTTTCGAGAGCCTCCGCCCGCTGCCGCGGCGTCGCCTCCGGCCTGAAGGTGAACCGGCTGCCGTGATAGATCATCTCGCTCCCTTCTTCGTAGGGACTGCTCTGCTATCGCCGATATCAGTATTCCGTTAGCATCAGTCGAGCGTCAACAGCCGATAACATAATTGTGTTAGCGACAGATCGCAGGCGTGGCGGACCGCCTCCAACGGCCTGGATGGAATGAACGACCCCTCCCCCGCGCTTGCAGGGAGGCAGGCTTCCATGAAAGAAGGCGTTTCCCATGACCCGGCAGGCCGACGCGGCCCGGCTCATCGTGCAGGCTCTGGAGGCGGAGGGCGTCGAGTACGTCTTCGGCATCCCGGGCGAGGAGAACATCCACTTCGTCGACGCGCTGAGCGACTCTCCCATCCGCTACGTCCTCGTACGGCACGAGCAGGCCGCGGCGTTCATGGCCGAGATCTACGGCCGGCTGACCGGCAAGGCGGGCGTGGCCTCGGCCACGCTGGGCCCCGGCGCGATCAACCTGCAGCTCGGCGTGGCCGACGCCACCACCAACAGCACCCCGGTGGTGGCGATCACCGCCCAGGTCGGGCTCGATCGCATCTACAAGGAGTCCCACCAGGTGGTGGACCTGGTGTCGCTGTTCAGGCCGATCACCAAGTGGGCGGAGCTGGCGCCGTCGGCGCAGGCGTTGCCCGAGCTGATCCGCAAGGCCTTCAAGACGGCCCAGACCGAGCGGCCCGGCGCCGTCTACCTGGCCATCCCCGAGGACGTCGAGTCGGCGCCCGTCCCCGAGGGCCTGCGCCCGCTGCCCGTCAACGTCGTACGCCCCCAGGACCCCTCCCCCGCCCAGATCGCCCGCGCGGCCGACGTGCTGGCCACCGCCCGCCGGCCGATCGTGCTGGCCGGCCACGGCGCCACCCGCGCCGGGGCCTCCCACGCGCTGGTGCGCTTCTCCGAGCGGCTCGGGCTGCCGGTGGCGACCACGTTCAACGGCAAGGGCGTCTTCCCCGACGACCACCGGCACGCGCTGGGCGCGGTGGGGTTCATGCGGCACGACTACGTGAACTTCGGCTTCGACGAGGCGGACGTGCTGATCAGCGTCGGCTACGAGCTGCAGGAGTTCGACCCCGTCAAGATCAACCCGATGCGCGACAAGAAGATCATCCACATTCACCGGTTCCCCGCCGAGGTGGACGACCACTATCCGGTCGCGGTCGGCGTCCAGGGCGACATCTCGCGCTCGCTGCACGCCCTCGGCGACGCCGTGCACCGGCGGTTCGTGGTCAACGGCACCGGCGAGCGCATCCGCGACATGCTGCGCGAGGAGCTCGAGCAGGGCCGGTCAGAGAGCGGTTTCCCGCTGTCGCCGCGCCGCGTGGTGGCCGACATCCGCCAGGCCATGGGGCGCGAGGACATCGTGCTGGCCGACACCGGGGCGGTGAAGATGTGGATGGCCCGCATGTACCCGACGTACGAGCCGAACACGATGCTGGTCTCCAACGGGCTGTCGTCCATGGGGTTCTCGGTGCCGGGCGCGCTGGCCGCCAAGCTGGCCTTCCCGCATCGCAAGGTGCTGGCGGCGACGGGCGACGGGGCGTTCCTGATGAACTCGCAGGAACTGGAGACCGCCGTCCGCGAGCGGATCCCGTTCGTGGTGCTGGTGTGGGTGGACGACGCGTACGGGCTGATCCAGTGGAAGATGAACCTGGAGCTGGGTCGCGACAGCCACATCGCCTTCGGCAACCCCGACTTCGTCACCTACGCCGAGAGCTTCGGGGCGCGCGGCTACCGGATCACCAACGCCGACGAGCTGCTGCCGACGCTGCGCAAGGCGCTGGCCGACGACGTGGTGTCGGTGATCGCGGTGCCGGTCGACTACGCGGCGAACCTCGAGCTGACCCGCAAGCTGGGCGAACTCACCGGACCCTTCTAAGATCGTCCAGGTGAGCCTGCCTGCCCTGCCCGGCCAGGGGACGCCGCCGGTCGAACCGGCGCGTGACCCCTACCACGTCTATCTCGACTCGCTCACCAGCCCCGAGTCGCGGCGCACCATGCGCGGCTGCCTCGACCGGCTGGCGCGCCTGCTCACCGGCGACGAGGGCGCGACGGGCGCGGGACAGCCGTGGCACCTGCTGCGCTACGAGCACACCGTGCGCATCCGCACGATGCTCACCGACCAGGGCTGGTCGGCGGCATACGTGAACAAGCACCTGGTGGCGCTGCGCCGGGTGCTGAAGGAGGCGTGGCGGCTGGGCCAGACCACCGCCGAAGACCTGGCCCGCGCCTCCGACCTGGCCCCCGTACGACAGAGCCGCCTGCCGGCGGGGCACCACGTGCCGCCCGAGGTGGTCGGGGCGGCCCTGTCGGCGTGCGACGACTCGCCGGCGGGGGTGCGCGACGCGGCGCTGATCGCCGTGCTCTACTCCACCGGCTGCCGGCGCGCCGAGCTGGGCGGGCTGTCGCTGGCCGACTACGACCCGGGGGCGCGCTCGCTGCGGGTGCGCGGCAAGCGGGACAAGGAGCGGCTGGTGTACCTGACCACGGACGCGATCGGGCTGGTCGAGCGGTGGCTGGCGGTGCGCGGGCCCGATCCGGGCGCGATGTTCAGCCCGATCAGCAAGGCGGGGCGGCTGCGCGTACGCGACGGGCGCCCGGTCGGGCTGACCGGGCAGGGCATCTCCGACATTCTGACCCGCAGGTTCGGGGAGGCGGGCGCGTCCCGGCGCACGGCCCACGACTTCCGCCGTACGTTCATCGGCGAACTCCTGGACGCGGGCGTGGACCTGGCCACCGCGCAGGCCCTGGTCGGCCACTCCTCACCGGCCACCACGGCCCGCTACGACCGCCGCCCCGAACGCACCCGCCGCGAAGCCGTCGACCGCCTCCGCCTCCCCGCCCCGCGCCCCCTCGCCTGACGCCGCGCGCCCGGTCCGGGGGGTCACCGGGAACGGGGGTGTCACCCCGCCAGACGAGGCACGATGCCGGTGTTGTGCAGGCGTTCCCTGGCCGCCGCGATGGCCTCGTCGGTCGTGGCGAACACCTGCCCGGCCTTGTCGAGCCGCCCGATCACGCCGAGCGCCTCCAGCGGCTGGTGGTGGCCGTCTGGGATGCCGGACACGTACACCATGATCCCCCGGTGCTGCAGCCGTTCGATGGCGTCGCCCAGCACCAGGGCGCCGCTGGCGTCGATGGTGGTGACCCGGCTCATCCGCAGCACCACCACGGACACGTCCTCCACCTCCGACAGCTCCAGCAGGAAGCGGTGGGCGGCGGCGAAGAACAGCGGCCCGTTCAGCCGGTAGGTGACGATGTGCTCGGCGAGCAGTTCGTGCTCGTCCTTCGTGTGCTGCGGCTGCAGGTCGTGGCGGAGCGGCTCCTGGTCGAAGCGCACGTTGCGCGCGATGGCCCGCAGCGCGAGCGCCCCGGCCACGACCAGGCCGATGATGACGGCCAGGACGGTGTCGAGGGTCAGCGTGGCGACGGCGGTCAGCACGAGCACGGCGCCGTCGCTCCTGGTGGAGCGGAACATGGCCCGCACCGAGTCGCGCTCCACCATCCGCACCGACGTGGCCAGCAGCACGCCGGCCAGCGCGGCCAGCGGGATGCGGGCGACGAGCCCGGCGGCGAGGTAGACGATGGCGCCCAGGATCAGCGCATGAGACAGCGCCGCCAGCCGCGAATGCGCGCCGGAGCGGACGTTGACGGCGGTACGCACGATCGCGCCCGTGCCGGGCATCCCCCCGAACAGCGGCGTGACGAGGTTGGCCAGGCCCTGCCCGAACAGTTCCCTGTCGGGGTCATGCCGGTGCCGGCCGGTCATGTTGTCGGCGACGGTGGCCGACAGCAGCGACTCCAGCGACGCCAGCGCGGCCACCGCGATGGCGGGGGCGATCAGGGACGGCAGCGCGTCGCCGTCGAAGAAGGCCAGCGTGGGCGCCGGCAGGCCGCTGGGCAGGTGGCCGATCCTGGCCAGCGGCAGCGCGGCCAGCTCGGCGACGACGGTCACGACCGCCACGACCAGCAGCGAGAACGGCACGGTCGGCCGCAGGCTCGCGCCCACGATCAGCGCCGCGGCCACCATGAGGGTGATGGACATGGCCCACCAGTGGGGCCGGGCCAGGAAGTCGAGGACGGCGTGCCAGGCCACCACGGCCACCTTGTCGCTCTCATGGGGCGGCACGCCGAGCGCGTGGGGGAACTGCTGCAGGCCGATCACGCACGCGATGCCGACGGTGAACCCGGCGACGACGGGGGCCGGGATCAGCGCCATGGAGCGGCCGGCGCCCGCCAGCGCGAGCCCGACGAGCAGCATCCCGGCCAGCAGGCCCACCGTCAGCACCCCGGAGGCGCCGTGCTCGCTCATGATCGGCATGAGCACCACGGTCATGGCGCCGCTGGTGCCCGACACCTGCAGCGCCGACCCGCCGAACAGGGCCGCGAGCGACCCGGCGACCACGGCCGTGGCCAGGCCGGAGGCGGCGCCGAGGCCGGAGGAGATGCCGAACCCGAGCGCGAGCGGCAGGGCGACGATCGCCACCGTGAGCCCGGCGAGCAGGTCATTGCGCGGACGCCCGGACATCGCCGCCCACGCGACGCGTTCAGGTAGCACGGCGCGTACGCGGCCCCAGGCCACGGCCGGCAACCTGTTCACCGTACGTGTCCGTTCGAGTCGTTACTGTTACCGCACTTGCCCGTGCAAGGTCCGGTCACCATCACTCCCTCTAGGTCAAGACAACCCCGCATTGCCCCAAATTGCATAAATTTGCAATTGGTGAAGAGGTTGTCAGGGTATCAAGTACACCCCCTCCTACCTGGTTAAACTCCGGCGAGCCGGCGATATTCGCCAGGCGTGAAACCGTGCCACTGTTTGAAGGCGAGGTGGAATCCCACGGTCGAGCGGTAGCCGACACGCCGGGCGATGCCGGTGTGCGGGAGCGCGGTCTCGGTGAGGAGCCGCGCGGCCTCCTGCATCCGGCGCGCGGTCAGGTGCCGCATCGGGGCCTCGCCGACCAGCTCCCTGAACGCCGCCGCGAACGCCGACCGCGACATCCCGGCCTCGGCCGCCAGGCTCCGCACGGTCCACGGCTCGGCGAACCTGGTCTGCACGGCCAGCAGCGCCACCCCGACGGCCGGGTGCCGCAACGCCCGCAGCACGGGCTCCCCTTCGGCCAGGCTGGCCATGGCGGCCCGCAGCGCCAGCACGAACACCAGCTCGAAGGCCCGCAACGCGACGATCTCCAGCCCCGGATCCCGGCCGCCCGGCCCGCCGGCCGGATCCTGCCCGTCCACCGCGCCTCGGACACCGGCCGGCCCTCGCCCCCCGGTCTGTTCCGGCCCTGTGGTGTCCCATCCGGTGGCCAGGCGCGCGAGCAGGTCGCCGAGCAGTGGCTCGCCCGCCACGGCCGCGCGGTCGAGCACGAGCACCTGCGGCAGCGCCCGGTACAGCGGCGCCGCGGCCGCCGCCTCATAGTGCAGCCCGCCGCAGAGCATCGTGGTCAGCGCCCCCGGGCCGTCGATCGACACCCGGCGCATCGACCCCGGCACGCGCCCCGGCAGCACGCTCTCCAGCGGCACGGCCGCCCGCCCCGGCGCGTCGGCCAGCCGATGGGCGGCCCCGTGCGGGAACACGGCCAGCTCTCCCGCCCCCACCACCACCGGCTCGGCGCCCGGCGTCTCGACCACGCAGGTGCCCTCCTGGACATAGTGCAGCAGGGCACAGCTCTCCCGCTCCCCCGCCACGCCCCAGGGCGCGCGTGCCGCCCAGCGACTGTGGAAGACACCACGCAGGCGCAGCGGGGCCAGCAGTTCACTCAGCAGGTCACCGTTCACGGACGATCCTTAAAGAGTCGGAGATCTCCCTTTATCGAGGGTATTGCCGGTGACCGGGAAGACTGTCGCGCATGCGATTTCTGGTGATCGGCGCCTCGGGCGCCCAGGGCGGCGCCGTCGCCCGCCGTCTGGCCGCCCAGGGCCACGAGGTGCGCGGCTTCGCGCGTACGGCGAACGTCCCTGAGGGGGTGCGGCCCTTTCCCGGCGATCTGGGGGACGCCCAGCGCGTCAAGGAGGCGTTCGAGGGGGTGACGCACGCGTCGGTGCTGCTCCCCCTGGTGTACGACGCGGCCACGGTGGCGGCCACGGTGTCGGCCACGGTGGCGGCGTACGTACGGCACGTGATCGACGGGGCGCTGGCGGCCGGGGTGCGGCGGCTGGCGTTCAACACCGGCAACCGGCTGCCCGGCACCGCCACGGGCGTCGCGGCGTTCGACACGCGGGCCCGGGCGGCACGGGCCCTGCTGGACAGCGGCGTGCCCACGGTGGTGCTGCGCCCGCCGCTCTACGCCGACAACCTGCTCGCCCCGGGGGTCAGGGGCGCGGGCGTGCTGCGCTACCCCCTGCCCGCGGACCTCGCCGTGCCCTGGCTGACCCACACGGACCTGGGGACGGTCACGGCGGCGGCGCTCACCGCCGGCGGGCTGGAGGGCGCCACGCTGGACCTCGGCGGGCCGGACGCGGTGACGGGCCCGGAGCTTGCGGCGATGTTCGGGCCGGACGTCCGGTACGAGGAGCAGGACGTGGCCGCGTTCGAGGCGGCGCTGGCGCCCGCGCTCGGGGCGGAGGCGGCGGCCGGGGTGGCCGCGACGTACCGGTGGATCGGGGCGGCGTCCCGCGACTTCTTCGCCGCGCCGGCCGGCGGCCTGGACGTCCGCCTCACGCCGCTCCGCGAGTGGATCGCCACGCGGCAGTGGGATCCGGCGTGAACCCGGGACACGAGGTGGCCCGCCACCACCGCGTCATCGAGCGCTGGCTGTCGGGGGCCGCGGACCGGGCCGGGTTCGGTGCCTTCGCCGACGCCCACGCGCCCGGCTTCACCCTGGCGGGCCCCGACGGGACGGTGCTGTCGCGCGGGGACGTGCTGACCCTGGTCGAGGCCGCCCACGGCACGGCCCCCGGCCTGACGATCGCCATCGAGGGCGTGCGCGTCGTGGCGGAGTCGGGCGACCTGGTGATCGTGGCCTACGAGGAATGGCACCGGACCGGCCGTACCCGGCAGGGCCGCCGCGCGACGGCCGTGCTGAGCCGCGCCCAGGACACCTGGCGGTGGCTGCACCTGCACGAGACCTGGCTCCCCTGACACCACACCACCGCCGCCCGGGAACCGCGCCGCCATCACCCGAGGACCGCCTGACCCCGCGCGCCGCCGCCGTCAGAGGAGCGGCGCCTGGGCGGACAGCATCGCGAACGCCCGCTCGGCCGCCCCGACCGCCTCCACCGCCACCTCCTCCACCGGCCGCCCCTCCGCCAGCGACAGCCAGGTGCGCCGCGCCAGCACGCGCTGCGCGGCCAGCACCTGCCCGGCCAGCAGCGCGGCGGTCAGCCCGTCGGTGACCTCCGCGAGCGCGGCGGTGAGGGCCTGCTCGTCCTGCGTCATGTGCTGGAACAGGCGGGCCGCCAGGCTGGGCGTGGCGAACACCATCCGGTGGTAGGCCACCACCTCGGGACGGTCGTTGAGCCCCGTGACGGGATCGCGGCGGGCGAGCCCGTCAAGGAAGTGGCGGCGCAGCGCCGCCAGTGGCCGCTCGCCCTCCGCCCGCTCCCGCACCACCCGCGCCGACTCGGCCCGATGGTCGGCGATCCGGTGCAGGACGAGGTCCTCCTTGGTCGGGAAGTACTTGAACAGCGTCGGCTTCGACACCCCCGCCGCCGCCGCGATCTCGGTCACCGGCACCTCGTCGAAGCCGCGCTCCAGGAAGAGCGTGATGGCGGCCGTCGAGATGGCCTCGTGCACCCGCCGCCGCTGCAGCTCCCGCAGTCCCGTCATGAGCACATCCTAGCAAAATGTTAACCTGGTTAATATCTTAACCGAGTTAAGGGTAGGTGTGATGGAGACGCTCGACGACGAAAGGCAGCACGTCGAACGCTGCGCGGCCGGCCTGCGCAGGATGCTGGAGGGCGCGCGGGACAACGTGATCGTCGGCGAGACCGTGGCCGGCGACCGCTACAGCGCGGAACGGCTCGGACGCCACCTCAAGAGCCTGGCCAAGGAGCTGAGCGAGGCGCCGGACGGCCCGCCGTTCTTCGGCCGGCTCGACTTCGGCGCGAGCTCGGCCGAGCACCGGGGCCGCGCGTACCACATCGGCCGTCGGCACATCACCGGCGAGGGCGGCGGCCCGCCCGTGGTGATCGACTGGCGCGCGCCCGTGTCACGGGTGTTCTACCGGGCCGGCGCCCGCGACCCCCAGGGCGTCGCGGTACGCCGCCGCTTCGGCTGGTCCGGCACCACGCTGACCGGCTTCGAGGACGAGCGGCTCGAACAGGGGGAGGAGGGCGAGAGCAAGATCCTGGCCGCCGAGATCGAGCGGCCCCGCGTCGGCCCGATGCGCGACATCGTCGCCACCATCCAGCCCGAACAGGACGACCTCGTCCGCGCCGATCTGGACACCTCGATCTGCGTCCAGGGCGCCCCCGGCACCGGCAAGACCGCGGTGGGCCTGCACCGGGCCGCCTACCTGCTGTACGCCCACCGCCGGCGCCTCGAACGCGGCGGCGTGCTCGTGCTCGGCCCCAACCGGGCCTTCCTCGGCTACATCTCCGCCGTGCTGCCCGCCCTCGGCGAGGTGGACGTCGAGCAGACGACGCTGGAGGGCCTGCTGTCCACCGTCCCGGTCACGGCGGCCGACGGCGAGGCGGCGGCCGTGGTCAAGCACGACGCCCGCATGGCGCGCGTCGTACGCGCGGCCCTGTACGGGCGCATCGGCAAACCCGCCGAGCCGCTCGCGGTGCCCGACGGCTCCTACCGGTGGCGGGTGGGCGAGGACGAGCTGCGCCGCGTCGTCGACGACACCCGCCGCGAGTCCCTCCCGTACGGCGTGGGCCGCGAACGCGTCAGGGCCCGCATCGTGGCCGCGATCCGCCGCCAGGCCGAGGCCCGCGGTCAGACGGCGAACGCGGCCTGGCTGCGCAAGATCGGCCGCGGCGTCACCCCCGCACTGGACGCCCTCTGGCCGGCCGTCAGACCGGAGGAGGTCCTGTACGAGCTGCTACGCGGCCCCGCGGACAGCGGCCCCACGGACAGCGGCCCCGCGAAGGAGGCGCGGGGTGTGCTGACGGACGCCGAGCGGGCCGCGATCACCTGGGCCGAGCCGCCCCGCAGCGCCAAGAGCGCCCGGTGGACGACCGCCGACCTGGTCCTGCTCGACGAGATCGCCTGCCTGATCGAGCGCCCCCGCGGCTACGGGCACGTCATCGTGGACGAGGCCCAGGACCTGTCGCCCATGGAGTGCCGGGCGGTGGCCAGGCGCAGCGAGCACGGCTCGCTCACCGTGCTGGGCGACCTGGCGCAGGGCACCACGCCGTGGGCCGCCACGTCGTGGCCGGAGCGCATGGAGCTGCTCGGCAGGCCGGACGGCGAGGTCATCGCCCTCACGACCGGTTTCCGGGTGCCGGCGGTCGTGGTGGAGCTGGCCAACACGCTGCTGGTGGCGCTCGATGTGGACGTGCCGGCGACGCGCTCGTACCGTTCGGACGGCAGGTTGCGGGTGAGCCGGGTGAGCGGGCTGGAGAAGGGCGTGGTCGCGGCGGCGCGGGAGGCGCTGGCGTTCGAGGGCTCGATCGGGGTGATCGCGGCCGACGCCGACGTGGAGGCGGTGACGTCCGCGCTGTGGGACGCGGGCGTGGACGTCGGCGGCCGGCTCGGCGTGCTGCCCGCCTCGATGGCCAAGGGCCTGGAGTACGACCACGTCATCGTGGCCGAGCCCGCCGCCATCGCCGAGGCCGGGCGGCGCGGCCTCAACCGCCTGTACGTCGCCCTCACCCGAGCCGTCTCCCGCCTCGACGTCGTGCACGCCAGGCCCCTGCCTCCGGAGCTGTCCCGTCCCGCCGGTGCCGCCTGAGAGCGGCTCGACAGCCGCCGCTCGCGCGGTGTGTGATGTGGTCCATGGCCCCCGCCCAGGATCCGCGCCCCGGTGCGGGCGGAGACCGGCCGCCGGTGAGCGACCAGGTCCTGTCGATCATCGGGTTCGTCTGCGCCGCGATCGCCGTGCTGTTCCTGCCGGTGCCGTTCGGCCTGGCCGGCGTCGTGCTGGGCGTGGCCGGCCACGCCCGGGGCGAGCCGCTGGGCCGGTGGGCCGCGACCGCCGGGGGCGCGGGGATGCTCGCCGGCACGGTGCTCAGCATCCTGCTGACCCCGCGATAGGCGGGCGCCCCCGCGCCGTGGTCAGGCCGTGGTCAGGCGGTGGTCAGGCGGTGGTCAGGCGGTGGCCAGGGCGACCGTGGGCGACAGGCGGGCGGCGCGCATGGCCGGGTAGATCCCGGCGGCCGTGCCGATGAGCAAAGCCGCGGCGACCGCCCCGCCCAGCGCCCACGGGGGCACCACCGGCGGCCAGCCCCTCGACAGCGCGTACGCGAGGGTGGCCGCCGCCCCCAGCGCGGCGCCCACGACCCCGCCGAGCGCCGACAGCAGCAGCGACTCGGCCAGGAACTGGATCCGCACCTGCCCGCGTGTGGCGCCGAGCGAGCGGCGCAGGCCGATCTCGCGGCGGCGTTCCAGCACCGAGATGACCATGGTGTTGGCCACCCCGACCCCGCCCACGAGCAGCGCCACCGCGCCCAGCCCGAGCAGCAGGCCGGTGAAGGCGCCCGCGGCGGCGGCCTTGGCGGCCAGCGCGTCCGACGGCCTGCTGACCGCGACCTCGTCCGGGTTCTCCGGGTTGACCGTGCGCGGCAGGACCTCGCGCACCTGTTCCACCGTCTCGTCCGACGAGCGCTCGTAGATGGTCGTCGGCGAGCCGTCGAAGCCGAGCAGTCGCGCGGCGGCGGGGAAGCCGACCAGGGCCGAGCGCTCGATCTCCGGGGCCAGCGGCATGGGGCCGAGTATCCCGATGACCGTGAACCAGCGCCCGCCCATCCATACCTGCACGCCGGTCCTGGCCAGGCCGAGCCGCCGGGCGGCGGTCGCGCCGAGGACGACGGCGGGCCGGCGCGCCGTCGCCTCGTTCAGCCAGGTGCCCGCGACGACCGCGCCCTCCAGGGTCGTCAGCAGCCCGGTGCTGGCCGCCTGGACGGCGATGCCGCCGGTGACCGTCTCCGGGATGTGGTGGGTACGGCGCACGGTCGCCTCGACGGCGCCGGTGGCGGCGGCCGTGCGGACCGGGCGGATGCGCTCGACCATGGCCAGGGCGCCGGCCGGCAGCCTGGCCTCCTCGCCGAACATCGTCTGGCCGGGCGCGACGGTGAGCAGGTTCGTGCCGAGCCGGTCGAGCCGGCGCAGCAGCTCCTCGCGGGACGAGGACGAGATCCCGATGACGGCGATCATGGTCGCGATGCCGATGGCGATGCCGAGCGCGGACAGGATCACCCGGGCCGGGCGGGCGCGCAACCCCGCGGCGCCGACCCGCAGCACGTCCCCGGGCCCGAGCCGGCCGGGCCTCAACGACCCGTCCCGGCCGCTCATCGGTGGTCTCCCTTCAGCAGCGCCACGCAGGCACCTCGGCCGCTCATCGGTGGTCTCCTCTCAGCAGTGCCACGGGGCCGAGGTGCTCGTGCTCGTGGCCGTCCACGATCAGGCCGTCGCGCAGGCGTACGCGGCGGGGACACCAGCCGGCGATCTCGGCGTCGTGGGTGATGACGGCGACCGTGGTGCCGGACTCGTGCAGGGCGGCCAGCACGCGCAGCACGTCCGCGCCCGCCGTGGAGTCGAGGTTGCCGGTGGGCTCGTCGGCCAGCAGCAGCGGCGGGTCGCCCGCCACGGCGCGGGCCACGGCCACCCGCTGCTGCTCGCCACCGGACAGCTCCGACGGCGTGTGCCGGAGGCGGTGGCCGAGCCCGACCCGATCCAGCGCGGCGGCGGCGCGCTCGCGGCGGGCGCGGCGGTTCGTACCGGTGTAGAGCAGGCCGTCGGCCACGTTGTCGAGGGCGCTGACGCCGGGCGCCAGGTGGAACTGCTGGAAGACGAAGCCCAGGTGGCGCGAGCGCAGCGCCGACAGCCGCCGGTCGGACAGCCGGGCGACGTCGTGCCCGGCCACGCGCACGGTGCCGGTGCTCGGCCGGTCGAGCGTGCCGATCATGTGCAGCATCGTCGACTTGCCCGACCCCGACGGGCCCACGATGGCCAACAGGTCACCGCGGGCGATGCTCAGGTCCACCCCGCGCAGGGCGTGCACGCCACCCGCGTACGTCTTGGTCACCCCGCGCAGCTCCACGATCGCGCCCGGGTCACCGGTCATGTGGCCCGTCATGTGGAGGGCACCCCGACCTTCATGCCCTCCGCCAGCCCCGGCCCGTCGACCTCGACCAGGCCGCCGCCGAACGCCCCCGTCTCGACCGCCACGATCCGGGCGGCGCCGCCCTCCACGACCTCGACGCCGAACCCGCCCTCGCGCAGCGCCAGCAGCGCCTCCACCGGCACGGCCAGCACGTCCTCGTGCCGTTCGCTCTGCATCTCGACCTCCACCGGCGCCTGGTCCAGCCGTGACCTCGGCGGCTTGGCCAGCGTGATGTCCACGTCGATGGTGGTGCCCGTGTCCTGTTCCTGGCCGGAGGTCTCCGCGACGGTGCCGACGGCCGCGATCCGGCCGGCCGCCCGCTCCCCGCCGGGCAGCGTCACGGTGACCTTGGCACCCTTGCGGGCCAGCGCCTGGTCGGCGGTGTCCAGGTCCACGTGCACCAGCCGCTCGACGCCGCTGACGGTGAACGCCTCCTGCCCGGCGGCGGTCCTGGCGCCCAGGGCCGCCTTGGCCGAGGTGACGCGCACGGCGCCGGGCTGGAACACGACCTGGGCCGCGTCCACCCGCCCGCTCTCCTCCAGGCCCCTGTCGTCCTGCCACTCCTCGACGGCCAACTCGGTGGCGTAGCTGAAGTGGTCGTCCACGGTGAGGGCGGCGCCGTACCCGAGGGCCTTGAGGTTGCGTTCGAGCTGCTTCACGTCCGGGCCGTCGGACACGCCCCGCTCCAGGGTCCGGTAGAGCGGCAGCGTGCCGTACATGAGGACCAGCGGCCTCCGGTCCACCTTGAGCAGTGGCCGGCCGCGGCGGATCACCGTGCCCTCCGCGGCCGCCCACGTCACCGTGCCGGCCGCACCGGAGGCGATCCGCCGCTCCCCCGCGTAGGTGAGGGTGCCGTCGACGGTCTTGGTCTCCATCAGGTCCCGTCTGGCGATGTCCGCTGTGGCGGGGACGCGCGGCCCGGCCGAGACGGCGGGCCCGGTGATGCCGTCGTTCATGACGGCCACCGCGGTCCAGGTGGCGGCCACGGCCAGGAAGGTGCCGCCGCCCAGCAGCAGGCCCTTTCTCACGGCGTCCCCCCGGGCTTCCCGGCGAAGCCCGGCCGGTGGCGCTCGCAGGCCTTGCGCGCGGTCTCGAGCCTGCCCTTGTCGCCCTTGAGCCGCAGGCTGAACCCCTCGCCGGGCTTCGGGTCGGGCATGTCGACGCCCTGCTCCCGCATGCACTGGGCGTACTTGACCATCTGGTCGTAGTCGCGCGGATCGGGCGTGCCGCGGTCGCGGACGGCGGACTCCATGATCGGCTTACAGGCCTCGTTGGCCTTGTCGACCTTCTTCCGGTCCATGCCTTCGGGGATCTTGAGCTGGATCCGGCCGCCCTGCGGGTCGGGCATGTCGACGCCGTGCTCGCGCATGCACTGGGCGAACTTCAGCGCCGCCTCCTGCGGGTCCATCGTGGCGGACGGGGTGGCGGACGGGGTGACGGACGGGGTGGCGGAGGGCGTGGCGGAGCCCGTCCCGCCGCCCGCGCTGACCACACCGTCGTCCTGGGCCCTGGCGCCCCCGCACGCCGCCAGCGCCAGGGCGAGCGGGACGGCGGCAAGCAACAGCCGTGCATTCATGACTTTCGCTCCTCCGCGCCGGGGGTCCTTCGCCCCGAGGCGCGGCCTCACTCCAGCCCATGGGGTGCTAGAACCGGATAAGCCCCTTACCCGCGCCTAACACGTGATCCGTCACGCTCAGGGCCGGAAGGAAGGGGGCCGGTCATGCGGGTGCTCGTCGTCGAGGACGAAGAACGGCTGGCCGACGCGATCGCGCACGGGCTGCGACTGCACGCGATCGCCGTGGACGTCGCCTACGACGGCCGGGACGCCCTGGAGATGGCCGCGTACGTGGACTACGACGTCGTGCTGCTCGACCGCGACCTGCCCGAGGTGCACGGCGACGAGGTGTGCCGGCGGCTGCGCGAGGCCGGCGGGGGCGGCCGGGTGCTCATGCTGACCGCCGCGGGCCAGCTCCGGGACAAGGTCGGCGGGCTGGCGCTGGGGGCGGACGACTACCTGGTCAAGCCGTTCGCGTTCGCCGAGCTGGTGGCCCGGGTCAGGGCACTGGCCCGCCGGTCGGCGCGCTCGGCGGCGCCTCCGCTCCGGCGCGGCGGCATCACGCTCGACCCGGCCCGCCACACGGTCGTCAGGGACGGGCGGCAGGTGGCGCTCAACCGCAAGGAGTTCGACGTGCTGCGCGTGCTGCTCAGCGCGGACGGCGCGCTGGTCACCTCCGGCGAGCTGCGCAGGAGCGTGTGGGACGAGTACGCCGACGCCGGCACGGGCGCGCTGCGGGTCACGATCACCTCGCTGCGCAAGAAGCTCGGCGGGCCGTCGGCGATCGAGAACGTGCCCGGCAAGGGGTACCGGCTTTGACCCTGGACGGCGGCCGGATGGAGGCCGCGTGGCAGTGGTGGAGCAGCAGGCGGCTACGGCTTCGGCTGACACTGCTGTACGGGGGCCTGTTCCTCGTGGCGGGCTCGATCCTGCTCTGGCTCACGTACCTGATCACCGCGCAGGCCGTGAACCAGCAGTTCGTGGTGGGCGCCACCAAGGTCCTGAGCGTCCGGCCGCCCGGTGCCGCGCCCCCGCCCGGTCCGGTCGGCGAGAACGTCCTGTTCCGGTCCGAGTTCGCGCACCGCGCGGACAGCGTGCTCAGCGAGATGGTGCGCTCGTCGATGCTGGTCATGATCCTCGTCGGGATCGTGGCCCTGCTGGCGGGCTACGTCGTGGCCGACCGGGCGCTGCGTCCGCTCGACCAGGTGACCGAGACCGCCCAGCGGCTGTCGGAGAGCACGCTGCACGAGCGGATCGGGCTGCGCGGCCCGCCCGACGAGGTGCGGCGGCTGGCCGACACGTTCGACGCGATGCTGGACCGGCTGCACCGGGTCTTCGACGCGCAGCGGCGCTTCATCGCCAACGCCTCCCACGAGCTGCGCACACCGCTGGCCGTCAACCGCACGGTGCTGGAGGTGTCGCTGGAGGAGCCGGCCGCGTCCGAGGACCTCAAGGCGCTGGCCAGGGCGCTGCTGGGCACCAACGCCCGCTACGAGCGGCTCATCGAGGGCCTGCTCCTGCTCGCGCAGTCCGAGCAGGAGCTCACCGTGCGCAGGACCGTGGACCTGGAGCAGATCGTGCGGACCGTGCTGGAGCAGATCGACCTGCAGCCGCGCAGGCGGCCCGTCACGCTGCACCAGGACCTGCGCCCGGCGCTGGTGGAGGGGGATCCGCTGTTCCTGGAGCGGTGCCTGGTCAACCTGCTGGAGAACGCGATCAAGCACAACGTGCGCGACGGCGAAGTGTGGCTGTCGGTCCGCGGCGAGCCCGAGGGCGCGGTGGTGGTCGTGGAGAACACCGGGCCGCCGGTGCCGCCGTACGAGGTGGAGGACCTGTTCGAGCCGTTCAGCAGGCTGCAGGCCGACCGCGTGCGCTCGTACAGGGGGGCGGGGCTGGGGTTGTCGATCGTCCGGGCCATCGTGACGGCCCACGGCGGCGAGGTACGCGCGACGGCCCGGCCCGAGGGCGGATTGAGGGTCCTGGTACGGCTGCCGCGCGCGGCCCCGTGAGATCCTGGATGCGTGCCTTCGCCCATCGACGCGCTGCGCGAGCAGATCATCGCCCGCCTGACCTCCTTCGACCGCCGGCAGGTGCCACCGGCCGGAGGGGTGCGCAGGGCCGCCGTCACCGTGTGCGTGCTGGAGGACGCCGAGCGCGATCCGTACGTCATCGTCATCCGGCGCGCCGCCCACGGCCGCAACCCGGGCCAGTGGGCGCTGCCCGGCGGGCGGCTCGACGAAGGAGAGCAGCCGGTGGAGGCCGCGCTGCGCGAGCTGGCCGAGGAGACCGGCGTCACGGGGGTCGAGGTGGCCGGCCTGCTCGACGACTTCGTCACCGACTCGGGCTTCGTGATCACGCCGGTGGTGGCCTTCGGCGGCCGTCAGGATCCGGTGCCCGACCCGCGGGAGGTGGCCTCCGTCCACGCGGTGCCGCTCGACCGCTTCCTGGCGCCCGGGGTGCCGCGCTGGCAGGGCGACCTGCTGCAGATGCCGCTGGGCCCCTCGATCGTGATCCACGCGCCGACCGGGGCGATTTTGTGGCAGTTCGCCGAGGTGGCGCTGCGTGGCCGTGAGCAGCGGGTCTTCGACGTCAGGCAACCACATTGGACGAGAACATGACTCATTCTTTGGGCCTGGTGGAATAGCGGCCTCCGGATGTCCGTTAGCATCGAAAGGCCGATGTGGTCTGTGTCCCCCGGGCCGCAAATTACCGCCTTCACGGAATACCGTTCGGCTGGAGCCGTGTTGTGCACCTCGCCGAGGAGGCGACCGCCACATCGGCCTTAACAGCTTTTCCAGGCGTCCCGCCGCACCGGTGGGACGCCTGCTTTATTGTGGGGTGGCCGCCCGCCCGATGATCAGGAGAGCTCGTTGCTGTACCAAGTGGTCAAGTTCGCCGCCGCGCCGATCGCTCACGCGATGTGCCGGCCGCACATCTCCGGTGCGGCGCACGTGCCGAGGAGCGGTCCCGCGATCCTGGCCGCCAACCACCTGTCGATGCTCGACTCCTTCCTGCTGCCCGCGCTGCTGCCCAGGCACGTGACGTTCACCGCCAAGAACGAGTACTTCGACGGCAACCCGGTCTCCGGCTTCTTCATGCGGCTGGGCGGGAGCCTGCCGATCGACCGCGAGAGCGCGCACGCGGCGCAGGCGATGCTCGACGAGGCCGCCGCGCTCCTGGAGCGGGGCGAGTTGTTCGGCATCCATCCCGAGGGCACCCGCTCCCCCGACGGCCGCCTCTACCGCGGCAAGATCGGGGTGGCCTGGCTGGCGCTCAAGACGGGCGCGCCGGTGCTGCCCGTGGCGCTCAGCGGCACCGAGAAGGTGCTGCCGGTGGGCGCGAAGGTGCCCAGGCCCGCGCGGATCGGCATCGCCATCGGGGCGCCCATGCGGTTCACGGGCGACCACACCAAGGCCCAGGACCGGCGCCGGGTGACCGACGAGATCATGGCCGCCGTCCAGCGGCTGTCCGGGCAGGAATACGTCCCGACCTACGCGTCGAGCTTCAAGGCCTCCAATGGGAAGTCCTGAACCGTCACCGCTAGGCTCGGGCCCTTGTCGTCAAGGTTTAGGGGGCTGATCAGTGGCACGGGGCCGCACGATCGCGATCGTGTCCGGCGCCACCGTGCTCGCGGTGGGGGCCGCGGCCGGGGGCGCATACTACGTCTTGCACACCAGGGGCACGCCGGCCGAGACCGCCCAGCGGTTCGCGGCGGCCTGGCAGTCCGGCGACAAGAGCGCGATGACCAAGGAGCTGGCCACGCCGCAGCAGCTCACCGCGTACGACCAGCAACGCACCGGGCTCGCGGTCGAGTCGGCCAAGATCGAGCTCGGCCGGGTCACCGAGGGCGACGGCCGCGCCCGGGTCCCCTACACCGCGACCCTGACCATGAAGAACGTCGGCGAGTGGTCCTACGAGGGCCGGCTCGACCTCATGGTGGCCGACCGCACGTGGAAGGTCGACTGGAAGCCGGCGACGCTGCACCCGTCGATGACCCAGGGGGCCACGTTCGGGCTCAAGACCCGCTGGCCCGGCCGCGCTGAGATCACCGACGCCGAGGGCGACCGCATCGACACCGGCACGGTCGGCGGTTCGGTCCAGCAGCTCGTCGGATACCTGGACAAGGCGACCAAGAAAGACGTCGCCAAGCTCGGCATCTCCTACAAGGTCGGGCAGGCGGTCGGGCGCGGCGGGCTGCAGGAGACGTTCCAGGAGCGGCTGGCCGGCACCCCGGCGACCGAGGTCCAGCTCGGCGGCAAGACCCTGGGGACCATCGAGGGCACCGACGGCGAGCCCGTCGAGACCACGCTCGACCCGCGCGCGCAGGCGGCCGCCGTGACGGCGGTCAAGGAGATGAAGAAGCCCACCTCGCTGGTGGCGATCAAGGCGTCCACGGGCGGGATCCTGGCCGTGGTCAACAACGTGGGCGGCTTCAACCGGGCACTGGACGGCCGCTACGCGCCCGGCTCGACGTTCAAGGCGGTCACGGCGATCGGGCTGCTGGCGGCCGGGGTGTCGCCGCAGGACCAGGTGACCTGCCCCCAATACGCCACCGTCGGCGGCCTGAAGATCCGCAACTCCGACAAGGCCGAGTTCGGGTCGCTGTCGTTCCTCGACTCCTTCGCGCACTCGTGCAACACCACGTTCGCGCCGCTGGCCGAGCAGCACCTGGGCGCCGACAAGCTGCTCGACGCGGCCGAGGACGTCGGCTTCAACCAGCCGCTCAACATCGGGGTGCCGGCCACGAAGGCCAGCTTCCCCAAGGCGACGTCCGACGCCGAGCTGGCGGCGGAGTCGTTCGGGCAGGCCAGGATCACGGCCAGCCCTCTGTCGATGGCCTCCGTGGCCGCCGCCATCGCCGACGGCACCTGGCGCCCGCCGACGCTGGTGCCCTCGCTGAAGCAGAAGGCCGCCGAGAAGGAGCTGCCCAAGGGCGTGAAGTCCGGCCTGCACGCCATGATGGCCGCCGTGGTGACCAAGGGCACCGCCAAGGCGGCGGGGCTGCCCTCGGGCACCCACGGCAAGACCGGCACCGCCGAATACGGCACGGGCGAGAAGCTGGAATCCCACGCCTGGTTCATGGGGTTCAAGGACGACGTCGCGTTCGCCGTGGTCGTCGAGGGCGGCGGCGGAGGCGGCAAGGTCGCGGCGCCGGTGGGGGCGACGTTCCTCAAGAACTACTGACCACCTCAAGAACCACTGACCACAGACGTTCCGCGGAAACTGCGGATCACTGACGTTCCGCGGAACCACTGATCACTGACGTTCCGCGGAAACCGCGGATCAGAGCAGGAAGCGGCGGACCTCCTCCGCCACCCGGTCGGGGCGGCCGCGCCGGTCGGCGTTGCAGGTGGCGCTGTGGCCGAGGCCGCGCAGCTCCACCCGGCGGGCGCGGGGCAGGACCCGCTCCAGAGCGGCGAGCGGCGAGCGCAGATGGGCGGGGCTCCTGGAGCCGCCGAGCAGCAGCACCTCGGCCTCCACTCCCCGGTACGCCTCCAGGTCGCCGGCCGTCTCGGCCACCAGCCGCACGTCGTGGCGGAGCGTCGGGGCCAGCTCCCCGAACGCCGGGTCGCGCTTCAGCATCCTGCCCGTGAGCAGTTCCAGGAACGCGCGCGGCAGGACGTTGAAGATCGGCGGGCCCAGCCGGGCGCCCAGCATGGCGGTGACGAGCGCCGCCGGGACGCGGCCCGCGGCGATCTCCTGGTCGAAGCGGGGCAGCCAGCCGGTCGGGTTGGCGCCGTCGATGTCCAGGGGCGGCTCGAAGACGACGACCTTACGCAGGCCGGGCCGGGCGCGGGCGGCGCGCAGCGCGATGATGGCTCCTGCGCTCACGCCCATGACGTACGGCGCCCGCGTGGCCGTCAGCAGCGCGTCGAGGTCGTCGAGCTCCTGCCCCAGGACGCCGTCCTGGCCGTGGGGGCCACTGCCGCCCCTGCCCCTGCGGGCGGGCAGGTGGCAGGTGAAGTCACCGGACAGGGCCTGGGCCAGCTCGAGCTGGCTGTCGCCGGCCTGCATCATCCCGTGCACGATCACCAGGCCGGGGCCGTCCCCCAACCGGTGACAGCCGATCGTGGTGCCGTCCTTGGACGTCACGGTGGTCGTTGTCGTGATCATCGTCAGCTCCCTTGGGTTCGGTACGCGAAGGGAGCCCGGCTATCGTTGTCGATGCCATCTCGTGGCCGGGGCTCCGTGTTTCGCGGGTGTCGGTGCGAGGTCTCCCGGCGGCGGTGTTGCAGCACCGCCGCCGGGCTTTCAATCCGTGGGCCCGCCCGGGTCGGTGGGGCCTTCCGGGTCGGTGGGGCCTTCCGGGTCGGTGGGGCCTTCCGGGTCGGCGGGTTCTTTCTGGCCGGTGGGGCGGCCGCGTTCCGCGAGGGCGGCCACGTCGTCGGGGAGGTGGCCGGTCCGGTGGTAGGACCGCCACCCCTCCAGCCCGGGGAACGTGCCCCCGGTCAGCTCGGCCAGCAGGGAGCGCACCCAGGCGGCCTGGGCCTCCTGCAGGGCCAGCGCGTATTCGGACTCGACGAGGAACAACCTGGGCAGGTCGCCCCGCTGCCCCTCCAGCGTCCGCCGATCGGCGTCGATCCGCCGCTCCAGCTCCGCCAGCCGCCGCACCAGCAGCGCGCCCACCTCGTCGGGGCCGAGGCCGGCCATCACCGACAGGCCCGCCTCGAACGCCGACGGCTCCCGCTGAGGGGTGGCCAGCAGCTCGCGGGTCCAGTCGTCGGCCTCCCGCCGCCCCGCCTCGGTGACCCGGTAGACGGTCCGCTCGGGCCGGGCGCCCTGCCGGCCGCTCTCCACCGCCTCCAGCAGGCCGTGTTTCTCCAGGTTGCGCACGACGGTGTAAAGGGATCCCCATTTGATGGGCATGTCCTGGTCCTTGCCACGGGCGCGCAGGACGGAGGCCATCTCGTAGGGGTGCATGGGCCGGTGGACGAGCGCGGTCAGCACGGCCAACGCCAGCAGGTTGCCCACCGGGCGCCGTCCGGGCATTCCACCCACCGCCTTTCCTATACTCGTAAGCGAATATACGTCGGCGAGTATTTCCGCGCAACGGTCCGAGCCCGGCGGCGGTGAACGTGCGAGACTGCGGGCTTGAGTCTCCAGTGGGTGGCTTGAGTCTCCAGTGGGTGGAAGGTGCAGGCTCCCAGTCGTGAGTGACGGGCTTGACACGATCGGCGCGCCGGCCCGCCGTACCGGTCTGCCGGTGCGGACGATCCGGTTCTGGTCCGACAGCGGCGTACTGCCGCCCACCGGCCGCTCGGCGGGCGGTTACCGCCTCAACGACGAGGCCGCCCTGACCCGGCTCGACCTGGTGCGCATGCTGCGCGAGCCGGGGACCGGGCTGGAGGCCGTCCAGGAGATCCTGGCGCGGCGGGTCACGGTGGCCGAGCTGGCGCGGGTGCGCGTACGGGCCGAGGACGCGGAGGTCCGGGCCCTGCTGGCGCGCCGTGCCGTACTGCACCTGATCTCCGAACGTGGCGCCACCGACGAGGAGACCCTGATGTTGCACAGACTCGCCCAGTGGTCGGCCGCCGAGCGGCGGGAGATCGTGACGGAGTTCGTGTCGGGCACGTTCGCCGGGATCCCGCTGGACGGCGACGCGGAGATCATCGCCGGCTGGATGCGCGAACTGCCGGACTCCCCCTCCCCCGCGCCGGCGGCCGGGGTGGCTTCCGGCTCGGCCGAGGCCGGGCGGGTCCTGGACCGGGTGGTCGGCGTTCGCGTGGGTGATCGCGGCCCTGCGAGCCCGCGCAACGACCTGAGGTCTCGGCCGTCGCGTACCTCGCCGCGGCCGAGCCGGCACCACCGGGTGAGGTCGGCCGCCTTCGCTGTGGGAACGTGCAGGGAGCAGCCGTCACCCGGGCTGCACGGACAACGAGAGGACGAGCGCCGATGAGCCGCCGGCACACCTACCAGACCGTCGTGACCTGGACAGGCGACAAGGGCACCGGCACCAGTGGCTACCGCGACTTCGGGCGCGAGCACGAGCTGTCCGCCGAGGGCCCGCCCGTCATTCCGGGCAGTTCCGACCCGGCCTTTCGCGGCGATCCGGCGCGGTGGAATCCCGAGCAGCTCCTGGTGGGTTCGCTGTCGCAGTGCCACATGCTGTGGTACCTGCACAAATGCGCCATGGCGGGGGTGGTGGTGACGGCGTACGAGGATCGGGCGAGCGGCACCATGGCCGAGTCCGCGGACGGCGGTCACTTCACCGAGGTGGTGCTGCGGCCCGTGGTGACCGTGTCCGCGCCGGAGATGGCCGAGGCGGCGCTCGCCCTGCACGCCGACGCCCACAGGTCGTGCTTCATCGCCGCCTCCGTCAACTTCCCGGTCCGCCACGAGCCGGACATCCGCACGCCCGGCTCGTGACCGGCGCACGCCGCTACGACGCCGGAGCGCGCCCGGCCGCGGCGTCGTAGTCGAGCCCGAGCCTGGGGGCGATCTCCCGCAGGCACTCCTCGTAGACCGGGCCCAGGTCGGAGTAGGCGAAGTCGAGCTGGTTGAGCACCTCCATGCAGAGCAGCCCGTACAGCCTGATCCAGCACGACAGGAAGACGTGGACGGCCTCCACCGGCAGGCCCACCCCGGTCGCGGCCGTGTACGCCCGGAGCTGCTCCCTGATCGACGGGTCCAGCTCCTCCGGCGCGGGCACCGGGAAGGGGCGGGCCGTCCACAGCTCGGTGATCTCCTCGAGGAAGACCTGCTCGAAGTCGCGCCCGGCCAGCTCGCGCGGTGAGTCCGGCCGCCGCTCGCTGGTGATCGGGCTGGCGAACACCCAGCCGAACTCCGCCCGGTGCGTGATGGCCCACGTCCGCATCGCCCGGCAGGTCGCGAGCAGCCGCCTGGCGTGATCACCCGCCGGGTACGAGTCCCGCGCCGCCTCCATCACCGCCGTCAGCTCGCGGAAGAAGTCGGCCGTCACCGCCCCCACCAGCTCCTCGTGCCCGGCGAAGTAGTGGTAGAGGGCCGGCCCGCTCATCCCCATCTCCCTGGCCACGGCGTTGATCGTGACGGCCGCGGGCCCCTGCTCGATGAGCAGCCTGCGCGCGGCCGCGCGGATCTCCGCCAGCGTCGCCTGCCGCACCCTGTCACGCCTGCTGACGCCCTGCGTGGCCATCGCCCACCTTCCTCGTCGGTCCGTTGACATCCTAGGGCATCTATGTTTCCTTAATGACTCTAAGCAAATCTACTGCCATTAAGGACATGTCATGGCACGCAACCCCCTGGCGAGCGCGTTTGCCAAATACGTGATGGAGGCGCGGGTCACCGACGCCGAGCTCGTCACGCCCACGATGCGGCGCATCCGCCTGGCGACCGGCGTCCCGATCGCCTTCCCCTACCGGCCCGGCCAGCACATCAGGGTCCAGATCAACGACCCGCTGTCGGTGTACGGGATCCTGCGGCCGGCCGACACGCTGCGCACGTACACGATCTGGGAGCTCACCGCCGACCGGCGGGCGCTGGAGCTGCGCGCCCACCTGTACGACGGCGACGGCATCGGCCTGCGCTGGGCTCGGGAGGCGGCGCCGGGGGACGCGGTGACGTTCTGGTGGCCGCAGGGCGACTTCTTCACCCGCGACGAGGCCCCGTTCCACCTGTTCGCGGGCGACGAGACGGCCGCCGCGGCGTTCGGGCCGATGCTGCGGGCGCTCGGGGCGGGCGCTCGAGTGCACGGGGTGCTGGAGAGCGAGTCCGCCGCGCACGATCTGCCCATGCCGGGCCCGTACGAGCTGCGCCGCGCGCACCGCCGGGGCGCGTCCGCCGCGTCGTCGAACACGCTGCTGGCCGCCGTGGCCGACCTCGACCTGCCGGGCGACACCGGGGCCGCCTACGTGGCGGGCGAGGCGCGTACGTGCCAGATGATCCGGGATCACCTGGTCCGCGAGCGCAACTGGCCGCGTACGTCGATCAAGGTCAAGCCGTTCTGGACCCCGGGCAAGCGGGGCCTGCACTGAAAACCGATGGGATCGGCCTCACGCGCCGCCCCTGGGGGCCGCTGGCGCCCAAGGAGCGGGTGGCCTCGCTCCTCGACGAGTCGGGCGGGTTCTACCCGCATGAGCGCATCCCCGACCTGCTGGCCGCCGCCCGCATCGAGGAGGTCGAGCTGGAATTCCGCGCCCAGCTCGCCGCCGTGACCGACGCGGGGCTGACCCCGGGCCACCTGGACTGGCACTGCCTGGCCGACGGCGGCCGGCCCGACATCTTCGACCTGACCATGGCCCTGGCCGGCGAGCACGGGCTGGCGGTGCGGGCCTGGCTCGACCCGTCACGCCAGAAACTGCGGGCGCGCGGCCTGCCGGCCATCGAGCACGACTTCCTCGACAGCTTCAGCCTGGACCTCGACGACAGGGCGGAGGCGTACGCGCGGCTGCTGCGCGAGCTGCCGCCGGGGCTGAGCGAGTGGGCCGTCCACCCGGGGCTGGACGACGCGGACGCGCGGGCGGCCGACCCCGGCGGATGGCCGGTGCGGCACGGCGACCACGCGTTCCTCACCTCACCACGGGCACGCGAGCTGGTACGGCGAGAAGGGATCACGGTGATCGGCTACAGCGCCCTGCGAAGGGTTTGGGCGGAACACTCCTAACCCTGCTCGACCTTCACCCTGCCCGTCCACCCCAGAGCCGCCCCGCGACCGCCGGCCACACTCGTCTTCGCCCACACTCGTCTTCGCCCACGCTCGTCTTCGCCCACGCTCGTCTTCGGCCTGAACGAGGACGACGGCACCTTCGTCACCCTCGACCCTGCCGGCGACAGCGCCACCCAGCTCCCCGATGGCACCTACGAGGTCGATCTCACCGATCCAGGCTGACGCGAACACGAAATCCATCATCCGCCCCGAGCACAGCAAGACCGCCAAGCGCGTCGGCGACTTGGCGGGCAATGACCCTTTTCGGGGACACGCATAAGCGCGGAACCCTCTGCGAGGGCGGGTGGATGATGACGGCTAGATGACGGAGGCCAGGGCCATGGCCGCGGCGGCCTCGTGACGGAGAACCATGATCAGAAGCGTGGCGACCAGCGTGGCGATGAGCAGCCAGCTGATCAGGATGATGACCGTCGAGCGGCGTGGCCGGCGCCTGACGCCGGGTTGGCCCGTCGACCTCGCCTCGCTGCGACGGACCCGCTCGTTGAACGACTCGAGCCGTGCGACGAGTCGCGGATCGTCGTCGACGAGGCGCTGCTCGATCTCGGCCAGCATCCGCTCCTCGTCCTGCGACCAGGCCATAGGTGCACCTCCGGAACGCAAGCTCTGTGGCGTCTATCTGCCCAACCCTGAAGATCATTAGCCCCCGCCTGACCAGGTAATTGCAACCTCTTTTCGGTTTGCGATCACGCTCGAACTTGCGTTCTAATCATGGCATGCGCTGGGACAACCTGCGCCTGGCCGCGCCCGGCCAGGACGATCCGGCCGTGCCGCTGTTCGCTCGCGGCGCGGTCACCCGCACGTTCGACACGCCCGAATTCAAGGGGATGACCTTCTACGAGATCCGCGCCAAATCCATCATCAACCGGGTTCCGGGGGCCAGCCGGGTCCCGTTCGAGTACACGATCAACCCGTACCGCGGGTGCAGTCATAGCTGCGTTTACTGTTTTGCCCGAAAAACGCACGAATATCTAGATTTGGATGCCGGTGCGGACTTCGACAGCAAGATCGTGGTCAAGGTCAACGCCGCCGAGCTGGCCCGCAAGGAGCTGGCCTCCCCCCGCTGGGGCGGCCACCACGTGGCCATGGGCACCAACGTCGACTGCTACCAGCGCGCCGAGGGCCGCTACAAGCTGATGCGCGGCATCCTGACGGCGCTCCGCGACGCCGCCAACCCGTTCTCCATCCTCACCAAGGGCACGCTGATCCTGCGCGACCTCGACCTGCTGACCGAGGCCGCCGACGTGACCGACGTGAGCGCCAGCGTCTCTGTCGGCTTCACCGACCCGGACCTGTGGCGCGCCGTGGAGCCGGGCACCCCCAACCCGGGGCGGCGCCTGGAGACCTGCGCCGCCCTCAACGACAACGGCATCGCCTGCGGCGTCCTGATGGCCCCGATCCTCCCCTACCTCACCGACTCCCCCGACCAGCTCGAGCGCACGGTCAAGGAGATCGCCGCCGCGGGCGCCACCCACGTCGTCCCCATCGTCCTGCACCTGCGGCCCGGAGCCCGGGAGTGGTGGCTGAGCTGGCTGTCGCGCGAGCATCCCCGGCTGGTGCCGCGCTATCTGGAGCTGTACGGCCGGGGCGCCTACGCGCCGAAGGCGTACCAGCAGCGCCTCACGACCCAGGTGAGAGAGCTGGCCGAGCGCCACGGCGTCGGCCGCGCCACCCCCGCCATGGCCCACCGCCTCCCACCCCGCCCCCCACCCGCCGACCCCGAACCGGAGCAACTCCGCCTCCTCTGACCCGGGCACGCACAGAAGGGCAGGGCACCGTTCGGATGGCAGCCCCGCGAAAGGGGCCGCGCGCGGCTTCGACCTGTCCTGTCGACCACACCAAGCTCCTGACCCCGCGTTCACCGCCTTTCGACCCACCCGACCGATCTCACGGCGATTCATCCCTTGACTCTGGACTCAGGTCCAGACTTTACGGTTTGCGTGAGGCGCCACAGGCGCGCTCCGCCAACCCACTCAAGAGGAGACCCGCCGTGGACATCCCCGCCGCTTCCACGCCCATCGTCTGCGACATGACCACCGCCCCCGACACCGCGCAGCAGCGCCTGGACGAATACCGGAGCCTGTTCGGCCGGCACCTCGTCGGCCGCGAGAAGACGGCCCAGGGCATCCGCTTCCGCCTGCACGCCGAGCCCGGCGTGGCGGCGTGGGTACGAGACCTGGCCGCGCGGGAGAAGGCGTGCTGCGTGTTCTTCGCCTTCGATGTCACCGTCGAGGGCGAGCAGGTGATCTGGGACTGCGCGGTCAGCGACGACGACACCGCCCGCGCCATCCTGGAGGAGTACTACCTGCTGCCCGACACCACTCCCCAGAGCCCGGCCGAGCTGTCCGACCGGCTGTCCGCCAAGGGCCTGAACTTCATCACCGACCCGGCCGACCCCCTCCGCCACACGGCCGGTTGACCCCACCACGCCGGCAAAGCAAGCCTCTCCGCCCCACAACCATCTCGACTGCGGCGCTCGCACCCGACACCCAGGCACAGGGCCACCGCCAAGCCACGACCCAGAACATCACCCTGATCAGCACTGGGTTCCCTCGCCCTGAACGCGCCCACCACCGAGCAACCTGTGCGAGCCGTGCCCCGGGCGGTACAACCCACCCGAGGCGTCCTCCCGCCCGACGGGGCAGCTCGGGCGACGACGGCATGGCACACCGGGGCCGACGTGGAGAGGTGACGGGGCAACGGGCTGGCCGGGGCGGGCTGGCGACGCGGGGTCGCGGGGTCGCGACCAGGCCGACCCGGGACCTAGCGGGGTCGGGGACTGGCGGGGTCGCGGTTGAAAGTTTCAGGGGGTGACGTGCGCGGATGTCGTGGGGCGGACGTGGTGCTGGTGCCGGTCGCTTGGCGGGTTCTAGGGTGACGACCCCTACCCTTCGGCCGCGAGAGGGATCGACCATGGCACTGCGCCCCCGTCACCTCCCCGAGACACTCCGCACCGGTCGCCGCCTCCTTCGTTTCGTCCTCGCCCTCGTCCTGGCGCTGGCGGCCACCGCGACCGCGCTCACCCCCGCGGCGTACGCCGACACCTATCGCACCGCGACGTCGACGGGATCGGGCCCCAACTGGTCCGCCGGAGCGGCGAACGCCGAGGCCAACGCTCGCGCCGCGCTGAACCAGCAGGCCGTCCAGGCAGGCGAGGTCTGCCCGAACGTGTCCGTCTCGTCCACCCACGTCTACACGGCCCCGGACGGCTCGGCGTACATCTTCCAGGCCACCGCCTCAGGGACCTGCGTCTCGCAGCCCCCGCCGCCCCCGCCGCCGTCGTACACGGTGCCGCGCACCGAGACCCGCCAGGCGGGCGGGGCGACCACCTATGCGGCCATCCAGAGCGGCTCGCAGGCGGCCCGCGCGGCGATCCTCGCCGTGGGTGTGGCGTGCACGGGCTGGACGACGACGACAGCGCTGGTCTGGGCGGCTCCCGGCAGCGTCTGGTACATCTACGACGTCACAGTCTCGGCCACCTGCACCAACTGACTCCGCCAACCCGCTGGCCCACGGAGCTTGCTGGCCCCACTGAGCCCACTGGCCTTGCTGCCCCACTGAGCCTGCTGGCCCACTGAGCCTGCTGACACACGCCACCCGCACCTTCAACCAGGCTGTGCCCACTGCCAGGCCATCCTTTCTGCCGAGCCATGCCTTGTGCCAAAGCCATGCCTTCCGACAGGCCGCCACCCAGGCAGCCGTCACCGAAGCCACCGTCCGCACACATCAAGCCGCACACATCAGCCGCACGGTCAGGCGCGCCGCCAGCCGTGCGGTCGGCACGTGGTATGGCATGCAGCTAGGCGGGCCGTCCAAGCGGACCGTCCAAGCGGACCGGTCCAGGCGGACCGGTCCAGGCGGACCGTCAGGTGCGGCGTCCGTTTCTCCGTTTGTCGCGCCCAGCCGTTGGGCGATCAGCTGAGGGCCGTCAGCCGGGTCGGGCCACCGTGCCCGGCCCGGGCGGCGGCCTTCGGTGGAGCCGTTTCCTGGGGTCATGAACGCGGCGGGGGTGCGGCTGTGAGCCATCAAGGTGGCGGGTCCACGGGGCAGGTCGTGGTTGTCTTGGCGTCGCAAAGCATAGCAATGCTATGGTTTGGTGAGACGTGGGCCTGCGGGCTCTGACGACATGGAGGCATTGTGGCCATCACCCTGGTGAACCCCGACGGATTGCCGAAGCCCGAGGTGTATCGGCAGTTGTCGATCGCGACAGGGTCGAAGCTGGTGTTCCTCGCCGGTCAGGTCGCTCGTGACGCGGATGGGGGCAAGGTCGGCGAAGGTGATCTCGCTGCTCAGGTCGAGCAGTCGTACCTCAACATCGCCACCGCCCTGGCGGAGGTCGGCGGGTCGTTCGACGATGTGGCGAAGCTGACCGTCTACGTCGTCGACTGGACGCCGGACAAGATGCCCCTGCTGGGCGAGGGGGTCACCCGCGCGGCCGCGAAGCTGGGGATCGACCCGGTCAAGCCGATCACCCTGCTCGGCGTGGCCGCGCTGGGCGAGCCGGACCTGCTGGTCGAGGTCGAGGCCGTCGCCGTCCTCGACTGAACGGGCACCGGCCGGCGCCGGCGGATAAATGGCTGGCCCTCGCGGAGCGGCGGGTGGCAGGATGGGCGGGCACTGCAGGTTGATGATCAAGGAGCATGAGATGCGGCGCCGCCTCGGATTCTCCCAGCGCCCCATTGGCACGAGAGTTCTCGAGGGCTCCTGCATCCATGCACATCCTGAACATCGGCATCCTCGCGCACGTAGACGCGGGCAAGACCAGCCTCACTGAGCGGCTGCTGTTCGAGACCGGCGTCATCGACCGGCTCGGCAGCGTCGACGAAGGTAGCACCCAGACCGACAGCGGCGAGATCGAACGCCGCCGCGGCATCACCATCCGCTCCGCCGTGGCCTCCTTCACCCTGGACGACCTGCGGGTCAACCTGGTGGACACGCCCGGCCACGCCGACTTCGTGGCCGAGGTGGAGCGGGCGCTGGGGGTGCTCGACGGCGCCGTACTGGTGCTGTCGGCCGTCGAGGGCGTGCAGCCGCACACCCGGGTCCTGATGAAGACCCTGCGGAAGTTGCGCCTGCCGACACTGATCTTCGTGAACAAGATCGACCGGGCGGGGGCCCGGGAGCGGGAGCTGCTCGCCGAGATCCGGCGGCGGCTCTGGCCGGCCTGCGTCCCGCTCAACACCGTCCGCGGCATCGGCGGCCCGGCCGCGACCACCCATCCCACCGCCCCGGCCCATCCCACCGCCCCGGCCCACCTCGCCGCCCCGGCCCAGGAGGCGCAGAAGGCTTACGAGGCAGTAGCGACGCACGAAGCTCAGACGTACGAGGCAGCGGCGACGTACGAGATGCAGGCGCTCGAGGCGGCCGAGGTGTTGGCCGAGCGGGACGACGAGTTGCTCGAACTGCTCGTCGAGGGCAAGACCCCCGACCCCGCCCAGGTACGCGCCGCGCTGGCCCGGCAGTGCGCCGCCGGGGTGGCCTACCCGGTGCTGTTCGGTTCGGCGATGACCGGGCAGGGCGTCGGCGCGTTGCTCGACGGCCTCGGCGATCTGCTGCCCGCCGCGCCCCGGCACGACGAAGGGGCCCCGCGCGCCACGGTGTTCGCGATCGAGCGCGCGCCCTCCGGCGAGAAGGTCGCCTACCTGCGGCTCCGCGAGGGCACGCTGCGGGCGCGCGAGCACCTGACGTTCCACCGCGGCGACGGCCACGCGTACGACGGCCGCCTGACCGCAATCGACGTCGTGGGCGTGCCCGGACGGCGGCAGGCCGGGGCCGGTGACATCGTCAGGGCGTGGGGCGTGCCGGAGATCCGCGTCGGCGACCATCTGGGCGAGCCGGGTCCGGCGGGCCAGGCCCACTTCACGCCGCCCAGTCTCGAGACCGTCGTACGCCCCCGCGTACCCGGCCAGGAGCCCCGCCTGCACGCCGCCCTGCTCGCGCTGGCCGAGCAGGACCCGCTCATCGGCACCCGCACGCTCGCCGGCGGCGACACCTCGGTCCTGCTGTACGGCGAGGTGCAGAAGGAGGTCATCGGCGAGACCCTGGCCAGGGACTTCGGCGTCGAGGCCGTCTTCGAGCCGAGCCGGCCCGTCTACTTCGAACGCCCTTCGCGCGCCGGCGAGGCGGTCGAGGAGATCCAGCGCCACGGCCGCAACGACTTCATGGCCACCGTCGGCCTGCGCGTCGACCCGGCGCCGGCCGGCTCGGGCGTCGGCTACCGGCTGGAGGTCGATCTGGGGTCGCTGCCGCTCGCCTTCCACCGGGCGATCGAGGAGAGCGTCCGCGTGGCGCTGCGCGAGGGCCCGCACGGCTGGCCGGTGACCGACGTGACGGTGACGGTGATCAGGACCGGTTACGTCGCCCCGATGACGGTGGCGGCCGACTTCCGGGGGCGTACGCCGATCGTGCTCATGCGGGCGCTGCGCCGGGCGGCCACCACGGTCTACGAGCCGTGCCACCGCTTCGAGCTGGAGGTGCCGCTGGAGACGTTCGGCGCGGTCACGGCGAAGCTGGCGGCGCTGGGCGGCGAGCTGCGCGACACGCTCCGGCGCGACGACACGTGGGTGCTGACGGGCGAGATCCCGGCGGCGGCGGTGCACGTGTTCGAGCAGGCGCTGCCGGGGCTGTCGCACGGTGAGGGGGCGTGGCTGTCCGAGCCCGCCGGGGATCGGCCGATCCGTTCGCACGCCGCCGGAGGCCATACCCCCCAATAGGTGATATGTCGGGTTTAGTCGCTGAATGGGTATTAACGGGCATGGTGTACCAATCGGGTGCATCTCATCCGTGTGGGGGGATTTCCAATGGCTGACACGAAGAAGAAACCGGCCGCCAAGTCCGGCAAGTCGAAGAAGCAGGCCATCAAGAGCAGCAGGCAGGCCAAAGAGACGAAGCGCGAGAGCCGGAAGACGACCGACGAAGGGTGACCACCGGCGGCCGTTCCGGCCGCCTGACGGGTGACATGATCGGACGGCCGGGACGCGGCCCCGCCCGTCCCCCGGCCGTCCGATCGACAGTGGAGCTGCTCATGTCGGCTTACCTGCGCTTCCCCGCCGTCCTCCACGACGTGGTCGTCTTCGCCGCCGAGGACGACCTGTGGATGGTCTCCGCCCAGGGCGGGCGGGCCTTCCGCCTGACCGCCGGGCTCGCCGAGGCCGGCTACCCCCGCATCTCGCCGCGCGGCGACCAGCTCGCGTTCGTCGGGCGCGAGGAGGGCCCGGAAGAGGTGTACGTCATGCCCTCCGGCGGCGGCGCGGCCCGCCGGCTGACCTTCCACGGCGCGCGCTGCACGGTCACCTGCTGGGACCCCGAGGGACGCATCCTGTACGCCAGCGACCAGTCCCAGCCCTTCGAGGGCCGCACATGGCTGCACCGGGTGACGCCCGGCGGGGTGCCGGAGCGGCTGCCGTACGGTCCGGCGAACTCGATCGCGTACGGCCCCGGAGACATGATCGTGCTCGGCCGCAACACCGCCGACCCGGCGCGGTGGAAGCGCTACCGCGGCGGCACGGTCGGCGACCTGTGGATCGACCCGAGCGGCGGCGGCGAGTTCCGGCGGCTGATCAGGTTGCCCGGCAACCTGGCCTCGCCCTGCTGGAGCGGCGAGCGGGTGTGCTTCATCTCCGACCACGAGGGCGTCGGCAACGTCTACTCGTGCACCCCCGAGGGCCAGGACCTGCGCCGGCACACCCACCACGACGACTACTACGCCCGCAACCTGTCGAGCGACGGCCGGCGCCTGGTCTGGCACGCAGGCGGCGACCTGTTCCTGATGGACCCCGACGAGCGGCCCCGCCGCCTCGAGGTGCGGCCGGCCAGCTCCCGGACGCAGCGCAACCGCAGGTTCGTCGAGGCCGCCGACTATCTGGAGAGCGCCTCGCTCAGCCCCGACGGCAGCGCGCTGGCGGTCACGGCGCGCGGCAAGGCGTACGCGATGGCGGACTGGGAGGGCCCCGTACGCCAGCACGGCTCCCCCGACGGCGTCCGCTATCGCTTCCTGACCTGGCTCAACGACGGCGAGCGGCTGATCGCGGCGGCCAGCGACGACGGCGACGAGGAGAAGCTGGTGATCCTCCAGGGCCGCGAGGGCGGCCCCGGCACGGAGGTGGCCCGGCTGGGCCGGATCAACGCGCTGGTGCCGGACCCGGCCCACGACCGGGTGGCCGTCCTCAACCACCGCCATGAGCTGCACCTGCTCGACCTGGCGACGGGGCGGACGGCGCTGGTCGAGGCCAATCCGCACGGCGCGCCCGAGGATCCGGCCTGGTCGCACGACGGGAGCTGGCTGGCGTACGCGAGCCCGCTCAACGCCCAGAGCGCCGCGATCAAGCTGCACCACCCCGAGACGGGCCGTACGGTCCAGGCCACCGAGCCGGTGCTCGAGGATTCGAGGCCGGCGTTCGACCCCTGCGGCCGTTACCTGTACTTCATCGGCCAGCGCGTCTTCTCCCCCGTCTACGACCAGCTCCAGTTCGATCTGGGCTTCCCGCTGGGCACCCGCCCGTACGCGGTGGCGCTGCGCGCGGACGCGCCGGACCCGTTCGTGCCCCGGCCGCGCCCCCTGGAGGAGAAGGACGACGACGAAGAGGACAAGGACGAGGAGCCCGAGCCGCTGCGGATCGACCTCGACGGGCTGGCCCGCCGCGTGACCTCCTTCCCGCTGCCCGAGGGCCGCTACCAGCGGGTGGCGGGACTGAAGGGCAAGGCGCTGATCCTGACCAGCCCCCTGGAGGGCGAGGACACGCTGCACCTGTTCGACTTCGCCAAGGGCGAGAGCGAGACGTTCGCCGACGGGGTGAGCGATTTCGAGCTGGGCCGCGACCACAAGACGCTGCTGTACCGGGCGGGCGACCGGCTGCGCGTGGTCAAGGCGGGCGAGGTGCCCGGCGACGAGGAACGGCCGGGGCGCGAGAGCGGCTGGATCGACCTGTCGCGCATCAAGGTGTCGGTCTGCCCGGAGGCGGAGTGGCGGCAGATGTTCCGCGAGGCGTGGCGGCTGCAGCGGGAGAACTTCTGGACCGAGGACATGGCGGGCGTGGACTGGCCGGCCGTGTACGAGCGGTACCTGCCGCTGGTGGACCGCGTGACGACCCGGGGCGAGTTCTCCGACCTGCTGTGGGAGCTGCACGGCGAGCTGGCCACGAGCCACGCGTACGAGAGCGGCGGCGAGTATCGTCCCGGCCCCGACTACAGCCAGGGCAAGCTGGGCGTGGACTGGGACCACCGCGACGGCGTCTACCACATCCGCTCCATCGTGACCGGTGACCCGTGGGATCCGAAGGCCACCTCACCGCTGAACCGGGTCGGCCTCGACGTACGCCCCGGCGACGCCGTCCTGGCCATCAACGGCGCCCCCATCGGTACGGCGGCCACCCCGAACGAACGCCTGGTCAACCAGGCCGGCGAGGAGGTCGAGCTGACGCTGCGCCGCGACGAGCGGGTCTTCACCGCCACCGTGCGCGCCCTCGCCGACGAGCAGCCGGCCCGCTACCGCGACTGGGTCAACCTCAACCGCGCCGAGTGCCACCAGCGCTCCGGCGGGCGGGTCGGCTACCTGCACGTGCCCGACATGGGCACGGAGGGCTTCGGGGAGTTCCACCGGGGGTTCCTGGCCGAGTACGACCGGCACGCGCTCATCGTGGACGTGCGTTTCAACGGCGGCGGTCACGTGTCGGCGCTGCTGCTGGAGAAGCTGTCCAGGCGGCGGCTGGGCTATGACTATCCGAGGTGGGGGGATCCGGAGCCGTACCCGCCGGAGTCGCCGCGCGGCCCGATGGTGGCGATCACCAACGAGTGGGCGGGCTCCGACGGCGACATCTTCAGCCACACCTTCAAGGTGCTCAAGCTCGGTCCCCTGGTCGGCAAGCGCACGTGGGGCGGTGTGATCGGCATCTGGCCGCGCCACCGGCTCGCCGACGGGACCGTGACGACGCAGCCGGAGTTCTCCTTCGCCTTCGACGACGTCGGCTGGCAGGTGGAGAACTACGGCACCGATCCGGACATCGAGGTGGACATCACCCCGCAGGATTACGCGAGGGGCGTGGACACGCAGTTGGAGCGGGCCATCGACGTCGCGCTCGATCTGCTGGCCCAGCATCCCCCGCACACTCCTGATCCCCAGCATCGGCCGCGCATGCAACCTTAACCATCCATCAGGCGTCTAAAGATCATAGGTGGGGATAGCGCACAGGGGATGAACAAAGGTGCACTCCGCCGAAGCGAGACAATGGGCCGGTGGTGGGGCGGGAGCCTTTCCACCGGCCACGTGTGTTGAGACTTCTTCCGGATGAATAGGGGAACCGTCAGGTGCGCGCACTGGCACGCAAGGGCAAGTCGGCGATGGTCCGGCTCTATCGGGGCTACAACCGGCGCAAGGTGCAGAAGGCGCCCCCGCCTTCGACCCGGCAGGTACACATCCTGCTGCTGCACGCCTACGGGATGGGCGGCACGATCAGGACCGTGTTCAACCTGGCCAGCTACCTGGCCGAAGAGCACGACGTCGAGATCGTGAGCATCCTGAAGGAGGCCGACGAGCCGTTCTTCCCGATCGATCCGCGCGTGAAGTTCCGCTTCCTGGACGACCGGCTCCGCCCCGGCCTCGACCCGGTGCGCGCGATGCTGTCGAAGCTGCCCAGCCGGCTCATCCCCAAGGAGGAGGCGGCCTACCACCGCTTCAACCTGTGGACCGACCTCAAGCTGGCCCGCTACATCCGCTCCGTGGAGACCGGCGTGCTCATGGCCACCCGCCCGGGGCTGAACCTGGCGATGGCCCAGTTATCCCTGCCCAGCGTGATCACGATCGGGCAGGAGCACGTGGCCCTGCGCACCCAGCCCGAGGCCATGCAGGAGCTCATCAAGTGGCGCTACCGGCGCCTCGACGCCCTGGTCACGCTCACCAAGGCCGACCTGACGGACTACCGCGAGACGCTGCCGAAGAAGCCGCGCAAGCTGGTCCGCATCCCCAACGCGGTGCCGCCGATGACGGGCGGCGTGGCCAAGCTCGACGCCAAGGTGGCCATCACGGTCGGCAGGATGACCCGGCTCAAGGGCTACCACCGGCTGATCACCGCCTGGGAGACGGTGGCCGCCGCCCACCCCGACTGGAAGCTGCGCATCTTCGGCGCGGGGCCGCAGGAGGAGAACCTGGCCCAGCAGATCGTGGACGCGGGGCTCGAGGGCAAGGTCGAGCTGCCGGGACCGACCGCCGACGTGGGGGCGGAGCTGGAGAAGGCGTCGATCTACGTGCTCAGCTCCCGTCATGAGGGCTTCCCGATGACGATCCTGGAGGCCATGGCGAAGGGGCTGGCGATCGTCAGCTTCAACAGCCCGCACGGGCCCAAGGAGATGATCACGAACGAGGTGGACGGGCTGCTGGTCAAGCCGCGTACGAACGCCAACCTCGCCTCCTCGATCATCCGGGTCATCGAGGACGAGCGGCTGCGCCGCGAACTGGCGGCCGGGGCGCTGGAGACGTCCCACACCTACGACGTGGACGTCATCGGCCGCAAGTGGGACGCGCTCCTGGCCGAACTGCTGGCCCGGCGCGACGGCACGTACGTCAGGCCGCAACGGCCCGCGACCACCGAGCAGAAGCCTGAGGATCCCGCGGAGCAGTCCCGGAGCGCGGCGGAGATCACACCCCCGTGCCCGTGAGCTCCACCGGTTCGGCGATGACGTCCACGAGGGCGCCGTTGCGGTAGACGGTGATCGGCAGCGGCCGTCCGATCGCGTCGGCGAACATCAGCCGCTGCAGGGCCTGCGCGTCGCCCACCGGGTGACGGCCGGCGCTCAGCACGAGGTCTCCGGCGCGTAACCCGGCGCGGTGGGCGGGCGAGCCCGCGACCACCTCGACCACGCGCAGCGCCGCCGCCTGCCCGGTGCGCCGCCGCAACCGCTCGGGCAGCGGCGCCGGGGAGGTGACGAGCCCGAGGAACGCCCGCCTGACCCGGCCGTGCCTGATCAGCGCGGCGATGATGGAGCGGGTCGTGCCGTTCATCGGCACGGCCAGGCCCACGCCGATCCCGGCGACCGCCGTGTTGATGCCGACGACCCGGGCCCGCGAGTCGGCCAGCGCCCCGCCGGAGTTGCCGGGGTTGAGCGCGGCGTCGGTCTGGATGACGTCCTCGATGAGCCGTACGGCCGCGCCGCTGCGCGCGGGCAGCGACCGGCCGAGGCCGGAGACGACCCCGGCCGTCACCGACCCGGTCAGCCCCAGGGGGTTGCCGACGGCGACGACGAGCTGCCCGACCACGAGCTCGTCGCTGTCGCCGAGCTCGGCGGGCGGCGGCGTGGCCATCTGCGACCTGATCACCGCCAGGTCCGACAGGGGGTCGCGGCCGACCACCACGAAGTCGCCCGAGCCGCCGTCGGCGAACGCGACGGTGCCCTCGCGGGAGGAGCCGACGACGTGCGCGTTGGTCAGCAGGAAGCTCGGCGGACCATGGGTGAAGGTCCGGTCCGTCAGGACGTCGTTGGCGTCGATCACCACGGCCGAGCCGCTCCCCCCGTGCACGCGGACGGCGGCGACCTTCGGGAGGAGTTCGGCGGCGACGGACGATACGACCTGGGAGTAGGCGTCGAGGGGGTCGGCCATCAAGACCTCCAAGATGATTACTTGCTTACACATTAACCCCTGAGCCGGCACGAGAGCGGGCCCGCGTGTGCGGATGTCCTGCGACATCGAACCTCGAGCATGTGGCGTGGTCTCAACGCTGCTGGAAAGTCCGGCGGGCGCGCTCCAGATCGTCTCTTGCGCTCTTGGTCAGCTTCTGCTCGGGGCCCATGACGACCTCGAATCGGTTCGCCACCCATGCGTATTCAGCGAGTGCGTCCGCGCTCCGTCCCGCCGCCTCATACGCCGCTGCCAGGCCATGCCGGGTGATCAGGGTGTCGGGGTGATCGGCGCCCAGCACCGCCGCCTGCCTTTCCGCGACGCGTTCATACGTGTGGACGGCCTCATCAGTCCTGCCCGCCGCCTTGTGGGCCCGGGCCAGTTGTCCCTTGATGACCCAGGTCTCGGGATGGTCCGCACCGAACAGTCGCTCATGATCGGCTATCAGCCGCCGGAACAACGTGATCCCTTCCTCCGGCCGGCCCGCCTCGACCTTGGTGCAGGCCTGGAAGAATCGCGCTCCGAGCAGGGCCGCGTGGTCGGGCTCGAGTACCCGCTCCTGGTCGGCCAGAACCTCGTCCAGCAGCGTCACCGCCTCGGATGCCCTGCCTGCCTTCGTGTAGGAGAACGCCGCACAGGCGCGTGACCACAGCGTATCCGGGTGATCATCACCGAGGGTCCGGGCGCGCTCGGCCGCGGCGCGCTGATACAGCGCGGTGGCCTGCGTCGATCCGTCCTCGGATGCGTGGGCGAGGTTGTGCAGGGCAGTGAGCGTGTCCGGATGCTCGGCGCCCAGGAGCTTCTCACGTCCGAGAGCGACGGCTTCGGCGATCGGGACGGCTCTGACCTGGTCGTTGAGATAGATGAGATGGTTGGCCACGGCCTGGCGGACGTGCAGCACGACCTCGGCCGCCGCCCGGACCTGCGCCCGTCCGTCGTCGGGAACCTGGTCCACGGCCTCCCACAGGGCCGTCGCATGGTCGGCCACCGCCATGATCGTCGGGAACTTCCGCCAGGTGTCCCGGTCGGCGACATCCTCGACGGCCGCGCGCAGCCGCCGGGAGGCGGACTCGATCATCGCGGCCAGGGTGCCGTCACGTTCGGCTCGGCCGCGCACCGCACGCCGGACCAGGCGGTGAACGAACGCGGTCGTGTCGTCGCGGCTGAACGTGACCAGCGATCGAGCTGCCAATTCGGCCAACGCCGTCTCCGTCGGCAGGTCGAGCAGGTCGCGCCCGACGCCGGACGTCGACAGCACCGACAGTTCACCGAGGAGCCGCACGGCCGCGGGGCCGATCTCCCCCACCGACAGCATGATCGCCTGTGAGACTCCTCTCGGGTAGGGCTCTCCGCGAGGCCGGGCCAGGAGCACCTCGATGGGGGTGGAACGCAGCCGTGCAAGATAGGCGTCGCACGACAGGCGGGGCGGGCCGACCAGGGCCGCGGCGGCGATCGCCAGGGCGAGGGGCAAGCGGTCCAGCTCCTCGGCAAGCAAGCGGAAGCCGGCGCCGTCGCCTGTGCCCACGCGCGTGCCGAGATACCTCACCGCCTCGTCCGCGCTGAACTGCTCCACCGTGACCAGTGTGCCCAGCCGTTCAAAGGAGTGATCATTCGTGGTGATCAGTACGCGTACCCGGCCGTGCGAGGGGATCAACGGCGCGAGCACGTCGGGGTCCGCCGCATTGTCGGCCACGACCAGGTACGGCTCACGCCGCTCCTGGAGCCAGGCTCTGACCTTGCGCGCCACGGTCGCCGCGTCGTCGGCATCGCCGCGTAACCCGAGTTCGTCGGCCATCCGATCCACGGAACCGTGAAGCTGCTCGACGGTCTCGGCGTGCAGCCACGCCACCGGGACGCCCCGCTCGATGCAGTGCCGGGCATAGGCCGCCGCCAGGTGGGTCTTGCCGACTCCACGTCCCCCGGCCAGCGCGCATACCGCCGCCACGTGGCGCACGGAAAACACCTGTTCAACACGCTCGCTCAGATCCGGCCGCGGCTCGAAGGCCTTCGGCTCGCGCGGCACTTCGCCGATCACCGCTGGTATGGGGCGTAGGTCATTCTTCGGAGCGGGCAGCGGGCTGGTATTCGACCCTGCCTGCCCGGCCCAGATGGCAAGCGGGGTTCCTGGGAGAAGGACCACCAGACCCACGACGATGCTGGTGATGTCCAGTCCGAACCCGCCGACCGCACAGATCCACCAGGCCGTGACCCCGGCCATCGACGGCACCACCGCCGCGATCACGACTTTGGGCCAGCGCGGCATCTCCGCCCTTCCTGCTCACGAACGTATCCGTGCCGAATCCGAACGTCGTACCCGATGAGTGTCACATGCCCATAGCCGCTTGTCGCCGGACGGACAGGCGACCGGATGGGGTGCTCAGCAGTACGCGGTCCGTGCCGCTCTAGTGCCGCGTCAGGCCACGTTTGCCCTCTTCACGATGCGGCGTAGGCGAGGGTTATCGGTGTTGCGGTTTCGCCAGGCGATGTAGCGGCGGAT
>NZ_JBFAIM010000099.1:0-46459 GCF_040654715.1 Nonomuraea sp. NPDC050643 | reverse complement strand
CCACCTGCTCCAACCTCTTCCACGGAGTGATCAAACTACCCGCGGCTGATAGGTGTTTCGGACCGGAACTGGTTCATTGACTCTGACGCGGAAGGTTCATCGTCGACGTGTTTGGTGCAAGCTCTGGGCCATGCGGCTTCTTTACGTGTGAGGCTCGTTGGGTCGCGCGGCCACGTTTGCTGGTCTGCGAGCCAGGATGGGTGTAGCCGCACCCATCCTGGATTGGCTCAAGCGGCCATGAGGCGCGGTTGCCCGCCGTTGTGTCCGTGATTCAGCGGACACGTAGGTCCTTCGGTCGCTAGAGTCGAAGCTGTTGCGGAATCCCGTCCGCCTGGGGAATTGAGGAGCACTGATGTCTACAACGATGACCGGAGCTTCCGTTCGCCCCTTGGTGGCCGCAGTCGCAGGCTTGTAACGCCGCGCGTGTAGCAGCATAGTCAGCACACATCCCGGTCGCCGGGGCGAGGTGACACATGTCACCGGCCCTTGGCGCTGTTTGGCGTCTCCGTTCGCCTTTCCGGGAGTTCTGCTGTGTCCGCTCGTCATTCTTCACTGCTCCGTGTACGTGTCCTGGTCGAACGCCTGATCGCTGCCCCGTTCGGCAGGAAATCTCAACGGTCGAGGTCGGCTCCGCCTGCTCCGAACTCCGCTGATCAGACTGTCAACCGGAATGTCCGCCTGCTGAGCTGGTTCAACTTCTTCGGCGACTTCCGCATGTACGGGCCGATCATGGTCATCTACTTCGCGCAAGTCACCGGCTCGTACACCGCTGCCGCCAGCCTCCTGGCGGTGAAGATGCTGTCTTCGGCAGCGTTCGAAGTCCCTACCGGGGTGCTCTCCGACCGCCTTGGCCGACGCGGCACGATGATCGCCGGTGCCGTCGTCATGGTGGCCGCCCATCTCGGGTACGCCGGCGCTTCGGGCTACGGCCTCCTCCTGGCAGCTGTTGTGCTGGAGGGCTTGGCGACCTCGCTGTGGAGCGGCAACAACGAGTCTCTGCTCTACGACACGTTGCTCGAAGCCGGCCGGGAGGAGGAGTTCCCCCGGCACTCGGGCCGGGTGAACTCGATGTTCCAGATCGCGCTCGCACTGGCGGCATCCATAGGTGGCGTGGTCGCCGGCGCGTGGTCGCTGCGTGTGGTGGTCGTGCTGTCGGTCGTGCCGCAGGTGCTGTGCGTGCTCGTCGCCTTGCGGGTTCGGGAACCGCGGGTGCACGGCCCGCTGGAATCGAACGTGCTGGTGCATCTCGGATCGGCCCTGCGCGGCATCCGCCGTAATCCGGTGCTCCGCCGGATGACTCTGGTGTCGGCGCTTCGTTACAGCAGCGAAAGCGCGGCCCAGTTGTCGCCTGTTTTCGTGGCAGGGCTGTGGCCGCTCTGGGCGCTGGGCCTGTGGCGCACCTTCGGCCATGGCGTGGCCTTCGTCGGCTTCCGTGTCAGTGGTTGGGTGATCGGCCGGGTGGGCGCGGCCCGCACTCTGCTGTTCGGTGAGCTGTTCGACAACGTGGCGAACTTCGTGGCGCTGGTCAAGCCGACGGCATTTTCGCCTGTGCTGCTTGGGTCACCGGCCTACGGCATGTCGACAATCGCCCAGCAGACGTTGCTGCAGCGCGAGTTCACCGACCGGGAACGCGCGACGATGGGTTCGCTTGCGTCGCTGCTCGGCAGCGTGCTCTACGCGCTCGTCGCCCTGGGAGCCGGCCTGGTGGCAGACCGTTGGGGCATCGCTGCGGCGTTGCTCGCGATCCAGGCGGTGGTGCTGATCGCACTTCCCCTCGCCTGGTGGGTGCACGCGCACGCTTCCATGCTCCCCACGGGCGCTGGGACGGTGACGGAATGAGCGCCTTCTCGGCCCCGGCCAGGCCAGCGGTCGACATCGCAGCGCTGCAGGGTGAGATGGAAGCCATTTCCGGCCTCCGCTGCTCGGTACCCTCTTTCGTCGCCGACGGGCAGGACTGTGCCTGCCGACAATGTCATCCGTGCAGGTCATCTAGCTTTTCGAGGTCCCGAGGACCGCGTCGAACAGCGCAGCTCCGGTCAGCCCGACGAATTCACGGCGTCGCATTTCGTCCCTGTCCTCCGTGCATGCGACAAGACCAGTGGCATGCGTGCCATTCGCGAGGTTAGCAAGGCCACGATTCCGCCGGTGGCCATATTTTCGCCACACGGCCACTACATGGCGGCTTCAACATTCTTCCCTGTTCCCCCACCGGCCCCAACCATTCGATCAAGAATACGACAGCCAGCCCCATCGGCAGCAGGATGGCCGGAACCTCGTTGCCCGTGGGCGTGGGTGATGGCGGCCGGGAAGCGCAGCCCATTCCACACCAGGATCATCTCTCATTCATTCATCAGCGCAGGTGAAACAGATTGGGGCGGCCAAGACTGAGCGAGGACGGTGCGCTATTCCAGCCAGTGCAGGCCACGGCGGCCAGGCCTCTACGGCAGCTCATGGAGCACGTACAGCAACGTGACCGTCTGGGGGGATTCGGCACGATGGCGGTGACTGCGAGCGCTACGGCGACGACTACGGCATAGGCCGCTCGCGAGATTCGCCTGCGCTCATTCATGGGAGATCATCTCCTTCCGAAAAGCAGGTGAAAGGGGACTGATGCCGACATACGCCCTCGATGGAGTTCCCCTGGACCATCCGGCCGGCTGCTGGCCGACCAGGGTTGGCACTAAGCGTCGCCCGCTGCCGGGTGTGCGCACGGTGTCGGTGAAGGTGCGGGGCGTGTCCGGGGAACTGCCGGTGCATCGTGACCGGGCAGATCAACGCGTCCGGCCCCGGCTCGGCGTTCCGCCGGATACACCTCACCCCGAGCGTGGCGATCGGCGACCGCACTCGTGCACGGTGCTCGTCACCGCAGCCACCTCCACCACCGCGGTGTCCAAGCTCGAAATCCGGGCTCGCCGCGCCTACCTGTGAGCAGCTCGGGTTACGCCAGTGCTATTCGGAATCCGGCGATCTGTGCGAGCCAACGGTGCCCTTGAGTTCTTCCAGCCGGGTCACGGCGCCCTCGTGTAGCTCATCCAGCTTGCGTAGGAGACCGGCACGAGTGTTCACAGGCAGAAACCGGCGAGTCGTGTGCTGGTCAACCGCGCGCTTGGCACGCTTTCTGACCTTGGCCAATTGGTCGGATGCGCGGTCAATCGCCGCCTCCGGAGGAACCGATCGGGCGTCGAGGGATTGCGCGCACTCTGAAAGCACGTCGTCATACTCGCGCTTAACCGGCCACACAACCCCAGACACCGACACCGACACCACGACCCGCCTGCTCAACCGGACCGGCCTCTTCATCGAGAACCAGGGCGCCATGACCCGTGCGATCGACTGCCTCGAACGGGCGCACACAACGAGCGAGCGGGTGCTGGGCGCCGACCACCCCTCCACCCTGGCGGCGCTCGGGTAGGTGCTCCTACACCGACGGCTTCTCATCACCGCTGAGTTCGCGGCCCCGGCTTTGTTCGCGGAGCCGGCGCAGGTCGGGGATGTGGTTGTAGAGAGTGCCCGGGCTGACGTTGAGCAACTTGGCGATCGAGGTGATCGAGTTTTCGGGGTTGGGCAGCATGTCGCGGACGACACGCAGCAGTTCGGGGGTGATGACGGTGGGGCGGCCGCCGGTGCGGCCGCGAGCGCGGGCGGCGGCCAGGCCGTCGCGGGTTGCCGGCGACGATGAACTCGGCGAGGGCGGCGAAGACGTGGAAGATGAGGCGGCCGCCGGGGGTGGTGGTGTCGAGGTTCTCGTGCAGCGAGGTGAAGCCGATCTCGCGCCTGCGGAGTTCGGCGACCATGGTGATGAGGTCGGCCAGGGAGCGGCCGTAGCGGTCCAGCGACGGGACGACCAGGGTGCCGGCCGCAACTTTCGAGCATCGGGATGGCGGACAAGTGCGGCGCGGTGGGCCGCCACGATGGCCAGGAGACGGCACATTGGCACCCTCTTGCTGGGGGATGATCACAGGGGCAGCGCCTGCGCGGCAAGGGGGTGAGCAGATCGGCTACTGCCGCCGATCGTGGCCGGCTCCCATGGCGTCGTCGCTCTATGTGCGGAATGTCCTGGTTCGAGCCGACCGCAGCCCTGCATCGTCGCATGATCATCTGCTCGCCCGGTGATTTGGGCGGTCGGGTAGTGGCCAGGCTTTAGTCCCCCTTGGGTTAGTTACGCACCGTTTGAGTGCAGCACATCTAGGTCAACGCTGGATGGGGGCGAGTGATGGCGCACACCAAGGTGGCCGCTCGGGACTGGACACGGCGGCGGACCGCCAAACGGGACCGCTTGGAGAAGGTCCGTCCCTTCGTCTCCGGCCGGGTGCTGGACGCCGGTCGGATGCGTGCGGCACTTGAGGCGTTGCTGCGCCCGGGCGACCGGGTGGCGCTGGAAGGCGACAACCAGAAGCAGGCGGACTTCCTGGCCGAGGCGCTGGCCGGGTGCGATCCGAAGGCCGTGCACGACCTGCATCTGCTGATCTCCTCGATCAGCCTCCGGGAGCACCTCGACATGTTCGAGCGAGGGGTGGCCCGCCGTCTCGACTTCGCCTACGCCGGTCCGCAGAGCGTGCGCATGGCGCAGTTGCTGGCCGACGGAACGGTCGAGGTTGGAGCGATCCATACCTACGTCGAGCTGTACGCGCGGATGTTCATCGACCTCATTCCGAACGTTGCGCTGCTCTGCGCCGAACAGGCCGACCGTGACGGGAACTTGTTCACCGGCCCCAGCACCGAGGACACCCCGACCATCGCCGAGGCGGTGGCCTTCTCCGACGGCGTGACCGTTGTCCAAGTCAACGAGATCGTGGACAAGGTGCCCCGGGTGGACATCCCCGGCGACTGGGTGGACCTGATCGTGCAGAGCCCGCGGCCGTTCGCACTGGAACCGCTGTTCACCCGCGATCCGCGCCACATCGGCCAGGTGGAGATCCTGATGGCGATGATGACGCTGCGCGGCATCTATGAGCGGCACGGGGTGACCACGCTGAACCACGGGATCGGCTACGACACCGCGGCGATCGAGCTCCTCCTGCCCACCTACGGCGAAGAGCTGGGGCTGCGCGGGAAGATCTGCCGGCACTGGGCGCTCAACCCGCATCCGACGCTCATCCCCGCCATCGAGAGCGGCTGGGTCGAGTCGGTGCACTGCTTCGGCGGAGAGCCGGGCACGGAGCGCTATGTCGCCGCCCGCCCGGACGTGTTCTTCACCGGCCGTGACGGCTCGCTCCGATCGAACCGAGTGCTGTGCCAGCTCGCGGGCCAGTACGCCGTGGACCTGTTCATCGGGTCGTCGCTGCAGATCGACGGCAGCGCGAACTCGTCGACGGTCACGGAGGGCCGCCTGAGCGGGTTCGGCGGAGCGCCCAACATGGGACACGACTCGCACGGCCGCAGGCACCCTACCCCCGCATGGCTGAGCCTGCTGACCGGGCAGGCCCCGGCGCTGCGGGGACGCAAACTCGTCGTGCAGATCACGCAGACCTTCCGCTCGGGCGGCGCCCCGGCGTTCGTGGAGACGCTCGACGCGGTCCCGGTGGGCAAGGACGCGCGCATGCCCATCCCGCCGATCATGATCTACGGGGACGACGTCAGCCACGTGGTGACCGAGGAGGGCGTGGCGTACCTCTACAAAGCCTCGGCCCTGGCCGAACGGCGCGAGGCGGTGGCCGCGGTCGCGGGCGCCACGTCGATCGGCCGGGAGATCGACGAGCGGCGCGTCGAGGAGCTGCGCCGGGACGGGCTGGTCGCGCTGCCCGCAGACCTCAAGGTCGACGTCCGCAAGGCGAAACGGTCTTTGCTGGCAGCCCGCAGCGTCGAGGATCTCGTGGCCTGGTCCGGCGGACTGTACGACCCACCCGCCCAGTTCCGGACCTGGTGATCCGCCGATGACCGTGATCGAGCACGCCAGGCCGTCCGCGGCCCTGCTCGCCGACACGGCGGTCCGGTCGCTGCACGCCGAGGCCCGGCTGAGTCCCAAACCCGGCCTGGTCGACGGCCGCGGCGGCGGCGCCCACGACGACATGGACCTGCCCCTCATGCTGGCCTCCGCCGAGGCGCTACGCCCCACGTTCCGCAGGATCGCGCAGGCCGCAGAGCGGACGCCCGCCGGTGTCGGGCTCCGGGAGGAGCTGGGCGCGATCGGCCGCCTGGGCGACCGGGCGATGTTGCGGACCACCGTAGGGATCAACACCCATCGCGGGGCCCTGTGGGCGCTCGGGCTGCTGGTCGCCGCCATCGCCGGCGGCGCGGCCGACGAACGCGCGGCCGCCCGCGCCGCGGCCCGGCTGGCCGCCCTGCCCGATCGGTGGGTCCCGGCGGGGGAGCCGTCCCACGGCGATCGGGCCCGGCGGCGATATGGGGCGGGCGGTGCCCGCAGAGAGGCGGAAACCGCCTTTCCGCACGTTACCGAGATCGCGCTGCCGCGGCTGCGGGAGGGCAGGGCGGCCGGTCTCGGCGAAGAGGCGGCCCAGTTGGACGCGTTGCTGGCGGTGATGAGCCTGCTCGATGACACCTGTGTCCTGCACCGCGGCGGCCCCGACGGCCTGCGTGTCGTACGGCTCGGCGCCCGGCGTGTCCTGGCCGAGGGGGGCGCGGGCACCGGCTCCGGCCGTGCCGCGCTCATGGAACTGGACGACGCGCTCCGCAGGCGGCGCCTGTCACCGGGTGGGAGCGGCGATCTGCTGGCCGCCGCGCTCTTCCTGGACATGGTGCCGTGGCCGGAACGCCTTGAGCAGGAGGTGCTCTCATGCAGACGCTGAGCTACGAGTTCCCCGCGGACCGCCCGGCCGCCCGGCGCAGCCACGTCGGGGTGGTGGGCTCGGGGGATCTGGAGGTCCTGATGACCCCCGCGAACGGCACCGCCCAGGTGCGGGTGCGTACCAGCGTCGACGGGTTCGACACGGTGTGGCGGACCGTGCTGGAGCGGTTCTTCGCCCGTCACCGCGTGGCCGCGAGGTTCGAGCTCAACGACTTCGGAGCCACACCCGGCGTGGTGACCCTGCGCCTCCGGCAGGCCATCGAGGAGGGCAAGGCATGACGGTCACCGAGTGGGAGTCGTTGCTCGACCGCACCAGCTTCATCGAGCTGGACGCCCGGGAGCGGGCGAAGGCGCTGCTGGACGAAGGCACGGCCCGCGAACTGTGCGGCCCCTTCGACCGCATCGAGTCGCCATGGCTGGAGCCTCAGGGCGTCGTCCCGCAGTCCGACGACGGCGTCGTCGTGGTCAAGGGCAGTCTCGACGGGCAGCGCGCGGTCGTGATCGGCATCGAACAGGCATTTCAGGGCGGCGGCATCGGCGAGGTCTCCGGTGTGAAAATCGCCGCTGGGCTGTCTTTGGCGGCACGGGACAGCCGCGACGGCGCTCCGACCGCCGCGGTGCTGCTGCTGGAGACCGGTGGCGTCCGCCTACAGGAGGCCAACTTGGGCCTGGCCACGGTGGCCGAAGTGTGCGCGGCTGTACTGGAGCTGCGCGCCCTCCAGCCCGTCGTTGGTGTCATCGCCGGGGCGCTGGGCTGTTTCGGCGGCGTGAGCATCGCTGCCGGACTGTGCACGAAGCTGATCATGACCGCGGAGGGCAGGCTCGGGCTCGACGGTCCTGAGGTGATCGAGTCCGAGGCAGGGATCGCCGAGTTCGACGCCTCCGACCACCCGCTGATCTGGTCGATCGACGGCGGAACGCAGCGCGTCAGGACCGGCCTGGCAGACGCACTGGTCCTCGACGACGTCTCCGCGCTGCGTACCGCGGTGGTCGAGGCCGTGCGGCAGGGCGTGCCCGCCGAGCACCGCTCGCGGCGGATCGGCCAGCTGCGGGCCAGCTTGGAAGCCGTCGACCTGGACCATCCGCCCGCACCGTCCGCGCTCGCGGCGGTATGGGCGAAACCCACGCCGCCGAAGGGAGACCCTGGATGAGCCGCGGGCAGAATTGGACGCACGCGCTCGCGGACGGGGCCGTGAACGACGTCGTGCCGTCCGTGATCACGGCCGACTGCACGCTGGGCGACGACACCGCCCGCATCGTCACCGTCGTGCCGGACCCGCGAAGCCCCTTCCACCGCGCGCGCGAGGGCGAGGTCGGGCTTCGCGAAGGGCTCGCCCTCGCCGAGGCGGTGACCGGGGTGGTCGTCGCGGACGGGCGGCTGCCCGACGGCCGCCGCCGCCCGATCGTCGCCGTGGTCGACCTGCCCAGCCAGGCCTACGGGCGCGTCGAGGAACTGCTCGGCATCCACCACGCGCTGGCAGCCGCCGTGGACGCCTACGCCACCGCCCGTACGGCGGGGCATCCAGTGATCTCGCTCATCGTCGGAAGAGCCCTGTCCGGCGGGCTGCTCGCGCACGGTCTGCAGGCAAACCAGATCCTGGCGCTCGACGATCCCGGCGTGGTGATCCACGCCATGCACAAGCAGGCCGCGGCCAAGGTGACCCTCCGGACGGTGGCCGAGCTCGACGAGTTGGCCAAACGTTTCCCGCCGCTGTCGTACGACGTCAACGATTGGGCGAAGCTCGGCCTGTGCGACGAGCTCCTGCGGGTGGAGAACGCTGGCGAGCCGACCGAAGGGGACACCGTGAAGGTGAGGAACGCGCTGGCCGCCGCCGTCGTACGTGCCCGGAAGGGTCCCCGTGACCTGAGCAACCGCCTTAACTCGCCGGGCGCCTTGAAGACCAGGGCAGCCTCCCGCCGCATCCACGAGGAACTCGCGAAGCAATGGGGATGACGGCGCGCCCGCACGACCTGTTGCGGCTCGCGGGTAGCGCGGCGGCCGGCGCCGAGCTGCCCGGCTGGGCCGCCGCGTCACTGGCGGCCTGCGGCTGGGCCGTCGTACGGCGGGCGCCGCACCCGCCCGGCCTGATCCCCATCGGCGTGCGCGGACCCCGCCGGTCGCAGCGCCACGCCGCCTTCGTGCCCGCAGGGGAGGTGACCCGCCGCGTGCCCCCGGAGAAGCTGAACCGCCCGCACCCGCGCGGCCCCCACCTGCCGGCCGCTCTGCCCGCCACCATGTTCGCCGCCCTGCCTGCCGCTTTGTGCGACACCCTGTCCGCCGTCGGCCTGCGGCTGGCCGAGGAGCTGGGGTGCGAGGCCGTCTGGGGTCCGGTCGGCAGCGTGGGCTTCGAGCTGGCCACCGGGCACCAGGTCACCCACCCCTCGAGCGACCTCGACCTGCTCGTACGGACGCCGCGCAGGCTGTCGCCGGCCACGGCCGCACGACTGGTGACCGCCTTCGCCGCCCTCCCCAGCAGGATCGACTGCCAGCTGGAGACCCCGCGCGGCGGGATCGGCTTGGCCGAGTGGGCCCGTACCGGCGGCCCGGTCCTGGCCCGCACCGCGCACGGCCCCGAGCTGGTCGACGACCCCTGGGGGCGCGCATGACGGTCGCCTTCCTCTACCCCGGCCAGGGCACCCAGCGGCCCGGGATGCTCCACGACCTGCCCGGCCATCCGGCCGTCGCCGCGACCCTCGCCGAGGCCGAACGGATCCTGCCCGGTTCGTCCAGGCAGGACGACGCCTGGGCGCTGGCGTCGACCGTCACCACGCAGGTCGCGCTCTGCGTCGCCGGAGTCGCCGTGACCAGGGCGCTCGCCGCCGAAGGCGCCGGTCCCGACGCCGTGGCCGGCCATTCCGCCGGCGCGTTCCCGGCCGCTGTCACCGCTGGCGTTCTGACCTTCGCCGAAGCCCTCGTGGCCGTACGCCACCGCGCCGAGCTCATGCGCGACGCCTACCCGTCCGGGTACGGCATGGCTGCCGTGCTCGGGCTCGACGTGCCCAGGGCCCGCGCCCTGATCGACTCGATCACGACCGATGACGACCCGGCATACCTGGCCGTCATCGACGCCGACCAGCAGGTCGTGGCCGCTGGCAGCGTCCGCGCGCTGAAACGCCTCGACGCGGCGGCGGAGCGGGCCGGCGCGCGGCGCGTGCGGCGCCTGGACATCGGCGTCCCTTCACACTGCCCGCTGCTCGCCGGCGTCGCCGACGCCATGGCGGCCCACCTCGGCACGGTGCCCAGGCGCGCCCTCGCCGTTACCTACCTCGGCGGCCGGACCGGCCGCCCGCTCCAGGACGCAGACGCCGTCCTCGACGACCTGGCCCGCGGGGTCGCCGCCGCCCTGCGCTGGCGGGACATCGTCGCCCTGCTCGGCGAACTCGGCACGACGCTGTTCGTCCAGGCGCCGCCCGGGCACGTGCTCGCCCGGATCGCCGGGGCCGCGAACCCCCGCGCCCGTGCCATCACCCTGGCCTGCACCTCCCTCACCGACGCGGTGGAGCTGACCCGCCGTGCCCGCACGACCGCAGTACGAACACCAGACCGTCGGACAGAAGGAGCAGAAAGATGACGATCCCCCGCCACAAGAAGACCTTCGTGGCGGCGTTCGCCGCGCTCACCCTGCCGGTGGCGGCCGCCTACGCCCAGCCGGCCACCGCGGCGGCTCCCCTGCCCTGTCCTGCACCGGCCCGCACCAAGCCGACAGTCGTCATGGTGCACGGAGCCTGGGCTGGCACCTCAAGCTGGGACGGCGAGGCCGACGCCCTGCGACGGGCGGGCTATGTCGTCCGCGCCATCGGCAATCCGCTCCGCGACCTGACCAGCGACGCCGCGACCGTCGCCGACTTCCTGAAGACCATTCGCGGTCCGATCGTGCTCGTCGGGCACTCCTACGGCGGTTCGGTGATCACGAACGCGGCCGCGGGCGTGCCCGCCGTCAAGGCGCTCGTGTACGTCGATGCCGCCGCCCCGGACGTCGGGGAGACCACCGGCCAGCTCAGCGGCTCCAAGTCCGCCCTGAACGCGAACCCGGGCACGCTCTACGACGCGGTGCCCTACGCGGGAGCGCCTCAAGGAGCGGACGACCTGTATCTCAAGCAGGAGCCGTTCGCCCGCTCGTTCGGCTCCGATCTGCCGCAGAAGACCGCCGAACGCCTCTGGGCCGCCCAGCGGGCCGCCTCGACCAGCGCGTTTATGACCCCGTCGAAGGCCGCCGCGTGGAAGACGATCCCGTCCTGGTACTTCATCAGCACCGGTGACCGGATCATCACGCCGGACTCGCAGCGGAAGATGGCCAAGCGGGCCCGCTCGAAGGTCACCACGTTCGCGGGCGGATCGCACCTGACCCTGATCTCGCATCCGGACGCGGTGACGGCGGTGATCGGGGCGGCGGTCTGCTCCGTGCGCTGACGGCCCCTGAGCGACACACCGCAGCACTACTGGAAGCCGACGATCAACAGGACCACCGCTATCCATCGAAGGATTCGTTCCGACACTGGATTCTCCAGCATCATGGCCGCCGGCTTCGCCAACGCGTCTGGGTTCACTACCGCGAAAGCAATGGCCACGTAGCAGACCAGCATGGGTATGCCGATCGTCCACTCGACAGAACCGCCGCCCACGTAGGGCGAAATCCCAAAGGGAACCGCCCCGGCTGGACGAGGCCAGCCGTCAGCCGCTGCTCCACCCGTACCGGCACCAGGCGGCGACCGCCTTCGCCCGGCTTTCGCCCGCCGACCTGAGCCTGCTCGGACCGCACCTGTAGACAGGTTGTACGTACGCCCGCCTTTCGGACGAACACCCTCGCCACTTCGGCGCGGCCGAACAGCTGATCTTTCATCCGTTGGAATCATTGCCCGGGGTGCCGGTGGGCCGGCCGCTCAGCCGAGCGGAATGACCGGCTCCGTGGACCGGCTGACGTAGAAGCAGCCCGTGGTGGGCAGGCTGCTGGCCGCCGGTGGTGTGACGCCGTCGTACACGGCCAGCAGGAAGTTCTGCGGGCACCGCCGGGTGCTGCCGGTACGGATGCCGAAGTGCAGATGCGGACCGGTCGAGTTGCCGGTGTTGCCGCTCAGCCCGATCTGCTGCCCGGCGGCGACGGAGGCGCCATTGGGGACCGACCACGAGGAGAAGTGGCAGTAGGTGTAGATGGCCCCGTCGGTTCCGGTCAGGTTGATGCCGCGCCCGCAGAGGCTGTCGTCGATGATCGTCACCGTGCCGGCGCGCGCCGCGTATGCCGGGGTGCCGGTGCCGACCGGGAGGTCGATCGCCGGATAGTCGTGGTGCGGGTCGTCGTACTCACTGCGAGGCAGCGCGTTGCGCGGAAGGGGGAGCGAGAAGGAGACCGCTCCGGTGGAGGACGTGATCCGGACGGCGTCGGCCACGACGTAGCCGGGCTGGCTGGTCCAGCGGCTGACGCCGACCACGTTGTAGTCGCCGGCGGCCAGGGCGAACGTGCCGAGACCGACCCAGCGGCCGCCGTTGGCGCGCTGATCGACGGCCACCGTACGGGTGCCGTCAGTGGTGGCCACCAGGAACGGGGTGGCGCTGTTGTAGCCAGGGTCGGCCGGGTACCAGACCTCTACCAGGTGAGCTCCGGCCGCTGCGATCGACGCCTTGAACCAGGCGGCGTCGCTCGTGGTGGTGTCCGGGGTCGCGAACCGGTAGTCCGCGCCGTAGCGCTGCGTGGACCAGGTCGAGGTGCCCCAGTTGGCGCCGGCGGAGAACTGTCCGGCGGTGGCGTTGTCGACCGTGATGGTCGCGGCGGTGGCGGGTGTCACAGTGCCGAGCAGCACCAGGGAGGCCGTCACGGCGGCGGTCGATAACCGAGTGATGATTTTCACGAGCTGGGCCCTCCGGGGGTCGAGGGGAAGCGCGGGTGAAGGTATCTAACCAACATGCGAGCGCCAATGAAAGATACCTACATGCATCGGTATCGCGGCCTTGGGCCGGCGACCGGGGTCCAGACCGGCCGGCCGAGCCCATTCCTCCGCGGTGACGGGCGCGCGACCTGCGGCGGTGCGACGGCGGCCGACCCTGACGTGCTGACCGGTCATCGCGGCCAGGATCTGATCGCGGACCTACGGCATCACGTCTGCGGCTTCGAATAGACCCTGACCGCCGAAAGAACCGCCTGCCGCAAAAGGCCCGCAAGGGCGAGCATGCCGGTGCTCACGTGCCGGTGCCGGCCGGTCCGGGAGCGGACCTGGTATTGGGGCAGGCCGAGTAGGTCCGTGCCGGGCTGGCTGTTCTCTTCGATCTTCCGGCGCATTTCGGCGGCCGCGACAACTGCGCTGGTGGGCATGCGCCGAATTCCTCCAAGAACCCGGCCTCGAGAAGCTGCTGCATCGCCTCCGTAGCCTCGATCTCGGACACTTCCGGGTGTTCGCACGTCACGACGGCGAGCACATCGTCGGGTGACCTGGTCCCGTCCAGCGCGCTGACCAAAGTCCACAACCAGCCGCCGGAGTCCTCCATCTCCGCCCCAATGCCGTGGATCGTGGCAGCGATCCTGACATTGCCATCGAATGTGCGAAACGGGACATGCTCCGGCTTGATCCGCGGCTTCAGCAGTTCCCTGGCCCGGTGAATCGCCCCGAGTTTGATGGAGATCTCCACCGAACCCGGGACGATTCACTTTGCCGACCGCATCCAGCCACCGTCTGCGACCGAGCGGAGGTCAGGGGCAGGCTCTGCGACATGAGGTCTCCGGGAAGAAGCGAGCCCAGTCTTTCAGGCTGAGGTCATACGTGACAGTGGCGCAGATCTGGGTGGCCGTAAGTCGCGGGTCGGTGTCCCAGAGGATGGCGGTCCGGTCGTTGCTGGCGGTGGCCGGCAGTCGCCCGTCAGGGCTGAAGGCGACGTCGCGGACCATGCCCAGGTGTCTGAGCAGCCGTAGGGCGGCCTGCGGTCGGCGGGCCGGAACAGCAGCAGGGCGGGGTCGCCGATGCGCATGTGCTGCTGAGGGGTACCGGCGACGGCGACAATGGAGCGGCCATCGGGGCTGAAGGCTATGGTGTTGACCGGCGCCGGGCCGGCGGTGAGTTGGCCGCGAACTGTTCGGCTGTCGGCGTTCCACAAGATGATGGCGCCGTCGTCGCCGGCGGTGGCCAAGGTGCGGCCGTCGGGGGCGAAGCCCACGTCGTTGAGCCAGTCGGTATGCTCGGCGAGCGGCAGCCGGGTGGGGTCCCACAGGATGATCCGGGTGTCCTCTCCGGCGGAAGCCAGCAGCGGTGCGCTCGGGCTGAAGGCCAATGTGTTAGACGTTCTCGATGTGGCCGGTGAGCGCGCTGACTCGGGCGGCAGCGCGCCGATGTCCACGCCGTCCACCCGGGCGCCGGGAGGGACCTTCCCGGCGAGCGCAGGACGCTCATGAAGCCCCCGGGCCTACGACGGCGGTTGGGACGGAGAGCGATCACGAGGCCGCGGAACGGAAGACGACGGTAAAGTCGCCGCCGCCGTTCCTGGACTCGTAGACGGTGCCGTCCTCGGTCGTGGCGAGCAGCCGGTTGCCATCGACGGCGGCGAACGCCGTGGCCTGTCCGGGCAGGGCCCCGCCGGCTTGCCAGGTACGTCCCTCGTCCCGGCTCGTCTGTAGTCGGCCCTCGGTGTCCGGACCTACCAGCAGTCCCTTGGCAGGGGAGTCGACGTGGCTGAGCAGCGGCGCGCCCTGGACGCCCGCGAAACTCGTGCCGCCGTCCGTGCTGACCCGCAGTCCGCCCTGGGTGGTCGCGTAGAGGCGATCCGGCTCGCCGGCGTTCGCGGCCAGGTCGATGGCGTCTTCGTCGGTGCCGGGCATCCAGGTAGTGCCCCCGTCTGCGCTCGCCCTTACCTGCCTTGTCTGGCTGTCGTACGCGTACAGCTTGTCTCCCGCAGGCTGCAGGGAGTGAAAATCGGCGGCGCCGCCCTCAGACACGGTGACCCACGTGCGACCGGCATCGCTGCTGCGGATGAGGCCCAGGTGCGGACTGGCGGCCTGCGGGTCGCCGGGGTGACCGCTGGCCAGGAACGTCCCTGGTCCGGTCACGGTGAAGCCCATATGGTCCTGGATACGTCCGGCCACCCGCTGGGCGGTCTCCACCGATGTGACCTTGAACAGGCCGTAGTGGCCCGCCAGATAGAGGGCGCCGTCCGCTGGATCGACGCCCAGCCCGTGAATGTGACCGATTCCCGGATCATCAGGGCCGGGCGCTGAGGAGGATGGTGATGGTCCGCACGCCGACGCGACAAGCGCCAGGACGGCCAGCGCCGCGGCTGTGGCACGAAGCCGTGTATTGCGCATAGTCACAGATTCTACTAGCTAATATAGTAGCTCGTCGTCGAGAATGGCTCCGGCCGACGATGGCCGATCAGTCCATCGTGAGAGAACTGGGCCGCGGCCGGCTCGTCTCGGGGATCGAGCGGCGTCACGAGATCCGCACTGCCGGGGTCATCCCGGCATCGCGGGCCCAGAAACAGCACGAATGCTCGCCGGCCCCTGGTCGGTGCTGCCGGTGTGAGCTTGGCTGTTACAAGAGAGCAGCGCGGCGGCGTGATGGAGTTGCCGGGCCCGGCTCGGTGTCGTCGCCGGGTCTTGGAGTGCTCCCTCCATCACGCCCTTCCTAATAGACCGAGATGTGTGGGTGGTCGTAGTGGTTGGCCGTGACACCGCCCCGGTCGCTCATGTACTTCCACGCCCCCGTACGGACGTGCCAGATGCGTTGCCTGTAGATCACGTACATGATGCCGAGCCGCTGCGCGTTTTCGATCACCCACTCAGAGATCTCATCACCCAGCCTTGCCTGCTCAGGCGAGGGCATCGCGCCGCCGGAGCTCACCATGAAGTCGCACGCGCGGCCGAGGGGATGCTCCCCGCCGTCATTGACGCCGCGGTAGCAGCCGACGCCGTAGGACAGGGCGAAGCGCTGCCGGATCAGGTTGCGTACGTTCCGCATCCGCGGGGTGATGTTGTCGCGTACCTTGGTGAAGCCCGCTACGAGCGCCGTCTCCTCGGCGGCGAGCTGCTCCAAGATGGCCGCACGTCTGAGGATGGTGCTCGGGTCGGCTCCCGCCGCGAATATCGCGAGATTCAGGTCCGGTTGCTGGTAACGCAGCGTCGCCAGCTCTCGGACGCCTTGCTGGGCCTGCTCGTATCTTCTCTGCGCCGCTCGCAGCCGCGCCCGCGCCGCCTGCTCGGACTTCCTGGCGGTCACGAGCGAGACACGCTTGGCGTTGTAGTCGCCGATCAGCGCGTCGAGCTCCTTCTGCTGTTCGGAGAGCTGCCTGCGCAGCTCTTTGGCGCCGGGTTCAGGGGCCGCGAGCGCTTCTGCGCCGATGCTCGCGCCCATGGCCAGGGTGACCAGCAGGGCCCCAGCGGATACCGGATGCGACGGAATGGCGTGGGGGGACGACCCGCCACATAGGGCTCCTCTCCTTCTGCCTGCCGGGTTAGCTGACGGGTTCGGGCGGGAGTCGCCCTACGACGACGAAGGTCGCCGATTCACCCCTGCATCGTGGGTCTCCGGCTCCCGGCCAGGGGACCGGGACTCGGCTCGGCGGCTGCGGGAACCGCACTACGAGGAACCATAGTAGGTGCTGTCGGCGAACGCGGTGGTTTCGCGCGGAGAGGTATGCCTCCAGGATCTCGTCTCCCGAGTAGAGGGTCTGGGAGACGAGATCCAGCACGACGGCCACTCTGCTATCAGAGATAGTTGAATCGAGTGTGCATCTGCATCGCTTGTCTTCGCTGAACCCGAGGGGTGGGGGTTGCGTCAGGTTTGCCGGTAGCCGAGCAAGGTCATCATGCCGGATTCGCCGTGGTAGACGTTGTGGCAGTGGATCATCCACAGGCCGGGGTTGTCGGCGTCGAAGTCCACGTCCAGCCTGGTGTTCGGAAGGACGATGGCGGTGTCCTTGCGGATGCCGGCCTCGGCCAGGGCGAAGGTGTGGCCGTGCAGGTGCATCGGGTGCCACATTGTCGTGCGGTTGACGAACGACAGGCGGACCCGTTCTCCTGCCCGAATCGCTGAGATGATCTTCGGGTCGTACTTCTTGCCGTTGATCCCCCAGTCGTAGGTCATCATGCTTCCGGTGAGCTCCAGCTTGATGGTGCGGTCGGGGTTCTTGGGCGCGAGCCGTACGGCCTCGGCCGGGCGGAGCTTGGCGTAGCGGAGGACGCCGCCCTCCAGTTCGTGCGGACGCAGGCCGGCCTTGGGCGCCGATGCTGACCGGCTGGTCCTGATCAGGCCGCGGGCCACGGCTTTCTTGCCCTCGGCGAGAGCGACCAGCGGGAAGACGCCGTCTTTGAGAGTGACCAGCACGTCGTAGCGCTCGCCCATGCCGATCAGCAGTGCTTCGGTATCGATCGGCTGTACGGCGAAGCCATCGGTGTGGGTGATGGTCATTCGATGTCCGGCCAGCGCCACGCGGAAGGCGGTGTCACCGCCCGCGTTGATGATCCGGATGCGCAACCGCGCCGGGCTCGGCGCGGAAGGTCTCCGGTGCGGTGGCGATCCGCCCGTTCAGCAGGAAGTGCGGATAGCGTACGTCGCCCGCGTCCCCGCCGAGCAGCAGGCTGGTGGCGCCCATGAGCATGTGCTTGCTTGTCCCAGGCGTTGGGCTGGGGGTCATCTCGGTCATACCGGTCATACCACCGTGATCCATGCCGCCCATGCCGCCGGACAACTCGGCCAGCACTTCGTCCGGCGTGCCGGTGACCCCGTCCAGCCAGTCGTCGAGTACGACGACCCACTCGTCGTCGTACGTCAGCGGCTCGTTCGGGTCCTCCACGATCAGTGGGGCGTAGAGCCCGCGGTCGAGCTGGGTGCCAGTGTGCGGGTGGAACCAGTAGGTGCCCGGGTCCGGGGCGGTGAACTCGTAGACGTATGTGGCTCCGGATGCGACAGGCCGCTGGGTGACGCCGGGCACGCCATCGGCGTCGTTGCGGAGCGCCAGCCCGTGCCAGTGGACGGTGGTGTCTTTGGGCAGAGTGTTGGACAGCCGGGCACGGATCACCTCGCCCGCCTTCACCCGGATGGGCCTGCCCGGGATGCGGCCGTCGTAGGCCCAGGTTCGTGCGGTCACGCCGCCGAGCTCTACTTCGCTCTCGGCGGCCACAAGGGTGAAGTCGCGTACCGCACCGGGACCGCGGGCCTGCTCGGCGGCGCGGACCTGGTCGCTCCTCGGGCCGATGAAGGCGGGAGAGGACGTGGGATTCTGGTCGCAGCCGGTGAGGGCGGCTCCGCCCAGGAGACCGAGACCGCCCCTGAGCAGGGCGCGTCGACTGATGTGGTACATGGTTGCTGCCTCGCTGACGTTTGCGCTGACGGACGGGCGAAGACCGGACGTAGCTGGGCATGACGGCCCCAGCGATCCGGGTCAGAACGCTTACGTCCGCAGCACCACCGTGCGCGTCAGGATGAGCGACAGAGGAGGCGGGCCGCGAAGCCGCCGTGGTACGGGCCATCCGGGATGCGATCGCAGCCAGGCGCAGGCCAGGCCGGCGACAAGCGGGACCAGCGGTGCCAGGGCGAGGAGAGCGGCCATGATCGCCAAGCAGGCGGACGCTGGGTCAGGTGCCTTACCCGGCGCATCGCCGGATCCAGAGCCAGGCACGGGAGAGTGCGCGCTCTCCGCGTGGAGCATGCCAGTGGCCGATGGCTGTGGCGCGTCGTGGCCGTCGAGGTGGCCGAGCGTGTGCATCGCCGCTACGCCCAGCATGAGGAGGACCAGGAGCAGCAGCCGCGGCAGCGCCCCCGCCGACCGTCCCGCCTCCGTTGACCTCATGACCAGAGCATACGGAATATCTCCTATGGTGCGTCGTAGATCGCGTTACGGCAGCAGGCCGTTCATGACCAGGTCGATGATGGCCTCCCTGGTGCGCTCCGGCGGCCACTCGTGGCTGGCGCGCAGATGGACATAGCCCCAGCCGGCAGTGTTGAACAGCACCGTGGCGGTGACGGTGGGAGGAACCTCGCGGAGGGAGCCGTCGAGCACGCCGTCGCGGAGCAACCGCTCGAAGGGGGCCGCGAAGATGTCGACGGTGAGGGCGTCGGGGCCGGGCTGGTGGAACATCTCGCCATGCGCCACGTACATCCCGGTCAGCAGTTCCAGGTGTCTGTCGGCGGTTTGAAACATCGCCTCGAGCATCGCTCTGAGCCGTTCGGCGGCCGTGCCTGGGCTGGTCAGCGCTGGCCACAGGGCAGTGCGGAACTCGTCGGCGGCGCGGGCGGCGAGTGCGGCGATCAGTGCCTCCCGGCTGACACCGCGGCGGTGAAGGGTCGCACGGGAGATGTCGGCCTCGTCGGCCACCCTTTCGAGGGTGGCCTAGGGCAGCCCCCATTTGGCGACGCACGTACAAGCTGAGCGCCTGGGTGACGGCGAAGCGGCCGTCAAGGAGCCGACGGAACATGGCCAGCGTGAACAGCGCGCTGACCAGCAACACGGGCAGATAGAGCTCCTCGTTGAACTGCGGGACGTCGGTCTCGAACTCCAGCACGGCAATCAGGGCGCTACCGAGCAGCAGCCCTCCGGCAGCGGAGATCAGCCACGACGGAGTGCCGGGTCGGTCTCCGGCCAGCACACCCACGATCCGTGCCATGGTCCCGAAGACCGCGAGCATGTGTGGCGGGCTCCACAGCACGGCGTCGCGGCCGAACGCCTCGTGCCAGAAGACGTCCGCCACGCTTGCGACTAAGTCGTCTCAAAGTCAACGCGACGCACGCCGTCCAACGAAAGCCCCTCGCTTGCGAACGATGGAGCTGTTGCGTGTGACCTGCCGGACTGTGCTGAGGTGGGCATCGCCGCGGTGTATCGGCAGCGATGCGATGCAGACGACGAATCATTGATCTTGTGTGGCATGTCGATCTCCAAGACGTTGGTTGCCGGAAATACCATAGGGGGGTATGGTGTTGGCATGAGCAGCGACCTGAGGAGGGGTGGACATGGCCGGATACAGCGGCACCAAGCAGGACCACGCGCTGCGGTTGCGGCGCGTCGAAGGGCAGATCCGGGGTCTGCAGCGGATGGTCGAGGACGACAAATACTGCATCGACATCCTGACCCAGGTGTCGGCGGCGACCAGCGCGCTGAAGTCGTTCTCCCTGTCGCTGCTCGAAGAGCACCTGGCCCACTGTGTCGCCGAGGCCACGCTCAAGGGCGGCCCGGAGGCCGAGGCCAAGATCAAAGAGGCGTCCGACGCCATCGCCAGGCTTGTACGTTCCTGACTCGCGGATTGAAGGAGAGACCGATATGAGCACCGCCACCTACACCGTCAAGGGCATGACCTGCGGACACTGCGTGAGCTCGGTCAAGGAAGAGGTCGGCGAAGTGGCTGGCGTCTCCAGCGTCGAGGTGGACCTGGCGACAGGCTTGCTGACCGTGGACAGTGACGGCCCCATCGACGCGGCGAAGATTGTCGCCGCTGTCGAAGAGGCCGGTTACGAAGTGGCGAACCAGTGAACACCGCGGTCAAGCTCGGCTCGTACGTCCTGGGACTGGCCGTCGTCTTCGGCGGAGCCCTGGGGGCGGGCAAGGCGGTAGGGCCGGTCGGGACGCCCCCGGCCGAGGACCACGCCGCCATGGTCATGCCCACTGCCATGCCCACTGTCGTGCCCACCACGAGCGCGAGTGCGGGACACGGAGAACACGCCACCGCGCAGGCACAGGCGAAGGACGATACCCCTGGGGGGCTCCAAGTGTCCGAGAACGGTTACACCCTCAACCCGTTGACCACCATCACGGCCGGTGAGCCGACCGACTTCCGGTTCACGGTGATCGGGGCCGATGGCAGGCCGGTCACCGATTTCCAGGTCGAGCACGACAAGAAGCTGCACTTCATCGTGGCCTCGCGTGATCTGGCCACGTTCCAGCATGTGCACCCGGTCGAGGCCGGGGGCGGGGTGTGGTCGGTGAAGCTGACGCTGAACGACCCGGGCGCCTACCGGGCGTTCGCCGACTTCGTACCGGCGGGTGGCAGCGGTCTGACGCTCGGCACGGATCTTCTGGTCGCGGGCGACTACGAGCCGAAGGCGCTGTCCGAGGTGAGCCGGACGGCGAAGGTGGACGGTTATGAGGTCACGCTCGACGGTGAATTGACGCCCGGACAGTCCAGCAAGCTGACCCTCAAGGTGAGCAAGGACGGCAAGCCGGTCACCGACCTGCAGCCGTACCTCGGTGCCTACGGCCACCTGGTGGCGTTGCGCGCGAGGGACCTGGCCTACCTGCACGTTCACCCCGATGGTGAGCCCGGCGACGGCAAGACCCGGCCAGGGCCCGAGATCACCTTCTACGCCGAGGTGCCGAGCACCGGTGACTATCGTTTGTTCCTAGACTTCCAGCACGGGGACAAGGTCCGTACCGCCGACTTCACCCTGAGCGCAGGCGAGCGGCCGCAGGTCCCGACATCCGAGCCCACGCCGAGCCCGACCCGGCACGGCGACGACGGCCACAGCCACTGACCGAGAGAAAGGAGAATGGTGATGTCCCAGATCACCGATGACCGGCCGAACGCGGTCGAGCTCTCGATCGGCGGCATGACCTGCGCCTCCTGCGCGAACCGCATCGAGCGCAAGCTGAACAAGATGGACGGCGTGACCGCGACGGTCAACTACGCCACCGAGAAGGCCAAGGTCACCTTCCCCGAAGGCGTCGACGCACAAGCGTTGATCGCCGAGGTGGAGAAGGCCGGCTACTCGGCCGCGCTGCCCGCCCCGCCCAAGACGGAGGAGGCGGCCGAGCAGGAGCCGCAGGACGAACTTCAGCCGCTGCGCCAGCGCCTCATCACGTCGGTGGTGCTGTCGGTGCCGGTGGCGGCCATGGCGATGATTCCGCCGTTGCAGTTCACCAATTGGCAGTGGCTGTCGCTGGTGCTGGCCGCTCCGGTGGTGGCGTACGCGGGCTGGCCGTTCCACAAGGCGGCCTGGACCAACCTGCGCCACGGCGCCGCCACCATGGACACGCTGATCTCGGTCGGCACGCTGGCCGCGCTCGGCTGGTCGTTGTGGGCGCTGTTCTTCGGTACGGCCGGCACGCCGGGGATGACGCACCCGTTCGCGTTCACCATCGAGCGGACCGACGGCTCCGGCAACATCTACCTGGAGACGGCCGCGGCGGTGACGGCGTTCATCCTGGCCGGCCGCTACTTCGAGGCCCGCTCCAAGCGCCGCGCGGGAGCCGCCTTGCGGGCGCTGCTGGAGCTGGGCGCCAAGGACGTGGAGCTGGCCGACGGCCGGCGGGTCCCCGTCGACCAGCTCGCGGTGGGGGACCGGTTCATCGTCCGGCCCGGCGAGAAGATCGCCACCGACGGCGTGGTCGAGGAGGGCTCCTCGGCGGTGGACGCCTCGATGCTGACCGGCGAGTCCGTGCCGGTCGAGGTCGGGATGGGAGACGCGGTCACCGGTGCCACGGTGAACGCGGGCGGCCGGTTGGTCGTCCGTACCACCCGGGTCGGCTCCGACACCCAGCTCGCCCAGATGGCCAAGCTGGTGGAGGACGCCCAGACCGGCAAGGCGCAGGTGCAGCGGCTGGCCGATCGCATCTCCGGCATCTTCGTGCCGATCGTGATCGCGCTGGCGCTGGGCACGCTCGGCTTCTGGCTCGGCACCGGCGACGGGGCTGGCGCGGCGTTCACGGCGGCGGTGGCGGTGCTGATCATCGCCTGCCCGTGCGCGCTGGGCCTGGCCACGCCGACCGCGTTGCTGGTGGGCACCGGCCGGGGCGCGCAGCTCGGTATCCTGATCAAGGGGCCCGAGGTGCTGGAGTCCACCCGGAAGATCAACACGGTCGTCCTGGACAAGACCGGCACGGTCACCGAGGGCAAGATGACCCTGGTCAAGGTGCACGTGGCCGAAGGCGAGAGCGAGGAAGAGGTGCTGCGCCTGGCCGGCGCACTGGAGCACGCCTCCGAGCACCCCATCGCCCAGGCCATCGCCCGCGCGGCCGCCTCGGACGACACGGTGGAGGACTTCGCGAACGTCGAGGGCCTGGGCGTGCAGGGCATCGTGGACGGGCACGCCGTGCTGGTCGGACGCCCCAGGCTGCTGGAAGAGTGGTCGCAGCACCTCTCGGCCGACCTGGAGCGTGATCTGCACGAGGCCCAGGCCGCCGGCCGTACGGCGGTGGCGGTGGGCTGGGACGGTCAGGCGCGGGCGGTGCTGGTGGTGGCCGACGTGGTGAAGCCGACCAGCCGGGAGGCCATCGCCCAGCTCCGCGCCCTGGGGTTGTCGCCGGTGCTGCTGACCGGCGACAACGAGGCCGTGGCCAAGACCGTCGCCGCCGAGGTGGGCATCGACGAGGTCATCGCCGAAGTACTGCCCGCCGACAAGGTGGACGTGGTCAAGAAGTTGCAGGCCGACGGCAAGGTGGTGGCCATGGTCGGCGACGGCGTCAACGACGCCGCCGCGCTCGCCCAGGCCGACCTCGGGCTGGCCATGGGCACCGGCACCGACGCCGCCATCGAGGCTTCGGACCTGACCTTGGTACGCGGTGACCTGCGGGTGGCGGCCGACGCGATCCGGTTGTCCCGGCGCACGTTGTCGACGATCAAGGGCAACCTGTTCTGGGCGTTCGCCTACAACGTGGCCGCCCTGCCACTGGCCGCGCTGGGCCTGCTGAACCCGATGATCGCGGGCGCGGCGATGGCGTTCTCCAGCGTCTTCGTGGTCAGCAACAGCCTCCGGCTGCGCCGCTTCAAGTAGCACGATCGGGAATGGCTCCGCGTCGAACGGCGCGGAGCCATTCGTCATTGCCGGAGCCGGCCGCGTGGCTTGTACACCGTCAGCAGCGTGGCCAGGAGCAGCAAGACCACCGCCAGAACGGCATGGATCAGGACCGAAGGGCTCCTCAGCGAGCCTGGTGCGGGATCCGGAGCCGCCGCGACGCCGGCCAGATGGCCCAGAGTCCGGGTGTACATCAGCAGGACGACGATGGCCCCGACGTTGATCAGCAGCTTGAACAGCACCCAATAGTGTCGGAACAGCCCCCACGTGGTGCCCAGCGACTGGACGAGCCCGGTGAGCAGCGAGGCCCCGGCCAGCGGGACGAGGGCGTACCAGGCGGCCGGTTCCATCGCCACGAAGACGGCGCGGACCGTCGGAGCATCCGGGCTGGTCAAGCCGACGATGGCCAGCGCCAGGAAGACCAGCACCGCACCGAGCCAGCCCACAGAGGCGGTGACGTGGGCGGTAAGGGCCAGTTTGCGCAGGGGAGGGGCCATGGGGCTCATGCGGTCATGACCGGCGTGGTGAGTTCGCCCGGGGCGCTGGAAGAGGTGCCGAAGCTGTCGGTCCAGGCCCGCTCGGCCATCCGGATGGAGGTCATCGTCCGGCAGTCCTCCCGCTGCCCGGGTGGCGACGCACAGATCAGAGTCTCGCTGGCGGAAGCCGGGATCCCGCTCGCGCACACCGCGTCGGTCCACGCCGAGATCAGCGGGCCCGCCGCGAAGCCGTACGTGATGCCCTTGCCCGAAACGGCGGACGGTGAGTTCGGCGGCATCCTCAAGACGCCGGTGGCCGGCCTCTACCGCGTGCACCTGCAGGCCAAGGGGATCTCGTTGCGCGGCGAGCCCTTCATCAGGGAAGAGCTCCGCACGGTCGCCGTGTGGACCCGCATCGACGACCCCGGTCTCGGCTCGGCCCTGTTCACCTCGGTGCAACAGGTGGGCAGGGCGGTCGGGATCGCAGTCCTCGTCACCGTGAGCGCACGCCACAGCGATGCCCAAGCCGGTTCACCGGGCGCCGCGACGGAGGGCTTCGCGCTCACCATCGCCGCCGTCCTCGTAGCCCTGGGCGCCCTCCTCATGGCCGCCCTGCTCCGAGCCCGCCGCGTCTGCCCCCACCCACCAGACTCCAGCCCGTCACGACTGAGAGTAAGCGGACTCGCTGGGGGAGTGGACTGCTCGGTGGGCTGCTACCGGGGGTGGGGTGACGTGGTGATCTTCGCTGGAAGCACCGCGGCGCGCATCGGTGAGGTCTCGGGTGTGCGGGTCGGTGACGTCGACACGCAGACGTGGATCTGGACGGTGCGCAGGCAGACCACCCCGAGTCCTGGTGGTCTCGGGGACAAAGGAACAAAGGGTGAGCGAGCCCGGAAGGTTCCGCTCATCGCGGAGGTGCGTGAGCTGGTGCTGAAGCGTCTGCAGGCGGCTGGTCCGGATCCGGAGGCCCGGCTGTTCTGCGGTCCGCGGGGCGGGCGCATCGCCACGGCCGTGCTGCGGGATGCCACGCACTGGGACGAGGTGGTGGCGGCGCCCGGTACGTGCATCTACGGCGTCATGATCTTCGTCATACGGGGTTGACGTGGGTGGCTGATGCCGGGGTGCCGCTTCACGTGCTGAGGAAGATCGCGGGCATGGTTCGCTGAGCACCACGCAGCGCCATCTTCACCCCGATGGCGCGTCCTTGGCGGCGACGGGTAAAGCGTTCCGTGCACCTGTCGGGGGTGTGGTCTCAAAGTGGTCCCGAACTCAGGGCCGTGTAGTCGATCAACGGAAAAAGGCCAGCAGGCCTGGGCTTGTGCCTAGGCTGGCTGGCCTTTTTCGACCGTCGGGACGACAGGATTTGAACCTGCGACCCCTTGACCCCCAGTCAAGTGCGCTACCAAGCTGCGCTACGTCCCGGTCGTGTCGGCCGCCCCCTGCGGGGCGGGACGTCATAACCTTAGCGCACATCGGAGGTGCACGCGTACACGGAGAGCGGGAGCGGAGGCGGCCACGTGGGGCGGAAGCCGACCATCGATCGGAGAGAGTTGGCCAGGCTTGTTGCCGAGGGTATGAGCGTGCAGGAGCTGGCCGTTCACTTCGGGGTCAGTGAGTCCGGGGTGCTGCAGGCGAAGCGGGCCGCCGGGCTGGCCAAGGCGATGCTCGACCACAGCGCCGCCCTGCCGTGGAAGCTGGAACGGGCGCACAGTCAGTCCGGGCCGGCCACGAATCTGCGCAACCTGTCGGCGGCCGCTCAGGGGAAGCCGCCCGCGGCCGAGCGGTTGAACACCGCGCTGCGGTGGGCGCAGCGGCTCGTGGACAGCGGGCTCGACGTACGGTACGACGCCGCCGGCGGATTCAGTGAAGTCCCGGCCGCCTCAGCAGGCTCACATGTCGCATCCGTGCTGGCCGCGGCCAAAAAGGGGATCGAAGCAGACTGACGCACGAGTTTCGACATGCCTGTTCGAGGGCAGGCGCTGGTCTCAACACAGAGACCGGAGGCGAACATCATGACCACCTGGATATGGGTGGCCGTCGTCGTGGTCGCGGTGGTGGCGCTCGCCGCAGTTTACTTCGTACTGCAGCAGCAGAAGCGTCGCTCCCATCTCCGCGAACGCTTCGGCCCGGAGTACGAACGCATAGTCGCCGAGCACGACAACCGCCGTGAGGCGGAGCAGGAGTTGCTCGATCGCGAGCAGCGGCATTCGGAGCTGGACATCCACCCCCTGACGGAGGAGTCGCGCGACACCTACGCCAACCGGTGGACCGAGGTGCAGGAACGCTTCGTCGACGCCCCAGGCTTCGCGGTGACCGAGGCCGACCAGCTGGTCACCTCGGTCATGGCGGAGCGCGGTTACCCGACGGACGACTTCGAGCAGCGGGTGTCCCACCTGTCGGTGGGCCACGCGGCGACGCTCGATCACTACAGAACGGCTCACGAGATCAGCGGGCGCGCGGCCAGGAAGGAGGCCTCCACCGAGGACCTCCGGCAGGCCATGGTGCACTACCGCGCGCTGTTCGAGGAACTGCTACAAGAGACCACCCGAGGACGGTGAAGGATATGAGCAGCGACGAGCTGAAGGTGCCGTCGCAACGCCACGACGCGGTCGGGGACGATACGACGGCCGCCAAGGACCTCGACGACAGGGACGAGGCTACCGGCAGAGCGGGCGACCACTGGGCCGGTGACAGGGCCGGTGACAGGGCCGGTGACAGGGCCGGTGACAGGGCTGACGACACGGCCGACTACACGGCCGACGACAAGGCTGACGAAACGGCCGGTGACAGGGGCGTTGCGGGTCTCGACAAGGATCGGGACGGGGTTCCCGACAGCGACGAGACCGTCCGGGGCGATCTCGCCGATAACGACGAGTACGACCGTTCCGGCAGTGTCGGCAGTGTCGACAGCGCCGACCGTGCCGATCGCCGTCCGTACGACGACGAGATGGTGGCGCAGGGTCCCACGGCCGGTGACGACCACACCGTGGTCCCGGCCGGCGACAGCGCGTACGGCGACACGGTCCACCGCGACCCCTACGCCAAGACCGGCGGCGACATGCCGGCCGAGCCGGAAGGCGAAGCCGTCGTCCCGGCGGCCCACGCCGCCCCCGACGACATCGTGCTGTTCGACCAGGACCCCACCGAGGTGCAGGCCCGCTGGCGCGACCTGCAGGCATCGTTCGTGGACGACCCGGGCCAGGCGGTCCAACGGGCCGACGGGCTCGTCGGCGAGGTCGTGGAGTCCCTCACCGCAACCCTGACCACCCGTACGGGCGCGCTGCGCGATCGCTGGAAGGACGCCGAGAACAGCGACACCGAACAGCTTCGCCTGGCGCTGCGCGACTACAGGAGCGTCCTGGAGCGCCTGCTCGCCCTGTCCAGCAAGTCCCCGACGCAGTATCAGAGCCAGGGAACGAGGTGACATGACATGCTCGCAGTCGTCGCAGCGATCATCTTCGGGCTGGGCTTCCTGCTCGACCTCGTAGGAGCGCGGATTCCCGGTGGATTCACCGGTATGACGTTCGTCCTGCTGGGGTTGTGCCTGCTGGCCCTGCACCAGGCAGGTGTCGGTAAGGCCAGTATCCGTTCCGGGTACAGCAACTGGCGCGGCAGAGCCCGCCGTTGACGGATGGGTACACGTACAAGCCAGGGCCCTGCCGCTCAGCGAGTGGCAGGGCCTCAAGCGTTCGACCACGCGAAGGCAAAGGGGAAGGCGAGAAGGTCAGCTCTTGCCCGGGAACCGCATGATCACCGTGCTGCCGCCGCTGCCGACCCGCAGCGTCAGGTCCGAGGAGAGCAGGCGGGCGACCCACAGCCCCATCCCGCCCACGGCGCCCGGCATCGGGCCCGGTTTCCAGGCCCCCTCGTCGTGCACCTCGACGATCAGATCCCCGTTCACCACCCATGTGCGCAGGTAAGCCTGGTCGGCCCCATGCGTGACGGCGTTGGTGGCCACCTCGTTGACGGCGATGACGAAGTCGCCGACCGCCTCGTCGGGCATGCCCGCGTCACGTGCCTCGTCCTCGGCGAACTGCCGGACCTCTGGCAGGTCCGGCAGTCGGAAGCGGAATCGTTTCACGGGCGCGCCGGGCGGCGGGCTCGTGTAGCCCGACTGAGGCTCGACGTCCTCGTTCACCCGGCGACCGTCCTCTTCAGCCGACCAGCTCGGTGCGAAGCTGGTCGAGAACCTTGCGGAGAATACGCGAAACATGCATCTGTGAGATTCCGAACTCGGCTGCGATCTCGGCCTGCGTCATGTTGCCGAAGAACCGTAGCAGCAGGATGTGCTTCTCGCGGGAGGGGAGCGCGTCGATGAGCGGCTTGACCGCCTCCCGGTCGACCATGGTGCTCAGCGTGTCGTCGTCCTCGGGGATGACGTCGCCGAGCGAGGCCGCGTCGTCGTCGGTGCCGAGGGGCGCGTCGAGCGACAGCGTGCTGTACGCGGCGGAGGCGTCGAGGGTGAGCAGGACGTCCTCCTCGGTGATGTTCATCTTGGCGGCCAGCTCCGCCACGGTCGGTGACCGGCCCAGGTCCTGGCTGAGGTCGGCGACGAGACGGTTGAGCTCGGAGCGGCGCTCCTGGTAGAGACGCGGCACCCGGATGGCCCAGGTGCGGTCGCGGAAGTGCCGCTTGACCTCGCCGGTCATCGTCACGACCGCGTAGCCTCTGAACGCGTGACCGAGGGTCGGGTCGAAGCCGTTGACGGCCTTCATCAGGCCAACATACGCGGCCTGGAGGAGATCCTCCAACGGTTCGCCGCGGTAGCGGTATCGCCGGGCGATCTCCATGGCCAGCGGGCGGTGCATCTCGACGATGCGCTCGCGCAGGCGCTCCCGGTGACTGTCGGGGGTCTCTTCCCTGACCATGTCGGCCAGGAGTTCTTCGGCGGACATCTCCTCGAGGATGTATTCCTGCACAGCCATGGCTGCTCCTCATATGGATCGCAGGCGTCCTCCTCAAGCCGAAAAAGCCCATGCAGAGGCACGCCTCGCTCTACTCTCGAGACCGAAGCCCTCTGCTGGACTTCGGATCCAGTCTCCCCCATGTCGCGGGAAGTATTCCTCGATCGTGTGGTGACAGTAGGGTTGCTCCGTGACAATGCCGGAGAACGGTGACGGGCCCGTGGCGGCCCTGAGCCTGACGTCGTCGACCGTGGACGAGATCACTGTGATCAGAGTCGACGGCGTACTCGACGCCACGACACGCGAACAGTTCGCCGACTATCTGTCGATGGCGGGCTCGGACCTGATCCTCGACCTGGCCGGGGTGACGTTCATGGATTCGCGCGCGCTCGGGCTGATCGTCCACCATTGGCAGACGAGCCTGGCGGCGGGCGCGAAGTTCGCCCTGATCGGGGTGGAATATTCGAAGTCCAAGGTCATGTGGATCACCGGGCTCGCGCAGCGGCTGCCGCTCTACGACACCCTGGAAGACGCCCTGGCCGCCATCAAGTGAGGCCGGCGGCCGGCCGGCGACGAGGTCAGCGCCGCGACGATTTGCGCTGGTGCTCCTCGACCAGCAACCTGGCCAGGTCGGCCACCTTGACCTGGTGGTGCTGGGAGATCCGGCGCAGCTCCTCGAAGGCGGCCTCGGCGCTGCAGCCGCTGGTCTGCATGATGATGCCCTTGGCCTGGTCGATCGCCGACCGTCCGGCGAGGGCCTCCTGGAGCTGGGCGGCGTCGGTGCGGACCTCTTCGAAGTCCGACATGTTCGCCATGGCCACGCCGACCTGCTCGGTCAGCATGCCGGCGAGCGAGGTGGCGCCCTGCGGGGAGAAGGCTCCGGGGCGTACCGAATAGAGACCGACGACCAGCATGGCGGGTGCCACGTCGATGGGGACGACCAGGACGGAGCGGACGCCCCAGCGGGTGGCCAGCGCGTCGTAGCGGGGCCAGCGGGTCTCCTTGAGCACGTCGGGCACCGTGGCGCGGCCGCCGCTGCGCCTGGCCTCGATGGACGGGCCCTCCCCGAGCTCCCGTTCGCCCTCGACGAGCATGATCAGTTCGCTGTGCGAGCCGGAGACCAGGACCCGCTGGTCGCGCCAGTGCTCGGCGGAGGCTCCCGAGCAGCCCGGCACGCCGGCGGCCAGCGCCGTGGTCAGGCCGCGCAGCACGCTTTCCGTCGAGGTGTCCTCACCCAGGCGGCCCAGAACGGCGAGGTCACGTGCGAGGCCGGGGGTGATCATCGCGGTCGATTCCATAGCAACAAGCATCTACCCCTTATGGCTAGCATTATCCCGTGTGGCGTAGCGTCAGACCATGACCATGCCGGACCTCGAACACGCGCTTGACGCGCTGGCCGGGCGCGTCTCCTCACTGCGTGAGGCGAGGACCGCCTACCCAGGCGACCTGGCGCCCACCCTCGACGCCGCGCTGGCCGAGCTCGACACCGCCGTCGAGCTGCTGGCCGAGGCCCGTGAGGAGCTTCGTAAGGCCCCCAAACGCGCCGGGGGCAAGAAGGACGGCACCCAGCGGGAGCTGAAACTGCTGCGGCAGGTCTTCCGGGCCTTCCCCGTCCCCGTCATCGTGATCGACGGCGGGGGCGTGGTCAGGAGGATCAATCCCGAGACCTCCCGGGTGCTCGGCAGTCCCGACGGTTACCTGGTGGGACGGTCGTTCCCGCTGCTCGTGGACGTGTCCCGGCGGGCGGCGTTCCGCTCGCACCTGACGTCGGTGCTGCAGACCGGGCAGCCGTCGGCGTTCGAGACGCGGCTGGCGCACCAGGGGCGTACGCACACCGTGCAGATCGCCCTGACCAGGCTGACGATGCCCGGCGAGCCGCAGCAGATGGTGGCGGCGGTCGCGCTGCCGACCGAGGTGCAGCTCCCGGAGCCGGGCGGATGGCGGCCCGAGCAGACCGACGGGGCGCTGCTGCTGGCCTCGGCCAGGCGGCAGGACCTGCTGGCCAAGATGGCCGCGCTGCTGCTCGACGAGGAGGCGCTGCTGCGTCCCGTCTCGCTGCCGCGGGCCACGCGGCTGCTGGGAGCCGAATGGGCGGACTGGGTGATCGCCGACATGGTGCGCGGCGGCGTGCCGTACCGCTCGGCGGTCGTGGCGCCCAAGAACCATCCCCTGGGCGACCTCGTCCGGCAGGTGGAGTCCGCGGCCCCGGCGGGCAGCCAGGTCGTGCTGCAGGTGCTGGAGCGCGGCTCGGGCGTGGTGCAGGAGATGGTGGACGACGAGAGCCTGCTCGGCTTCTGCGCCGAGGGGCCGCTGCTGACCGTGATGGGCGCGGGCTCGCTGCTCAGCGTGCCCATCGGCCGCTCCGACGGCGTGCTGACGCTGGTGCGCGGGCACGACAAGCCGCCGTACACGCTGGCGGACCTCGCCGTCATGCAGGAGGTGGGGATGCAGCTCGGGCTCGCGGTACGCGCCCAGACCAGCTTCCAGAGCCGCTCCCGCGCGGCGGACGCGCTGTCGGCCAGCGTCGCCCCGCGCAACCTGCCCGACGTGCCCGGCTACGAGGCGGCCGCCGTCTACTCTCCCGGGTCGTCGGTGGGCGCCGAGTTCTACGACGTGTTCCCCGTCTCCGGCGGATGGGGGTTCGCGCTGGGCGGCGCGGCCGGCAAGGGCGAGGAGGCGGCCTCGGTCAGCGCCATGGTGCGCGGCGGTCTGCGCGTGCTCAGCGTCTGGGAGACCGACCCCGCCCTGGTCATGCGCAAGGTCAACGAGGCCCTGGTCACGCAGGGCACCGGCATGTTCGTGATGGCCGCGGTGGGCTTCGTGAAGGGCCGCGAGATCCGGCTGTCGTCGGCCGGGCACCATCCGGCGGCGCTCCTGCAGTCCGACGGCGGCGTACGCTTCGCCGCGGGCGGCGGCGTGCCCCTGGGCATCGCCCTGGAGGCCGAGACCGGGGCCGAGACGCTGACGGTCGGCGTGGGGGAGACGCTGGTGCTCTACTCGGAGGGGCTGGTCTCCTCCAGGAACGAGCGGGGCGAGCCGTACGGCGAGGAGCGGCTGGCCGACGTGCTCACCCGGTGCGCGGGCCAGTCGCCGTCCACCGTGGTCAAAGCGGTGGAGGCGGACCGGCACGCGTTCTCGGGCGGCCAGGTCTGGGATGAGATCGTGGTGTTCGCCCTACGAGGTGTCTGATCTGCGGGGGTTTGCGATCGCGGGAAAACTGGGTATGGTCAGAGACGCAGAACGACGTGCCTAAGACGCAGGCACACCTTTGAGGCTTTTTCCACGCTGAGGTGTGCCATGAATATCGCGATCGTCGCTTCCGCCAACGGCAACCAGCGCTACCGCATCCTGTCTGTCGCACGAGAGCTGGGCCGCGAGCACCACGTCACCATCTACTCCCGCCGTGACAGTGCCGAGGGCAAGTCCAAGACGCGGGTGGCCCCCGGTGTCACTCTGGAGCACATCGACGTGGGCCCGGCCCATGAGCTTTCGGCCGACGAAGTGGTGCCGTACCTCAACGATGTCGGCCAGCACCTCACGCGGCGGTGGAGCCAGGAGCGGCCCGACGTGATCCACGCCCACTCCTGGACCGGCGGCCTGGTCGCCGTGGCCGGGGCCAAGGGGCTGAACGTGCCGGTCACGCAGACGTTCCACACCGTCGACGCCAACCGCATCGAGCTGGAGCGGGCGCTCGGACGCCGGGCCAACGCGGTCATCGCGGGCTCGGGCGACGAGGAGTCGGCGCTGATCAGGCTGGGCGTCCCCCGCGGCAACATCGCCATCGTGCCCCACGGCGTGGACACCGAGCGCTTCCAGCGCCGGGGCGCGGTCGCCACGCGGGGCACCCGCAAGCGCCTGGTGCACGTGGGACCGCTGTCCACCGAACGCGGCGCGCACACCATCGTCCGGGCGCTGCAGGGCCTCAACGACGTCGAGCTGGTCATCGCCGGCGGGCCCGAGCCCGAGGACCTCGACCAGGACCGGGACGTACGCCGGCTGCGCGCGCTGGCGGAGCAGCTCGGCGTGGCCGACCGGGTGACGCTGCTCGGCCGGCTCAAGCGGGCCGCCGTGCCGAAGCTCATGCGCAGCGCGGACGCCGTGGTGTCGGTGCCGCGCGAGGCCGCGACGGGGATCGTCGCGCTGGAGGCCATGGCCTGCGGCGTACCGGTGATCGCCTCGTCCGTGGGCGCGCACCTCGACTCCGTGATCGACGGCGTCACCGGGCTGCTGGTGCCGCCGGACCGCCCCGCGCGCACCGCGCGGCTGGCCCGCGAGCTGCTGTGGGACCCGACCCTGCGGACCGCGCTGGGCTACGCGGGGGCCGACCGGGCGCGCTCGCGCTACTCGTGGGAGCGGGTCAGCCAGGAGCTCGTACGGGTCTACGAGGCGGCCTGCGCCTGACCTACCCGCACACATCCCGGCAGGCGGCACCAGCCGCCTGCCGGAGTCATGTTCGCCCGCAAAATCCGCGCATTTCCGGGAGGCGTGTGCGAGTGTGGCGCGCATGGAGATCGATGAGGCGCGATCTTTGGCACGCGGCCTGCAGCGGCTGGTCAATGAGGCCCACGGCCTGATCGACGAGTCCCGGCCGGTGCCCGACCTGGTGGCTAGGGTGACCGGTCACCTGTCGTGCGAGCTGAAGGACCTGGTGTGCGTCACGCAGGCGTTCAGGAACTGGGAGCACGCGAGCCTGCAGCGCGGGGTGGACGCGTACCTGGCGGAACGGGGTGAGGCCGACTGGTTCGGCGTCTCCGGGCAGGGGCGCGAGCACAACGACACGGTCGACCTGCTCACCGCGGCGGTACGCGGTTTCGAGCGCTTCGAGGTCGGCGCCGTCGACTACGCCACCACCGCGGTCGGCCCGGACGAGACGGTCGAGGTCGTGACGTTCGGCCTGGCCAGGACGACGACGCCGGACGGCGCCCCCGCCGTGATCGTGCTGCGCGGGCCCGCCGAGATGTTCGGCAGGCAGGGCTGCCGGATCGAGGTGATCGCCGCGTCGCGCGAGCGCGCGACGGCCACCAGGGAGGAGATCGAGCGGCTGATGCGCGCGCACGACGTGCTGCGCGGCCAGATCCTCACGTTCGGCGTCTCCGAGCACCGGGGCAACAGCCTGGTCACGTTCCTGCCGCGGCCGGAGCTCGGCCCCGACGAGGTCATCCTGCCCGAGGGGGTGCTGGAGACCGTCGAACGGCACGTGGTCGGCATCGGCCGGCACGCCGAGGCGCTGCGCGCCCGCGGCCAGCACCTCAAGCGCGGCCTGCTGCTGCACGGCCCGCCCGGGACGGGCAAGACCCACACGGTGCGCTACCTGATGGGCCGCCAGCCGGGCGTGACGGTCGTGGTCCTGGCCGGTACGGGGATGGGCTTCATCTCCGACGCCGCCGCCCTGGCCAGACGCCTGCAGCCGGCCATCGTGGTCGTCGAGGACGTGGACCTGGTCGCGCACGACCGCCGCCTGTCGGCCGAGGGCAGCCCGCTGCTGTTCACCCTGTTCGACGCCATGGACGGCATCGGCGCGGACGCCGACGTCACGTTCGTGCTGACCACGAACCGGGCCGAGACGCTCGAGCAGGCCCTGGCGAACCGGCCCGGCCGGGTCGACCTGGCCGTGGAGGTCCCCAGGCCGGACGCCCGCTGCCGGGCCGCGCTGCTGCGCCTGTACGGGGCCGGCGACCTCGCCGAGGCCGACCTGGAGCGGCTGGTGACCAGGACGGACGGCATGACCGCCTCGTTCTTCAAGGAGCTGCTGCGCCGGGGCGTGCTGGAGTCCCTGCGCGAGGACTCCGACACCCTGACGGCCGAGCACCTGAGCGCCGCGCTGGAGGACATGCTGCGCTCCCAGGAGTCGCTGACCCGGACCCTGCTCGGAGCGCCGTCCCCCGTGCCCGCTGTGACGCATGGGACGCATGGGCTGTCATCGGAGTGAAATCTTTGCTTCGATGGTCGGCATGTCCACACGCAGTCCGATCGTGGCGGTGGCGGCGCTCGCGGGTGTCGCCCTTCTTCCCCAGACCGCGCAGGCGCAGACCCCGGGCTGGGGAGCCCCCGTCCTCGTGGAGAACTTCAACGGCTCCTCGATCAACACGAACCGCTGGATGATCTACCACTCGCCGCAGGCGGAGCGTAACCCCCGCACCGGCAGGGCCGCGACGGTCGCGAACGGCGTCCTGCGCCTCAAAGGCGGCATGTACGGCGGCAAGGACCTGTCGGGCGGCGTGGCCACCAGGCTCGCGCAGCGGTACGGCCGCTGGGAGGTCAGGTTCAAGGCCGAGGCGGGCGCCGGCTACACGCCGGTGGCGCTGCTGTGGCCGGCCGCGCAGGGGGAGGACGACTACGCCGAGGTCGACTTCGCCGAGATCGTGGACCCGAAACGGCAGGGCGGCGGCATCTTCGTGCACAGCGGTGACGGCCGGGCCCGGCGGCAGCTCCGGGCCGACTTCACCCGATGGCACACGGTGGCGGTGGACCGGCTGCCGGGGCGGCTGACGTTCTGGCTGGACGGCAGGAAGGTGTGGGACTACCGGGGGGCGCACGTGCCCGACGGGCGGAGGATGGGGCTGGCGCTGCAGAACGACGTGGTCTGCGAGCCACGCTGCCGCGACTCCACCACCCCGGACACCGTGTCCATGTACGTGGACTGGGTCAAGGTCTACCGGGCTCCGGACGCCTGAGCGTCACGCCCAAGGCCCCCGCCACGAATTCCGCGCGGGCGATTCAGGAATTCGGCGCCGCCGTGCCCGGATGCGATTCCCCGGCATTCTACTCTCCATTGAGGTAAGTTCCGGCCGCGATCGCCGCGCCGGATGTGCGTGGGGCACGCCTTTCGCCCGGCGCGGGAAGGTGGCCGTTCTTCGCGGGAAATTGGCGGCCGCGTGCCGGAACGGCCCCGCGACGCGGTCCACGCGAGCGCGGCTTGTCGTCTGTCTGTCGTCTGTCTGTCGTCGCCCGTTTCGGGGGCATCCGGGCGTCGCCCTTCGCCTAGAGTCGGTACGAGTCCGTTCGACCGGCCCGGTGGGAATGGTGCGTGATCGGGGGCTGTATGGGTTTGGGTGAGCTGCTGCTGGCATATCGCAGGAGAGCGGGAATTACGCAGCGGGAATTGGCGGATCGCGCCGCCGTGAGCATACGCGCGTTGCGCGATATCGAGCAGGGTGTCGTTCAGCGGCCGCACACCCGCACGCTGCGCAAGCTGCTCACGGTGGCCGAGCTGGACGACGGGCCCGGCGAGGGGCCGGGGATCGGTGACGACCTTCCCCCCTCGGGCCTCCGCATCGAGCTGCTGGGGCCGCTGACGGTGCGCGCGGGGGAGCGGGTGGTGGATCTGGCGCCCGGCATGCAGCGCCGGCTGCTGGGGCTGCTGGCGATCCAGGCCGGCCAGGTGGTGCCGCGGGCCGACATCGTCGACGTGCTCTGGGGCGAGGAGATCCCGGCGACGTACTCCAACCTGGTGCAGACGTACGTGTCGCGGCTGCGGAAATTCCTCGACGCCGCCGGCGGGCCGGAGGACCTGATCACCCGCACCAGCGCCGGATACCGGCTGAGCCTCGACGTCCAGCAGGTCGACCTGCTCGAGTTCGCCGACCTGACGGCGCGGGCGCAGGCGTACCAGGCGGCGGGGGAGCCGGAGCGGGCCGAGCGGGCGTACGGCGAGGCGCTGTCGATGTGGCGCGGGCAGGCGCTCGCCGACCTCGACCCGCGCGTGCGCCAGCATCCGGCCGTCATCGCGGCCGGCCATCAGCGCGTCTCGGCCGCGCTCGACTACGCCGATCTGGCGCTCACCCGCGGGCACCCCAAGACCGCGCTGGCCCGGCTGCGGGAGGTCGTCGCCGCCGAGCCCCTCCACGAGGGATTGAACGCGCGCGTCATGCTCGCCCTGGCCGCGTCCGGGCAGCGGGCGCCCGCGCTGCGGCTGTTCGCCGAGCTGCGCGAGCAGCTCGCCGAGGGGCTCGGCATCGAGCCGGGCACGGAGCTGCGCGAGGCCCACCTGCGGATCCTGCGTCAGGAGAACGCCACCGCACCCCAGTCCGGGCACAGGCCCCAAGGCGGCGTCACCGCGCCCCAGGCCGAGCGCAGGCCCCAGGAGTTGCCGCCCGGCATCGCGCACTTCGTGGGCCGCCGCGCGGAGCTGGCCGAGCTCGGCGGCCTCGTGGACGATGCCGGTCCCGGGCAGGAGCCGAGGATCGCGGTGATCGTCGGCGGCGCGGGCATCGGCAAGACCGCCCTGGCCGTACGGTGGGGCACGGCGATGGCCGAGAGGTTCCCCGGTGGCAACCTGTTCGTGAACCTGCGCGGCTTCGGCCCCCTTCCGCCGCTCGATCCGGTCTCCGCGCTGAACGCCCTGCTGCGCGGCGTGGGCGTCGACCCGGAGCGGATCCCCGACGACCTGGCCGCGGCCTCCGCGCTGTTCCGCACCCACACCGCCGGCCGCCGGCTCCTCGTGGTCCTCGACAACGCGCTCAACAGCGAGCAGGTCCGGCCTCTCATCCCCGGCCGCGGCTGCCTGCTGGTGGTGACCAGCCGCGACCAGTTGCGCGGGCTGGCGGCGCGCGACGCGAGCGCGCGCATCAGCCTGCCGCCGTTCGAGGCGGCCGACTCGCTGACGCTGCTGTCCCGGATCGTGGGCGAGGAGCGGATCATGAGCGAGGAGGCCGCCGCCCGGGAGCTGGCGCTGCTGTGCGACCACTCGCCTCTCGCCCTGCGCATCATGGCCGAGCGCCTGGCCAGGCAGCCCGGCACCCGGCCGGCCGAGCTGGTGCGGGAGCTGGACCTCGACCACGACAGGAGGCTGACGGCGTTCGACTCGGGCGACGACCCGTTCTCGGACGTCAGGACGGTGCTGTCGTGGTCGTACGCCACCCTCGACGAGCCCACGGCCCGGGTGTTCCGCCTGGTCGGCGGTGTCTACCCGGGCATGGACCTGGGCGGCGAGGCCGCGGCCGCGCTGGTGGGGCTGCCGGAGGGGGAGACGCGGCGGCACCTCGACCGGCTGGTCGCCACCCACCTCGTCGAGCAGCACAGCCACGACCGCTACCGCCTGCACGACCTCGTCCGCGCGTACGCGGCCGAGCAGGCCCGCCGCTCCGACCCCCCGGCGCGGCGCGAGGAGGCGGTCGGCCGGCTCCTGTCCTGGTTCACCGCCCGGCTGCTGGCCGCCGACGCCGCCTTCGCGCCCGACCGCGTCCGCGACCCCATGGTCCGGACCCCGGGAGAGGCGGCGGGGGACGCGGCGGGGGACGCGGCGGGGGACGCGGCGGGCCGCGGGGCGGGTGGCGCGTTCGCCGACTGGGGCAGCGCCATGCGCTGGTGCGAGCTGGAGCACCACACGCTCACCGCCCTGCCCGCCTGGGCCAGGTCGAACGGCGCCGCCCGCGCCGCCTGCGAGATCGCGTTCCTGCTGGAGACGTACCTGGCGCACTACCGGCACTGGCACGAGCTGCTCGACAGCCACGTGACCGTCCTCGACGGCGCGCGGGAGATCGGCGACCGGCGGCTCGAAGGTCACCTCCTCAGCGCGCTGGGCAACACGCACAGCGAGGTCTACCGCCATGCCGAGGCGCTCCCCTACTACCACGACGCCCTGGCCGCCTTCGGCTCGTGTGGTGACCTTCTCGGAGAGGCGAAGGTGCTCGGCAACCTCGCGACGGCGGCGCTGTCCCGGCGTGACTACCGGACGGCCCTGACCGAGTGCGCCAAGGCGCTGGAGGTGTGCGAGGCGGCGGGTTACGAGCGCGGGACGGCGCTCACCCTCGACAGCCTGGGCGAGGCGCAGTTCGGGCTGGGCGAGTTCGGCCGGGCGATCGAGTGCTGGCGGCAGGCCCTCGAGATCAACCGGCGTGGGGGAGCCCTGTTCGCGCAGGCCGCCAACCTGACCAGCCTGGGCCGCGCCCACACGGCCATGCGCGACCACACCGCCGCGATCGACCACCATCTGGAAGCGCTGTCCATCTACCGGACGATCGGCAGCGAGCGCGGCGCCGCGGACGTCCTGCTCGACCTGGGCCGCTCCTACCAGGCCCGCCGCTCGGGCTGACGCCGTCGAGGGCGGGCCGGCCGCCCCCGGGTCAGCGCTCGCTGTCCAGGTCGGCCATCGCCTGACTCGGGTACCGGTCGCCCTGGGCCGCGCCGCGCGGGATGAGCTCGTCGATCCGCGCGAGCTCCGCGGCATCGAGAGAGACGAGGCCGCTGCCGACCAGCGTGGCGACCTGGTCCAGGCGCCGCGAGCCGACGACCGGCACGATGTCCTCGCCCTGGGCCGCGACCCAGGCGATCGCCAGTTGCGCTACGGAGGCCCCCTTCGCCGCGGCCAGCTCCTCCAGCCGGGCGACGAGGGCGCCGTTGTGCGCGCGGTTGGCGCCCTGGAAGCGCGGCGACACCGCCCGGACCCCGTCGATGACTCCGCTGCCGCCGATCAGGCCGCGCCCCAGCACGCCGTAGGCGGTGACGCCGATGCCGAGCTCGCGGCACACGGGCCGGATCTCGTCCTCGATGCCGCGGCTGAGCAGCGAATACTCGAGCTGCACGTCACAGATCGGGGCGACGGCCGCGGCGCGGCGGATCGTCTGCGCCCCGACCTCGCTGAGGCCGATGTGACGTACGTAGCCCTTGTCGACCAGCTCGGCGATCGCGCCGACGGTGTCCTCGATGGGCACGGACCGGTCGAGCCGGGCCGGGCGGTAGACGTCCACGTGGTCGGTGCCGAGGCGCTGCAAGGAGTAGGTCAGGAAGTTCCGCACCGCGGCCGGGCGGCCGTCGATCCCGGCCATCCCGCCGTCAGGGCCGCGCATGGCGCCGAACTTGACGGAGAGCACCACCTCGTCACGGTCGCGGCCCGCCAGCGCGCGCCGGATCAGCGATTCGTTGTGTCCTGCGCCGTAGAAGTCGCCGGTGTCCAGCAGGGTGCCGCCGGCGTCCAGGTAGGCGTGCAGGACGCGTACGCCCTCGTCGTCGTCCACGGGGCCGTAGGCGCCGGACAGGCCCATGGCGCCGAGAGCGGGAGAGGAGACGGTGGGACCGGTGCGGCCGAGGCGGCGCGTGCCGAGACGTGTTGTCGTTGTCATGCCCCCACTGTGCGGGCCGCCGTACGGCCCGGACCAGGCCCAGCTCAGCCAGGGACAACCTGTCCCTGGCTGAGGGTCCGGCGCGGTTCGTACACTGGAGGACGTGATCGACCGCGCCGGGCTCGCCGACTTTCTCCGCCGCCGCCGGGAGGTGCTGCGCCCGGCCGATGTCGGCCTGCCCGACGGCGTGCGCCGCCGCACGCCCGGTCTGCGGCGCGATGAGGTGGCACTGCTGGCCGGCATGTCCAGCGACTACTACGCCCGGCTGGAGCAGTGCCGTGGCGCGAATCCCTCCGAGCCGATCGTGGCCGCCCTGGCGCGTGCGCTCCGCTGCGACCTGGACGAACGCGACCACCTCTTCCACCTGGCCGGGCTGACGCCCCCGGCACGCCGCGCCGACCGGCACATCCGCCCCGGGCTGATCAGCCTGGCCGACCGGCTCACCGACGTTCCGGTCTGCATCTGCACCGACCTGCACGAGGTGCTGTGGCAGAACGCCCTCGCCGACATCGTGCTGGGCCGGCAGGACCACCATGAGGGCCGGGCGCGCAACGCCGTGTGGCGCTGGTTCACCGATCCGGCGTCGCGCGCCCTGTGCCCGGAGGAGGACCGGCCCCGGCATTCGGCCCTGCTCGTCAACGATCTGCGCGCCACCTACTCGCGCCGCGCCGGCGATGACGACGTCGTGGAGCTGGTCGGCGGGCTGCTGGAACGCAGCGCGGAGTTCCGCGTCCTGTGGGAGCGGCACGAGGTCGCGGTGCGCCGTTTCGACCGCAAGCGGTTCCTGCACCCGGAGGTCGGGGTGCTGCACCTGACCTGCGAGGTGCTGCTCGCACCCGCGGAAGACCTCGAGGTGCTGGCGTTCTTCCCGACCGAGGGCACCGACACACGGGAGAAGCTCGACCTGCTGCGGGTCATCGGGACCCAGAGCTTCCGGACGACCGTGTGACGGGCGGCTGCGTGGCGGGTGATTCAGGTGGAGAGGGCGGCTCAGGCGGAGCGGCGTTCACGGTGCGCGCGGCGACCACCATCACGGCGAGGCCGAGCGCCACGATGCCGGCGCCCACGTACAGCGGCGCGGTGTAGCCCAGGCCGGCGCTGATCGCCAGGCCGCCGAGCCAGGCGCCCAGGGCGTTGCCGACATTGGAGGCCGAGACGTTGGCGCCGGCCGCGAGCGGCGCGCCGCCGGCGGCGTCGGTGACGCGGGTGATCATACCGGGGACGCCGGCGAACCCGAGGACGCCCATCAGGAAGACCAGCACCACCGACGCGGCCCGCCCCTCGGCCAGCAGCCCGAACGCCGCGAGCGTGGCGGCGAGCCCCGCCAGGGACACGATCAGCGTGCGGTCACGGTCGCGGTCGGCCGCCCGGCCTCCGGCGAAGTTGCCGATCACCAGGCCGCTGCCGTAGACGACGAGCAGCCAGGCGACGTCGGCGCTGGAGAAGCCGGTGACCTCGGTGAAGGTGTAGGCGATGTAGCTGAACGCCCCGAACATGCCGCCGTAGCCGAGGCCCGTGGCGGCGAGGGTCAGCCAGACCTGCCGGGAGCGGAAGGCGCGGAGCTGGGGGCGCAGGCCGGCCGCCCGCTGGGCCTCGTCCACGGCGCCCGCCCAGGCCGGGACCCACACGGCGATGGCGGCCGCGGCCAGCACGCCGATCCCGGTGATCGCCCAGAAGGTGGCGCGCCAGCCCCAGCGTTCGCCGACCAGGGCGCCGAACGGCACGCCCAGTACGTTGGCGACCGTCAGCCCGGCGAACATCACGGCGACCGCGCGCGACGCTCGCTCCGGCGGGACCATGCGGCGGGCGACGAGTGAGCCGATGCCGAAGAAGGAGCCGTGGCACAGGGCCGCGACGACGCGGCCGAGCATCGCCACGGCGTAGGTGGGCGCGACGGCGGACAGCAGGTTGCCGAGGACGAACAACGCCACCAATCCGACGAGGACGGCCTTGCGGTGGATGCGGGTGGTCGCGGCGGTCAGCAGGATCGCGCCGATCGCCACGCTCAGGGCGTATCCCGAGATGAGCCACCCGGCGGCGGCCTCGGAGACGTCCAGACCACGGCTCACCTGGGGCAGCAGGCCCGCGATCACGAACTCGGTCAGGCCGATCCCGAAGCTGCCGAGCGCGAGCGCGACCAGCCCGGCCGGCATCCGCCGCGTGTCCCTGTCCCGTCGGATGTTCACGTAAACATCATGCCGTAACGTCCGGCGGCGCCCGATGTCCGGTGAGTGGCCGGTCGCTGACCTGGTACGGCCCGCCCCGCCCGCCGAGGCTAGGTCGCAAGCAGACCCATCCTGGGAGGCAACGGGCACCATGACCCAAAGAACCGGACCACGGATCCGGAGACTCTTCATCGTCCTGGGCACGATTCTCACGCTGATCGCGGGAGGGGCCGCGACCGCGAGCCCCGTGCTGGCGCAGCAGTCCACCGCCTACACCTGCGGCGGTCAGGTGTGCATCCGCGTCGTTCCCGACGGGACGGTGGCGCCGATGGACGCTCACGGGTGCAGCGTCAAGACCTGCGTCACGCTGACCGGAGACGCCTCGAAGTACTACATCACCGGCAGCGGGCGCGGCTTCTTCGGCCACGTTCACGTCTGGGGACCGGGCGTCAACCGCTACTCGGCCATCGACTTCGATCCGTCCATCAGAACCCTCGGCCGGGGAGCCGGCAAGGCCTGCGCGGAGGGGTGGGACCTCGAGCACGCCCCGACGGGGCCGTCGGTCGGCCTCGCCTGCAAGGACGTCCGGTGACCTCGGTGAAGGAGAACACCATGCGCAAGAAGACGCCGTTGCGGATCCTGGCGGTGAGCGTGCTGACGCTGCTCGGCGCGGGCCTGGTCGCGACGCCGGCCATGGCACAGCGGAGCGCGGCGGTTGAGGCGGGCACGTCCGCCGCCGTCCTGGAGAGCTGTTCGAGCCGCGGACCGGGCGCCGGGTTCGTCTACGCCGGCGCGTTCGTCGGGACGACCTCCTGCAGCCGGTGCATCGCCGCCGGCTGGGACGGCGTCCACGGCGAGGCGTGGCGCAGTTTCACCTGCTGGACCACGGTCTCCGGTCCGGGCGAGTGGCGTACCCATGAGCTGTGGGTGAAGGGCTTCTGAGGCAGCCGGAGGTACGCGCACCACGTGCGGCGGGAACGGCCCGGGGCCGTCCCCGCCGCTTTCGCCGTCCCAACTGAGGCACAAGTGGATCACCAGAAGGCGCTGTGATGCTCCGTGGTGACAGCGAAACCGCGTCCCAGGAGACATGCGCGTGAGGAAGAAGGCTCTGTCCGCCACGACGGCCGCCCTGGCCGGGCTGGCGGCGGTGACCATGGCCGCTCCCGCCCCGGCGTCCGCCGCGGAGGTGACGATCAGGGTCGAGCGCGCCTACGCCGAGACCGTGCGCGAGTGGATGGACCAGTTCACCTGCCCGACGAACATGGTGCTCACCGGCCGCTCGCACTACGGCGACGAGAACAAGCAGACCACCTACTACTGCAGCTTCATCTTCGTCAACGACGAGCAGGCCCGGGTGTACGTCGGCGACTGGACCCCCGGCCAGAAGGAGAGCAGGTCCAGCTACTCCGCCCCCACGGACCAGGCGCTCGTCGGCAGAGGGCACACCGGGGACGAGAACGGCAGGACGAAGTACCAGTACGCGACCGTGAGCTTCGAGGGCTGACCCCGCCCCGCGCCGCCACCTGACCAGGACCTGCCGCCGTCAGGGGGTCTCCGCGTGGGCGAGCAGGGCCGCGCCGTGGTCGGTGATCTGGTGCAGGGCCGAGTTCTTGTGCCGGGCGGTGGCGACCAGGCCCGCGCCGCGCAGGATCGACGCGTGCTGGCTCGCCCCGGCCAGGGAGATGCCGAGTTTGCGCGCGAGGTCGGTCGTGTTCAGGCGGGGCGCGCTGCCGATCGCCCACAGGACCTCGGCGCGCGTCTGCCCCATCAGCACGGTCAGGGCATGGGTGGGCCCCTGCTCCGCGTGGCCGCCCGCCCAGGCCTCGGCCGGGCTGCGCTCGACCGGGTAGACCAGGATGGGAGCGCCGTCCTGGACGCGCAGCGTGATCGGGTTGGGCCAGCAGAAGACGGAGGGGATGAGCGTCAGGCCCCGTCCGTCGAGGTGCAGGTCGTAGTTGACCGGATAGGGCACCTCGAGGACGGGAGCCGTCCACCGCACGCCGGGGTGCAGCGTCGCGAGAAGGTGCTCCAGCCCATGGTCGATCATCGCCTCCATCCGCTTCTTGCGGTCCAGGCGCACGTGGTTGCGGATCCCCGCCCAGTACGGCTGCAGCGCCTTCGCGTGATAGCCCTTGAGCGCGTCGTGCAGGTGGCGCAGCACCGTCGTGTCCCCGTCGGCCAGGCCGGAGGCCCATGACGGCAGCGGGGTCTCCTCCACCAGCTCCGTCATGTCCGCCCGCAACCGGGCGCGGGGGGTGCTCATGACCACGTCCAGCCCGGCCTCCAGGCTCGCCACCTCGAACGACGGCGTCAGGAAGTCGGGGGAGTAGCCCCGTGGCCTGCACAAGGTCAGCAGCATGCCGGTCGAGGCGGGCAGGTCGCCCTTGACCGCGTAGCGCCACGCGCCGAACGCCCTGGCCCCCTGCGGCACCTGCGCGATGTGCAGGCTGAGCAGGATCTCCCACATGACATGCGGCTCGGCCTGGACGCGGACCCTCAGCAGGTCTTGGGCCGAGAAGTGAATGCGCAACATCGTGACCCCCTTGATACTCCGATCCTAGGAAGATCGGATGACAGGAGGCTGGACCGCATCTTGACCTCCTGACTCCCTGTGACCTGCGAACTTGACGGATAAATCTGGGGCGATCGGCAGAAATTACTCTCCACCGGCGGAAAGCGCCGCCTGGCCGCCGACCGGCTCCAGCAGGCGGTCGAGGCCCAGCTCCTCCCGCAGCAGGGTGGCGACCCGGTGGTAGGCCCGCGGCGCCCGACTCTGACCACCTCCAGGGGCCCAGGATCCCGAACCGGGTCTCCGTGGCCTCGGGCTGCTCTTCGTACGGCAAGAACGCTCCCCGTCGTGGTGGCTGCCGGGCTCAGTACGGAATTCTGCCCTACCCGCGATCACGGTGAGCGCAAGGCCCGTGACCGCCGAACTCCGTCGAAGAAGCGCCGAAAAAAGCGCCGGAGCCGGGCACGCGACCGCGTGCCCGGCAGTTTCAGCAGGAGCTGAAACCTTTGTGCCGCCTTCGAGCACGAGCCTAGGCTCCGCGTCACGTGATAACGCGCTTGAAAGGAGTCAGGTGTGCTCACCTATCATTCAGGGGCGAGATACCTGCACGGCGCCGGCCTCCGCGTGGAGTCCCGGGTGCCCTTCCGATCCGTGGTCGTCTACGCCCCGCCGAGAGTCAGCTCCTTCGGCCTCAGCATGGTCAGCAACATCTTCGCCGATCGCGGCGTCGCCGGACTGCCGCGGTTCGAGTTCGCCGTCTGCGCGGACCGGCCCGGCCCGTCGCGCACGGACCTCGGGCTCATCCTGCGGGTCGAGCACGGCGTCGAGGCGATGGCCCACGCCGACCTCGTCATCGTGCTGCCGGCGGACGAGAACGATCCGCCCGCCCTGCCCGCGCCGGTCCGCCACGCGCTCATCGGCGCCCACCGGCGCGGCGCGATCGTGGCCGGCTACTGCACGGGAACGTTCCTGCTGGCCGAGGCGGGCCTGCTCGACGGCCTGCGGGCCACGACCAACTGGAAGCTGACGGCCAGGCTGGCCGCGGAGCATCCGTCCATCGCGGTGGACGCGGAGGCACTGTACGTCGACGAGGGCCGCGTCGTCACGGGAGCGGGCGCGGCCGCCGGCATCGACATGTGCCTTCACCTGCTGCGCCGCGAGCACGGCACCGCCGTCTCCGGCGCCGTGGCCAGGGAGGCCATGGTCATCCCGCGGCGCGACAGCGGCCAGGCGCGGACCATTCTGACATCGGGTGCCGGGGCGGACTGCGGCGACGGGGACGACACGACGCGCGTGGTCGAACTGCTGGCGTGGATGAGCACGCGGCTGCCGTCCCGGCTGACCGTCGACGACCTGGCCGCGCGGGTCCTGATGAGCTCCCGGACCTTCGCCCGCCGGTTCAGGGAGGTCACCGGCACCACCCCGCAGGCGTGGCTGCGCGAGCAGCGCCTCGACTGCGCGGAGAAGATGCTGGAGACCACCGACCACTCGCTGGAGGAGATCGCGCAGCAGGTCGGCTTCGGCACCGGCGCCGTGCTGCGGCGCAACTTCCTGAAGCGCCATGGGTCCTCGCCGGGCGCCTACCGCCGGGCCTTCGGCAGGCCCGCGCTCACGAGCACCGAAGACGCGGCTCCGGCGCGTACACCGTGTGGAACCGCTGCCGGCGCACCTCCTTACCGCTCCGCTTGAAGACGCGCCACACGTCGATGGCGAAGCCTTCCACGCCCTCCATCGGGATGCACTCGGGCCCCGACTCGCTCAGCGTCGGGAAGGAGCGGACGGCGTAGCGGGGCGAGCTGCGCGAGGTGACGGTGAAGCGCCGGGTGCTCCAGAACTGGACGGTGATCGAGGTGCCGGTGTAGGAGGTCTTGATCAGTACGCCGTAGCGGGAGTCGTTGCGCCAGC
>NZ_JBFAIM010000098.1:0-47729 GCF_040654715.1 Nonomuraea sp. NPDC050643 | reverse complement strand
GCAGCGAAAGAGGCAACTGTTGACGATGATGCTATAGCAAATGTACGGTCGCGATGTCGCAGCGCCCACGACCGTTCGAGGGGCCCTGGAAGCCCGGGTGGCCCTGGAAGCCCGGGTGGCCCTGGAAGCCCTGGCGGGCCCGGAGGCCCTGGCGGGCCCGGAGGCCCTGGCGGGCCCGGAGGACCGGGGGGCGACGGTCCCGGCGGCCGGCGAGGGCGGCCCGACGAGGACGACGGCCGGCCTGCCCGTAGCGGCTGGAAGCGTTTCATCCCGAGCTGGAAGATCGTGGTCCTCGGCGTCACGGTCCTGGCCGCGGGCCTGTTCGGCATGATCATGGTGGCGTACGCCAACACCCCGCTCCCTCTGGAGACCCAGCGGCACGCCGTCGAGCAGGGCAGCGTCATCTATTACCGGGACGGCAAGACCGAGATCGCGCGCCTGGGCACCAAGCGCGAGATCGTTTCGATCTCCAAGATCCCGCTGCATGTCCAGGACGCCTTCATCGCCGCGGAGAATCGTACGTTCCGCACCGACCCGGGCATCTCGGTGTCGGGCATCGCGCGAGCGGTGTGGAGCACGGTGACCGGACAGCAGGTCCAGGGTGGCTCGACGATCACGCAGGAGATGGCGCGAGGGTATTACGACGGCCTCAGCCAGGAGCGGACGCTCCAGCGGAAGGTCAAGGAGATCTTCGTGGCCATCCGCGCCGGCAAGGAGATGTCGAAGGATCAGATCCTGGCCAACTACCTCAACACGATCTACTTCGGCCGTGGCGCGAACGGCATCCAGGCCGCCGCTCAGGCGTTCTTCGACAAGGACGTGAACAAGCTGACCCCCGCCGAGGGGGCCTACCTGGCGGGCCGGATCCAGAGCCCGGACGCGTTCGACCGGGCGGAGGCGGAGAAGAACTGGGCGCCGACCCGGGAGCGGTTCGCGTACGTCGCCGACGGCATGGCGATCGTCGACCCGGCGAAGTACGGGCAACTGCCCAAGACGGCGAAGTTCCCCAAGCTCGCCAGGCTGGACAAGAAGGAGACCCTCAAGGGGATCAACGGCTATATGGTCGACATCGTCCAGCGCGAGCTGGGTAGGCGGGGGATCACCAAGGAGAGCCTGCGCCGCGACGGCTACCGCGTCACCACGACGTTCGACAAGAAGCTGATGCAGGCCGCGAAGAAGGCGGTCGAGACCAACCTCGTCACCGTCCGCGACAAGCACGTCCGCGCGAACATGGCCGCCGTGGACCCGCGCAACGGCCGGGTGATCGCGTTCTACAGCGGCCGCGACTACCTGAAGAGCTTCACCAACAACGCCTTCGACGCCTACAAGCAGGCCGCGTCGGCCTTCAAGCCGTACGTGCTGGCCGCCTGGCTCGAGAGCGGCTACAGCCTCAAGAGCTACGTGTCCGGCAAGGGCCCGGTCACGCTGCCGGGCACCAAGCCGATCGGCAACTCGCACGACGTGGGCGTGGCCGTGCAGATCGACCGGGCCACCGCCGAGTCGGTGAACACGGCGTTCGCCACGATGGCGCAGGAGGTCGGCCTGAAGGAGGTCGAGAAGATCGCCGAGGGCGCCGGGATCGACAAGAAGGGCCTGGAGGAGGCCATCAAGGAGCACGCGTACGGCATGTCCATCGGCGCCGGCCTGGTCACCCCGGTCGAGCAGGCCGCCGGGTACGGCATCTTCGCCAACGGCGGCGTCCACCACGACGCGCACGTGGTCGTCTCGGTCAAGACGTTCAAGGGCGTGACCGTCATGAAGGAGGCCGGCCAGCCCAGAACGGTCATCACCGCGGACACCGCCGCCGACGCCACCTACGCGATGCAGCAGGTGGTCAAGTACGGCACCGCCGCCGGCACCGCGCTGCCCGGCGGGCGGCCGATCGCCGGCAAGACGGGCACCAACAACGAGAACAAGGAGGCCTGGTTCGTCGGCTACGCCCCGCAGCTCTCCGCGGCCGTCGGGATGTACAAGGAGATCCCGCAGATCGACCCGAAGACCAAGAAGGTCGTCAGGGACGCCAACGGCTACCCCCTGCCCAAGGAGGTCTCCCTCGGGAACATCCAGGGCGCCGGTGCGCCCACCAAGATCTGGCGTGACTTCATGACGATCGCGATGAACGGCAAGCCGGTCGAGCAGTTCCCGGCGCCCACCTTTGGCGGTCAGTCGCACGACCTGGTGCAGAAGCCGACGCCCAAGCCGACCCAGGACCCGTCCGAGAGCAGCGACGACGACCTCGGCAGCGACCCGGCCTGCGCCGCCGACCCGGCCTGTGGCGGCGGCGACCCGGACGACGGCTTCGACGGCGACGACGGCCCCGGCAGGGGCGACGGCCCGTTCGGGAACGACCGAGACGAGAGGCGCGACGGCCGCGACGATCGCGGCGATCGCGGCGGTCCCCGCGGCACCACCACCTCTGACACCGCCCAGACCGCCGGAGGCGGATAGGGGCGGGGCCGGGCCACGGCCCGGCCCCGCCCGGCAGGACGTCGGACGCTCCTAGGCCGGAATGACGCCGAGCTGCCGAAGCTGTGAGTAGACGTCGACCACGCCCCAGATCTCGGCGATCCGGCCGCCGGCGAACCGGATGATGAAGATCTCGTTGTACGTGACGGATGTGCCGGTGGGCGGCAGGCCCCGGTATTCGCCCTGGTGGGTCCCGGTGACCGTGTTCCGGAAGACGATCTTGTCCCCCTCGGCGATCGCATCCTCGATCGTCACGCGAATGTCGGGGAACGCGCGAAGGAGCACCGCCCACACCTGTTTGAGCGCCTGCGTTCCCGTCACGCCCGTCGGCACCGGCGCGTGGAACAGCACGTCCGGATGGACGACCTCGTCGATCGCCTTCGCGATGATCTCGGCGTCGCCGCTGTTGATGGCGTCATGGAAGCGGCTGAACACCTCTTTGTTGCTCGCCGCCGTGGTTGCTGACATGAGTTCTCTCCTGAGAGTCTGGATTCGTGAGGGTGGCCGGACCTGCGGGGGCTACGTGCTGTAGTTCTTCCCGATGGGCCGGCCAGGGATCGGCTTGGCGATGAGAGCGACGGGCACGAACAGGCAGAAGTGCCCGATCGCCATGGTGAGCGTCCAGAGCGCCTTGTCGTCGTAGAGGGCGGACGCCCTGGCGAACAACTCGTCGGAGACGCGCTCCCCGAACGGGTTCGGGGTGAGGACGGCCTCCACGATCTCCAGCGCGACCCGTTCGGCCTCGGTGAAGTAGGGGGCGTCCGGCCAGGTCGCCACGGCGGTGATGCGCTCCTCGGTCTCTCCAGCCTGACGCAGGCCGCGGGTCACCTGGATGGTGTGGTACGTGCTGCCGACGACCTGCGCGGCGCGGAGCATGACCAGGCTGATGGTGGACCGCGGAACCGCGCCGTTCCGGGCGATGTTGTGCACCGCCGCGGAGAGTTTCGCCAGCTCAGGGAAGAATTGGGTGAGATCGGGCAGACGCGATTTGACGTCGTCCTGCTCGGTCGCCGTAGGCGTGGACATGGAGGAGCCTTCCATCTCGACTTGAGCGGTTTCACCAGTCCGACAGCGCAGCACCCCGAAATGTGAGGAGGGGCGCCGGCCTCACAGTTCGCCGCGCTGTCTTGTCGAAGGGGTGAGGGCAGAGCCGACCGAGGGAGCCGACGACACCGTGACCATCCAGTCCGTGACCATCCAGTCCGAGCCAGGAGGAGGCCGGCCCGATCCCGGCATGAACGCGATCATGAGCGAGCGGCGGCAGCTCATCAATCTCGCCTACCGGCTCCTCGGCTCGCTGGCCGACGCCGAGGACGTCGTACAGGAGACCTACGCCCGCTGGTACGCCATGTCGCGGCAGCAGCAGGAGGCCATCGAGTCCCCCGCCGCCTGGCTGACCAAGGTCGCCGGGCGCGTCTGCCTCAACCTGCTCTCCTCGGCGCGGGCCCGGCGCGAGACCTACGTGGGCGAATGGATCCCCGAGCCGCTGCCCGAACCCAGGGAGTGGCTCACCGGTCGGCCGGACGTCGTCACCGCCGACCCGGCCGACCGGGTCACCCTCGACGAGTCGGTCAACATGGCCTTCCTCGTCGTGCTGGAAGCGATGACGCCGGCCGAGCGCGTGGCGTTCATCCTGCACGACGTCTTCCGCTACCCCTTCGCCGAAGTGGCCGAGATCGTCGGCCGGAGCCCGGCGGCCTGCCGCCAGCTCGCCTCCTCGGCCCGCCGCCGCATCCGCGACGCGCAGGCCCCCGCCACCCCGGCGGCCCGGCAGGCCGGCATCGTCAGGGACTTCAAGCAGGCCTGGGAGGCCAAGGACATCGAGGCCCTCGTCGGCCTGCTCGACCCCGACGCCACGGTGATCGCCGATGGCGGCGGCCTGGTCGGCGCCGCGCTCCGCCCGATCGAAGGCGGCGAGAAGATCGCCCGCTACGTCGTCGACATCGCGCGCAAGGCACCCGGCCTGACGATCCTGGAGCGCACGGTCAACGGCCGGCCCGGCCTCGTGGCTCAGCACGACGGCGGCACCGTGGTCGTGGCGGCGTTCGACGTGACCGGCGACCGGATCAGGCACATCTGGGCCGTGCGCAACCCCGACAAGCTCCGGCCGTGGACGGTGGGGGAGCGAGGCTGACCGGGCCGCCTCACATTCCTCACGGTTGCGCCGTCGGGCTACTGAGACGCCGTCCTGGGCGGCGTCGCCGGTCTCGTAGCCTCCAAGGAGTCACCCATGTTCCTGCGTGTCGCGGTCGCCCTGCAGACCCTGGCCCTCTTCGCCGCACCGATCACCGCCGGACTGCTGCTGTCCTCGCCCGGGGGACGGCTGCTGCACAGCATCTCGGCGTACGGGGTGTTCACCGTGGCCGTGCTGCACCTGGCCACCGCGATCCTGGTGTGGCGGCCGGGCGGCGGCCCGCCCAGGCCCATCCTGTACGCGGCCGTGTTCCTGGGCCTCACGCTGGCCCAGATAGCGCTGGGCATCGCGCAGGTGAAGACCCTGCACGTCCCCCTGGGCGTGCTGATGTTCGGCATGAGCGTCCTCCAGCTCGGCCGGGTCTGGACCGGCCACCCCGCTGGGGCGGCCGCCCCAGCGGGCCGGTAGGGCGGGCACCCGCCGTCCCGTGCGGGTCAGTCGCCGTTCTCCCACTCGAACGTGACGCTGACGACGGGCGTGTAGGCCATGATGCCCAGACTGTCGGTGACGAGGCAGCGCCACTGCGAGGACCAGACGCCGCTGTGGCCGTTCGGCGGGATCGGGCGCTGCCAGCCCGTGCTGCTGCCCGTGGGGCTGGCCGCGTTGGTGGCGTGGTCGCCGCTGATCTTCTGCCACGCGTACGAGTACGGCGGCACGCCACCCGTCGCCGTCACCGACACGGGCGGGCTGATGTACGGGGGCTGGGTGAAGACACGCAGGTAACCCCAGCTCGTGGAGCTCACGGTCGGCGGGTCGAGCAGGGCGGCCACGCGGACGGCCCCCTGTGCCGCGTGCGCGGCCGGGGCGAGAAGAGCCGTCGTGGCCAGCAGAATGACGGCACCGAGGGCAGGGCGGAGCAATCGGCGGACGCGCATGGGTTTCCCTCCGAGTCCAGGCGTGCACGTACGGTCGGCAAGACAGTGGAACGGGGAAGAGCAGAGAGCGCCTCCGTAGCGTAAATCAATCCTTCGGCGCGTTCCATCCGGCACGTCTCGCCCGCACCACCGGCACCACCGGCACCGGGCGTCGCGGCGGGCCCGGACGCGTGATCAGGGCTTGCGCCAGACGATGCTGTAGCGCAGCAGGAGGTGACGGCGGTACTCCGAGCCGGGCAGGATCTCGGCGGCCAGCTCGCGCATCTGCGCGTACGTCACCGGCGGCGGCCACACCATGGGCGACGGATGCTCCCAGCGGCCCTTGGCGACGCGGTGCAGGGTGCCGACGACGACTCCGGCCAGGTCGCGCGGCAGGTCGTGAGGCATGTCGCTACGGGCCAGGCCGACGACGGCCAGGACGCCGCCGGGGCGCAGCAGGTCGCGCATGCGGGCCAGCCCGGCGGCGGCGTCGAGGTGGTGCAGGGTGGCCACCGACGCGATGACGTCGAACGAGGCCGGCTCGAAGGAGTGGGTGAGGAAGTCGCCGAGGACGTAGTCGATGTCGTCCGGATGTTCGCGGGCCTGGCCGAGGCTGAGCGCGTCGAGGTCGATGCCGGTGACGTGTGGCACGGCCCGCCGGAGCGCGCGGGAGAGCATGCCCTCGCCGCAGCCGACGTCGAGGGCGCGCCGGGCGCCGTCGGGGACCGCGCCCAGGATGCGAGGGTGGTAGTGGATGTTGTGGTTCCACCGCTTGGCGTCCGTCACTGTCATGCGGTCATCCTGCCGGACACCTCCGGTTGGCGATCACCGTTCGGCGGCATCCGGGGACGGTCGAGCGCGGCGCCGGAGGTTCCAGATCCGTCTCACGGGGAATTGTCATAGATTGTCATAGAATGTCGGAATGTGGGGGGTGGTGTAGCGGCTGTGCTGATTCGGAATCCTGAAGAGGTGCGTCGGGGGTAAGCCAAGTGGCAGACATCCGGGACAGTGACGGACCCGCCGAGCAGGTCTTCGAGCGGTTCCTTCAGGGCGAGCAGGTGGACCAGAGCGTGCGTCCCGCCATCCTGAGGTCATGGCGGCGATGCCAGGAGTTCGGGCGCGCCCCGGAGAAACTGGGTTTCACCGACCCGATAGAGCTGGACCCCGACAGCTTCCTGATCCGGATGGCCCGGCCGATCCTGGAACGGGCGCAGCACATCGTCGCCGACGCGAACGCGGCCCTGCTCCTCGTCGACGACCAGGCGACCCTGCTGCTCCGCTACCTCAGCGACCCCGAGATGCGGAGATTCTTCGACAAGGTGCAGGCCGTGCCCGGAGTGGGATATTCCGAAGACCTCCTCGGGACCAACGGCACCGGCACCGCGCTGTGCGAGAAGCGGCTGTTCCGCGTCACCGCATTCGAACATCCGGCCCCCTGCGTGCGGCCGTTCACCGCCACCGGAGTCCCGATCCTGGACCCGCTCACCGGCCACGCCCGCGGCGCCGTGAGCATAGTCAGCCCCAACGAGCGCGAGGACCTGGCGATGAGCGTCCTGGTCCAGCGGCTGGCCCAGGACATCGAACGGCGGCTCCTGGAGCACAGCAACGAGCGCGAGCGCTCCCTGTTCGAGGCGTTCCTCCGGGCCGGAGACCTGCCCTGCCCGGTGTCGGCCGAGGACGTGGGGCCGTTCCTGCGCGACCTGCCGCAGGACGACCGCTTCCGGCTGGAGGAGCAGGCCACCGAGTTGATCGCGCACGGGCAGCGGGCGGCCGTCGAGGTCCCCCTGTCCCGGGGGCGGGTCGCCGTTCTGCGCTCGGTGCCGATGACCGAGCCCGCCGGCGTGGTCGGCGTCGTGGCGCAGGTGAGAATCCAGGGCGGCCCATGGGAGCGGCTCTCCGACGTCACCCTCTCCGAGATCCCGGATCTCGCCCCCGGCCACCGGCGCCTGACCCCACCGGACGCCGCGGAGGCGGCGGCGACGGGGAACGGCGCGGGTTCGAGCGGTAGTACGAATTTCGTTCCGGCGCCGAGGGCCGAGTCGCCGGTGGAGTCACAGGTGCCGGCCGATCCGTGGCTGTTCCTGTTCGGCGAGCCGGGCGTCGGCAGGCTCGCCGCCGCAGCCCGCAGGCGTATCAGGCTCCTGTACGAGGTCGCCACGAACATCGGCAAGACGCTCGACGTGACGCGCACGGCCGAGGAGCTCGCCGAGATGACGGTTCCGCGGTTCGCCGACTTCGTCACGGTCGATCTGCACGAGTGCGTCCTGCGCGGGGAGGAGCCCTCCGACCAGGTGGACACCGACATGTGCCGCGTCGCGTCCCGCCCGGACCGGGAGGATCTGTTCCCCGTCGGCGTGGGCGACGCGGTCCACTACCTCCCGTTCTCCCCGCAGGCCGACTGCCTGCTCGCGCAGGAGGCCGTGCTGTGGCCGCACCCGGGCACGGCCACGGCCGGTGACGCGAGCCTGTCCTCCGGGAACGGGATCCGTTCACTCATCGCCGTCCCGCTGCTCGCCCACGACAGGGTCCTGGGGCTGGCGACGTACATGCGGCTGGGGGCGTCCCCGCCCTTCGAGGAGGACGACGTCTCCCTCGCCGAGGAGCTGGTCGGCCGCGCGGCGGTCTGCGTGGACAACGCCCGCCGTTTCACGCGGGAACGGGCCACGGTCCTGGCCCTGCAGCACAGCATGCTGCCCGGCAGCCTGCCCGAGCAGAGCGCGGTCGAGGTGGCGCACCGGCACGTCCCGGCGCAGGCGGCGGCCCACCTCGGCTGGTTCGACGTCATCCGCCTGCCGGGCACCCGCGTCGCCCTGGTCGTGGGCGACGTCGCCGGGCGCGGCCTGCAGGGCGTGGCCACCATGGGCCGCCTGCGTACGGCCGTCGGCAACTTCGCCGCCCTCGACCTGCCGCCCGCGGACATCCTCGGGCATCTGGACGATCTGGTCCGCCGCTTCAGCCAGGAGGAGCACGAGCAGGCCGGCAGCGAGGAGAGCCGCCTGCTGCGGGACTTCGCCGCCCGTGACGCCGGATCCGGCGTCACCGGGACGACCTGCGTGTACGCGATCTACGACCCCACGTCCCGGCGCTGCACCCTGGCGTCCGCGGGCCATCCGACACCCGCGGTCGTCCACCCGGGCGGCGCGGTGGAGTTCCTGGACCTGCCCCCGGGGGAGCCGCTCGGGCTCGGGGGCCCGCCCTTCGAGACGGCCGAGGTGGAGCTGCCCGAGGGCAGCAGGCTCGTGCTCTACACCAACGGGCTCCTGGCCGACGACCGGGAGAGCGGCCCTCTCACCGGAACGGAACGCCTGCGCCTGGCCCTGGAGCGGGCCGGCGGCACGGCCGAGCAGACCGCCACGTCCGTCCTGGCCGCGGTGCCGCCCGGCGGTCTCACCGACGACGCCACCCTGCTCGTCGCCCGGACCTGTGCGCTGGAGCCCGGGCACATCGCCTCCTGGGACCTGGAGTCGGACCCGGCCGCGGTGGCCGGCCTGCGCACCGAGATCGCCAGGCAGCTCGCCGCCTGGGATCACGAGGAGCTGGCCTTCACCGCCGAACTGATCTTCAGCGAGCTGGTGACCAACGCCATCCGCTATGGCAGCGAACCCATTCAGGCGCGCATGATCCTGGACCGGACGCTGATCTGTGAGGTGTCCGACGCGAGCGAGACCTCCCCACGCCCGCGTCGGGCTTGCGATACCGATGAAGGAGGACGCGGGTTGTTCCTGGTCGCGCAGCTCGCCGAGCGCTGGGGCACTCGCTACACGCGCCGCGGCAAGGTCATCTGGGCCGAGCAGCCTCTGACCGGTGACGAGAACGAACCGTCACCCGCGTTCTCCTTCTTCGCCGACGACCTGTGATCGTGCCGCTTACCGGCGGCGGGCGTGCCAGTTGAGGTAGGCGACGGAGCTCAGGTAGGAGCCGTACTGCGGCTCGACGGCACGGGCGTCGTAGATCGAGCGTGAGTGGGTGAACACCGCGTCGTCCCACTGCGCGACCGCCATCCAGCGGGGGGCCTGGAGGTACTGCCCGGGGGTGGTGGTGCTGCCCGTGCCGTCGACGCGCAGGTAGGCGGTCGGGTGGCCGTCGGCGCCGGTCGGGGCGATCAGGTTCCTGCTGTACGTGCGCGCGAACCTGGCCATGTCCCGGCCGGTGAAGGCCAGCTTGGCGCGGAAGGCGGCGGCGGCGAACTCGGCGTCGATCGCGCCGTGGCTGAGATCCTCGACGGTGCGGACCGGGTTGCTGGACGGGGTGTACTCCGAGACGCCGTCGGCCTTGGCGAAGCCGGCGTACGTCCTGCCGAACGCGGGCCAGTACGACCACACGTAGGCGTCGTCGGCGTCCACCGTGAGCTCGCGGGCGAACATGCGGGCCATCCGCCGGGTCCGGTCGCGGTAGAACGGGTCGCCCGTGGCCGCCGCCAGCTCGGCGTAGGTCTGGCCGAGCGCCAGGCTCTGGTTGGTGGGCTGCTCGGTGCCGTCGTAGCCGAGCGGGGTGCCCTTGTTCCAGACGAAGTATCCGTACCCGTCGTCGGTCTGGCGCCACTCGTCGTCGTGCGCGGCCGCCGCGTCCCGCGCCGCCTTCAGGTACTCGACCGCCTTGCGCCGGTATTTCGCCACGGCCAGCAGCCGGGGGTCACGCAGCACGATCTTGGCGAACGTCGCCATCGGGTAGGTGATCATCCCGGTGTGCACGGTGAAGACGACCGGCTGCGAGACGAACGGGGTCGCTCCCAGGACGGGCACCGCGTTGCCGGACGGCGACGGCCGCAGGTCCTTGGCCGTCACCCGCGTCGGCGTCGGGAAGGCGTCGAGGATCCGGCGCACCGCGTAGTCGGCCGCCGACGGGTCCAGCGACAGGTCGGGGAACGTGGCGACCAGGTTGGTCCGGTTGTTCCTGACCTCCAGGGTGAAGCGGTCCGCCGAGCCGCCCGCCGTGACGGTGGCGACCGCGTCGTTGGCGTAGGTGAGCGAGCTGCGCACCTCCAGCAGCGGCGTCCCGCTCGCGTCCTTCAGCGTGACGGTCCCGACGGTGTACGGCGCCATCGCCCGCCAGGCCGGCAGCGAGCGGCCACGGTAGTCGCGCACCCCGCGCACCGAGTCGCGGCCGGCCAGCACCAGGTCGATGTTGGTGATCAGCCGGTCCAGGTAGTGGGTGTCCCGGTAGGCCTCGTACATGCGGATGAAGCCGGCCAGGACGTACGACTGCCCCCAGGCCAGCCCGCCGGCCTCGTTGGTGTCGCCCGGCTGCCCGGCGCCGCCGCTCGCGTGGAACGTCCGGTCGAACAGGTCGAACGTCTCGCGTGCGGTGTAGTCGAGGCCGGCCGTGGCGCGGGCGGTGCCGGTGAGGGGCGCCAGGAGGCCCATGGCCAGGGCGCCGGTGGTGAACTGCCTGCGGGACAGATGCATGGAACGAACCTTCCGAGAGGGGGGTGGAACGCGGTGTCAGCCTTTGACCGCACCGCGCATGCCTTCCAGGACATGGCGTTGCATGAGCATGAAGAAGACGATGACCGGCAGGATCGAGATCACCGTGCCGGCGGCCAGGCTGCGGACGTCGGTGCCGGTGATGCCCGCCAGGTAGGCGATGCCCAGCGCGATGGGGTAGAGCGAGGAGTCCTTGAGCACGACCATCGGCCAGATGAAGCTGTTCCAGACCGAGATGAAGCCGAAGACGCCGAGGACGGCCAGGGTGGGCCGGGCGGCGGGCAGCATGATGTGCCAGAAGATGCGCAGCTCGTGGCAGCCGTCCGTCCTGGCGGCGTCGACCACCTCGCGCGGCACCCCGGCGAAGGTCTGGCGGAGCAGGAAGATCCCGAACGCCGAGAGCACGCCGGGCAGGATCAGGCCCAGATAGCTGTCGGCCATCCCGATCTGGGAGACCACCAGGAACCTGGGCAGCAGCATGACCTCGCCGGGCATGAACATCGTGGCGAGGATCGCGAAGAAGATCAGGCTCCGGCCCCGGAAGCGCATCTGGGCGAGGGGGTAGGCGCACAGCGCCGAGACCAGGATGTACAGCGGCACCGTCACGCCCACCAGGAGCACCGAGTTGAGCAGGTAGCGCAGGAACGGGATCGCCGTCCACGCCTCCTCGGCCCAGGTGAGCACCGGCGGCCGGGGGATGATGTCGGGCGGGAAGGAGAAGACGGCCTGGCCGGCCGGTTTGAGCGCGGCCGACAGCAGGATCAGGAAGGGGCCGACGAACATCAGGGCGATCGCGACGAGCAGCACGTACATGCCCGCGCGCCGCGCGTAGAAGCCGAGCCTGTGGGTCAACGCTCCGCCTGCTTTCCGCCGGTGAGCCGATAGTTGAGCAGGGCCATGACGATGAGCAGCACCCACAGGACGAGGCCGACGGCGCTGGCGTAGCCCATGTCGTACTTCTCGAACGCCTCGGACCAGATGTAGTAGCCGAGCATGAGCGTGGCGTCCTGCGGGCCGCCCTTGGTCATGACGAACACCGTGGTGAACGCCTGCATGGCGTCGAGCATGGCCATCGTGATCGCGACCGCGATGTAGGGCGTCATCAGCGGCACTGTGATGCTCCACATCCGCCGCCAGGCGCCGGCCCCGTCGACGCGCGCGGCCTCGTACAGGTTGGCGGGGATCGTCTGGAGGCCGGCGAGGTAGATCATCATGTAGACGCCCATGCTCTTCCAGCCCTCCACGAGGATCAGCGCGGGCAGGGCCCAGCCGGGGTCGAGGAGATACTGGACGGGCTCGTCGAGCAGGCCGAAGCCGGTGAGCAGCCAGTTGAGGACGCCCTGCTGGTGGAAGACGTAGTTCCAGGCCACCGCCACCGCGACCATCGAGGTCACGACGGGCAGGTAGTAGAGCATCCGGAACGTCCTGATCCCCGGCAGTTTCTGGTTGACCAGCGCGGCCAGCGGCAGCGGCAGCACGACCAGCAGCGGGAACAGTCCGAGCAGGAACAGCAGCGAGTTGCGCAGCGCCGTCCAGAACCGGGCGTCGTCGAGGATCCTGGCGAAGTTGTCCAGGCCGGCGAAGACGGGCGGGCTCACGCCGTCGTAGTCGGTGAAGGAGAGCTGGAGCGCGGTGATCGCCGGCCAGGCGAAGAAGACGCCGAACAGCACGAGGGCCGGGATCGGAAAGAGGTACGGCGTGTACCAGCGCTGTCCCGGGATCCGACTGATGGCCATCGGCATCACATCCCTCAGAACCTAATTGTGCTGGCCGAAGTTCCTATAAAAACTGGCCAGAATGTGGACGGAGCCTATAAACGGCGTACGAAAGTCGTCAAGGTCCACGTCACCAGAGACTTGACGGTAGACGCGGCGGACTGCCAAGGTGCCGAAAGAGGCATTAAGGACGGCCATAAGAGCCTGGAGGTCTGCGGTGATGAGAAGAGGCGCCTTAAGGTCAGGAGCGCTAGCCCTGGCGCTCCTGACGTCCGGCTGTGTCGCCGGCACGTCGGGCGGCACCGCGGGAACGGCCGACGACCAGCCGTTCGAAGGCGAGGTCGAGTTCTGGACGATCAACCTGAAGAAGAACTACGGCGCCTACATCGACGGCCTGATCGCCCAGTACCAGAAGGACCACCCCAAGGTCACCGTGAAGTGGGTGGACGTGCCCGGCCAGGACATGGCCACCAAGCTGCTCGCCGCGGTGGCCGGCGGCGACGTGCCCGACGCGGTCAACCTGGCCTCCAGCGACCTGGGCAGGTTCGTCCCCTCGCTGGCCCCGCTCGACACCCTGATCAAACCCGCCGACCTGGCCGACTTCCAGCCCAACCTGGTCGAGCCGCTGCGCGTGGACGGCAAGCTCTACGCCATCCCCTGGTACAACGGCGGCACCCCGGTGGGCATCTACCGCAGGTCCGTCGTCACCAAGGCCGGCTTCGACGAGAAGGCCCCGCCGAAGACGTTCGACGAGGCGCTGGCCCTGGCCGGCAAGGTCTACGAGAAGACCAAGGTCTACGGCACCAACGACATCCCCGGCATCAACGCCGCCTCCGTCCTGCGCTACTACGGCATCGACCTGCTGTCGGCGGACAAGAAGAAGGCCGCGTTCAACACCCCGGAGACGGCCGAGCTGCTCGGCCGCTTCAAGAAGAGCTACGACGAGCACGCCATCGCGCCCGGCGCGGTCTCCAAGGACGTGCGCAACTTCCCGCAGAGCCTGGACAACGGCCAGCTCGCCCTGTCCGCGAGCACCTTCGCCGCCACGCTGCTCAACATCCAGAAGAACGCGCCCGAGATCTACGACGACCTCGTCGTCACCGAGCCGGTGCGGACCGAGACCGGTGGCTACCTGCTGCTCGCCCAGCAGACCTTCGCCATCCCCAAGTCCTCGCAGCACCAGCGGGCCGCGGCCGAGTTCGTCAAGTTCTTCGCCAACGGCGCCAACCAGCTCGCCTTCTGCAAGCTGGTGCCCATCTACCCCTCGACGATCTCCTCGACCAAGGACCCCTTCTTCGCCGGCACCGGCGGCGACGACCCGATGGACGTGGCCCGCCGCGTCATCGTCCAGGGGCTGCCGAAACTGGAGTACACCCCGCTCGGCACCCAGAAGGACATGGAGCTGTCGGAGTCCCTGGCCGAGGAGCTGAGGGCCTTCCTCCAGGGCTCCAAGTCCGCCGAAGAAGCACTCCAAGCCGCCGAGAAGCAATGGAATGACGCACTTGCCTAAGCTCAGAATCGGGATCATCGGGGCCGGGATCATGGGTCGCGGCCACGCCGAGGTCCTGGCCGCCCACCCGCACGCCGAGATCACCGCGGTCGCCCGCCGGCCCCTGGAACACGCCCCGGAGGCGGTCGTCCACCCCGGCTACCGGGAACTGCTCGCCTCCGGCACGGTGGACGCCGTGTCGATCACCACGCCCGACCACCTGCACGCCGACGTGATGGTGGCCGCCGCCGAGGCCGGCGTGCACATCCTGGTCGAGAAGCCGTTCACCACGACGGTCGAGGACGCCGACCGCTCCGTCGCCGCGATCCGGCAGGCGGGCGTGAGCGCGATGTGCCTGTTCAACCACCGCTGGGTGCCCGCGTACGCGCAGGCCAAGGAGCAGATGCCGCTCATCGGCGAGCCCGTCGTCGGCTACGCCCGCAAGGACGACACCATCCACGTGCCCACCGAGATGATCGGCTGGGCCGACCGCACCACCTGCGCGTGGTTCCTGTCCAGCCACGACATCGACCTCGTCACCTGGCTGTACGACGACCACGTGGTGGAGGTCTTCGCCACCGCCCGCCACGGCAAACTGCGCGGCCTCGGCATCGACACCCCCGACGCCATGCAGATCCAGGCCAGGTTCTCCCGGGGCGCGGTGGCCACGTTCGAGTCGGCCTGGATCTACCCCAGCACCTTCCCGACCATGGTGGACAGCTACGTCACCGTGGCCGGGGAGTCCGGGGTCATCCAGCTCGACCGGCAGAAGGAGAACATCCAGCTCGCCACCGAGCAGGCCTACTCCTACCCCAGGAACATGCTCCAGCGGGTGGTCCACGGGGTGCCCGCGGGCGCCTACCGCGACGCCATCCACCATTTCGTCGACTGCGTCCGTACCGGTGCGGAGCCTCTCGTCAGCGTGGAGAGCTCGCGGCACGTCACCGCCGTGCTCGCCGCCGCGCACGAGTCCGCCCGCACGGGGCTGCCGGTGAAGCCCGCATGAGCGACGACATCACGTACGTCGAGAAGCCGCCGCACGTCGACCGCGACCGGATGCGGCACATCAGCGACGAGGCGCTGCTGGGCGCGCTGGGCGCGCCGGACGTGGCCGAGGCCAGGCGCCGGCGGCGGCCCCGGCCGGTGCCCGCCGCGCTCCCCGCCGCCGGGGCGGACGAGCTGCTCGGCGCCGAGGTCGACTTCCTCGACAAGGGCCACGGCCGCTCCCGCCTGTACGGCTTCCACTACCTGCGCTGGATGAGCCCGCTGGTCACGGCCTACGCCGAGACCGGCGACCCGCGCTACGCCGCCGAGTGGGACCGCCTGTTCCGCCAGTGGTACGACGGCCGCGACCAGGTCCGGGGCGACTGGCCGGGCCTCGACGTGGTCTGGTACTCCCTCGGTGTGCGGGCCCGCGCCATGTACGTCACCGAGGCCCTGGCCGTTTTCGGCGACGAGCCCGCGCTGAGCGACGGGTGCTGGCTGCGGATGATGAAGACCGTCCTCGGCGGCGCCCGGTGGGCGGCCGAGGAGCACGACGCGTTCAGGTACGGCAACTGGCAGTTCGCCACCGCCTGCGAACTGCTGCACACCGCCCGGATCTTCGCCGACCTGCCCGAGTCGGCCGGATGGGCCGCCGTCGCGACGGCCCGCGTCCTGGAACACCTGGAGCACGACGTACGGGCCGACGGCGGACACCACGAACGCTCGCCCGGCTACCACGGCATGTGCCTCGAAGGTCTCGGCCGGGCCGCGGCCGTCGAACCCGGCCTCGACGCGCACCCGCGCTACCAGGCCATGCGCCGCTGGCTGGCGGTCCTCGCGACCCCCGCGGGCTGGGTGCCGCACCTCCAGGACAGCGGTGTCGTCTGGCTCGACGGCGACCTGCCCGCCGACGGCTCGCACAACCTGGCCGCCAGCGGCTACGCGACCTTCCGGCACGACCACTTCCACACGGTGGTCAACTACGGCCCCTACGTCGGCCACGAACTGGAGCCGCACAGCCACCACGCCGCGCTCGACTTCGTGCTGTCCGGCTGGGGCGTGCCGCTGGCCTGGGAGGGGGGCGGCCCGCCGTCCTACGACGACCCCGGCTACTACGACTGGTACCAGGCGACCAGGGCGCACAACACCTTGCTGGTGCCCGGCGAGGAGTACACCGAGGACCGCCGCGCGGCCTGCGACCTGTTCTCGGTCTCGCCGGAGGCCGACGTCTTCGCCGGGCACCACCACGGCTACGGCGCCCGCCACGACCGCGAGATCCGGTTCGTCAAGGGGCCGTCGCCGTACTGGGTGATCACCGACCGGATCGACGCGGAGGCGATCTGGCAGATCCACGGCCTCTCGCCGTGGACCGAGCGGGACGGGGGATACGCGGGCAGCCGCGGCCCGGGCCTCCTCGTCGTCCCCCTCGACCCACCCGACGAGGTCCTGTACGGGAGCGGCCCCGCCAGGATCCCCGACCCGCTGACGCGCACCGCCGAGTACGGCGAGATCCACTCGCTGGGCCTGCGCCGCCGCGACGGCCGTTTCACCGTGGGGGTCTTCCCCTACCGCGACGAGCCGCCCTCGGTCCCCGACGGATGGACGGTCCATGCTCATCGACGCTGACGCCATGCTCGGCCGCCACCCCCGCAGGGACGCCGGGCCGGGCACGGTCGCGCGGGCCCTGGCCGACATGGACCGCTTCGGCATCGCCGAGGCCGTGGTCGGTCACACCCTGTCCTGGCTGCACGACCCCGCGACGGGCAACAGGGAACTGCTCGGCCTGGTCGCGGCGGAGCCCAGGCTGCACCCCTGCTGGGTGCTGCTCCCCGACACCTGCGGGGAGATGGGCGGCCCCGCCCGGTTCGTGGCCGCCGCCCTCGACGGGGGCGTCCGGGCCGTCCGCGCCTACCCCGCCGACCACGGCTACGACCTGGCGGGCAGGGACGCGGCGCCGATGCTCGCCGCGATCGCCGAGGCCGGGCTGCCGCTGCTCGTGGACGCGCCGCAGATCGCCTGGCCCGCCGTGGAGGCGGTCGCCGACGCGCACCCGGGCCTGCCGATCGTCGTCGGCTCGCTCGGCTACCGCCTGCTCAGGCAGGCCGCCGGCGTACTGTCGCGCACCGGCAACGTGCACCTCGGGCTGGCCAACCTGTCCTCGCACCGGGGGCTCGAATGGCTCGCCGAGCGGTACGGCGCCCACCGCCTCGTCTTCGGCACCGGAGCCCCGCTGCGCGACCCGGCCGAGGCCGTCACCCGGCTGCTCTGGGCCGAGCTGGACGACGACGCCGTGGCCGCCATCGGCTCCGGCACCCTGCTGGGCCTGCTCAAGGCGGAGGCCGCGTGAACCCGCTCGTGTCCGCGCTGCGGGAGCGGCGCCCCCAGACCGGCGTCCGGATCGTCGACGCGCACGCGCACGCCGGCCCGTACAGCCTGTTCTTCATCCCCGACGCGGGACCGGAGGCGATGGTCAGGGTCATGGACCGGTGCGGCGTGTCGCACGCCGTCATCTCCAGCCACCTGGCGATCCAGCTCGACGCCGCCGCCGGCAACGCCGCCACCGCCGCGGCGGTCGACCTCGCGCCCGGCCGCTTCACCGGCTACCTGACCGTCAACCCCTGGCAGGATCCGGTGGGGGAGCTGGACAGGTGGGGCGACGACGAGCGCTTCGGCGGCATCAAGCTCCACCCCGACCTGCACGACTACCCGCTCACCGGCCCGCGCTACGCCCCGGTGTGGGACTTCGCCCAGCGCACCGGCTGCCCCGTGCTCACCCACACCTACGACGGCTCGCCGTACAACGACCTGCCCATGGTGGACCACGTGGCGGCGGACCACCCGGACGTGGTGATCCTCGCGGGACACGCGGGCGCCACGCCGCTCGGCTTCGAGGCCGCGATCGAGGTCGCGCTGCGGCGGCCCGGGGTGATACTGGAGGTCTGCGGGTCGTTCAACACCGGCGCCGACATCTCCAGAATGGTGCGGGAGGTGGGCCCGGACCGGGTGGTCTACGGGTCCGACTTCCCGTTCATCGATCTTCGGATGTCGCTCGGCCGGGTAATCTTCAGTGATCTGGCCGAGGAGGACCGGGCGGCGGTGCTCGGGGGAACGATGACCCGCCTGCTTCGATGGCGTTCGGGACTGGGGTGATCAAGAACATGGATCGGTTGCGTCCCGAGACACGGTCCAGGGTCGGGATCGGGGTGGTCGGCCCGCACGACCTCGTCGAGCAGATCGTGATGGTCGGCGCCGACCTGCCCGCCGCCGCCGACTGGCGGCTCGTGGGCGCCCCGCACGCCGGGGAACACGAGACGTACGAGAAGTTCGCGCGCATCGCCGACAGCATCGACGTCGTCCTGTTCACCGGCCCGCTCCAGCACGACCTCGCCCGGCAGGCGGGCGAGCTGCCCGTCCCCGCCACGCACGTCCCGATGAGCGGGGCCGGCCTCTACGCCAGCCTCCTGCGCGGCGTGCTCACCCAGGGCGTCGACCCGGCCAGGGTGAGCATCGACTCGCTGCCCGCCGCCGACGTCGACGAGGCCTACGGCGAGATCGGGGTGAGCACCGAGGGCGTCCACCTGTCGGAGTACGACAGGCCCGAGTCGGTCCGCGGCTTCATCGGCTTCCACGAGCAGCTCTACCGGCAGGGCGCCACCACCGCGGCGCTGACCACGATAAGGAGCGTCGCCAAGGCGCTGGCCGCCGCCGGGGTGCCCGCCCTGCGGATGATGCCCACCTCCCACACACTGCGCCTGGCCCTCAACACCGCCGCCCTGCTCGGCACCGGCAGCAGGCTCGAGGAGGCGCAGATCGCCATCGTCGTGGTCAAACTCGCCGCCTCCGCGCGGCCCGGCTACTCGGGGCCCGGCAACTACTGGCAGCAGGAACTCAAGCTCAAGCTCCACCAGGCGCTGCTGGCCGACGCCCGGCTCATGGGGGCGACCGTGGCCCCCCGCGACGAGAACAGCTACGTCGTCACCGCCACCCTCGGCGCGCTCGGCCAGGCCACCGACGGGCTGCGGGCGGCGCCGTTCATGGACCGGATCCGCTCCGACATCGGCGTCGAGGTCGAGGTCGGCATCGGCCTCGGCGGCACCGCCCGGGACGCCGACGCCAACGCCCAGGTCGCGGTGGACAAGGCGCGCAACGCGGGCGCGGCGGCGGCCTTCCTGGTGGGCGTCGACGGCGCCGTGCTGTCACTGCCGGTCCGCCGGCGCAGGCGCGCCGAGGCCGAGCCCGCCGTCGCCACCAAGGCCGCCAAGCTGCTGGAGCAGCTCATCGAGAAGCTCGACGACGGGCCGGACGCGATGGTGGTGGACGCCGAGATCGTCGCCGACGTGCTGGCCATCGCGCCGCGCAGCGCCCGCCGGGTGCTGCAGAGCCTGGTGGAGGAGGGGCTGGCCTGGCCCATCCCTCCCGTCAAGGGCGCCCAGGCGGGCCGACCGCGCCAGCCGTACCGGCTCGTCCGGGCCTGACCGATCCCTCCCCCCAGCCACTCCCAGGACCCCCAGGCACTCCCACAGGCACTTCCTGGGCGCCCCCGGCCGCCGCACGCGGCCACCAGGGCGTCGTTGCGCGTCGCCGCCCGGGGCGTGGGCCGCTCCCTCGGCACCCGCGCCTGGCGGCTTGGGCGGTGCGGGCCGACGAGGTGATCGCGATCACCGGATACCCGCGGTCGTCGGGTGCCCGCGCTCGCCTGGCGGGCCTTTTCGACGATCGCCGCGTCGCCGCCGAGTTCGGGACGATCACGAACACGTCGGCGGACCGGCTGCGGGCCAGTTTCCGGATGCGCTCGGCCGGCCCGGGTTCCCGCTCGATCCTCGGGCCGAGGATGGCGCGGGTCCGCCGGGTGAGCGGGCCGCTGCGGGCGCGACGGTCGGATCCCCGGGCGGCCGTCAGCCGTCATCGACGTTCATGCCCAGGGCGATCGCCCCCGTGCCCGCTCCTAGTGCCCGCCCCCGTGCCCGCTCCTCGTGTCCGCCCTCGTGTCAGCCGCCGTGCCCGCCCCCTGGACTGCGCTCGGCTCGCTCGTGGACGGGTCCGCGTGCGATGTGGCCATGTCCGTGGTGTTCAGCACCCGCAGGGCCGTTCCGGGCGGCCGGGTGGCCGGCTCTTCTGGGTCGTCGAGGGTGGTGGTCGCCGGGTTCTTGTGGTGCTCCTTCAGGAGCCGGAGCGGAGTCCGGCTCGGCGGTATTCGGTCGGGGAGCAGCCGACGTGCCGTCTGAACGCGCCGCGCAGGGCCTTCGCGCTCAGGTAGCCGGTGCGGGCGGCGATCACCTCGACGGGCAGCGGCGAGGTGGCCAGCAGCCGGCGCGCGTGCTGCAGCCGCAGGCCGGTGAGGTGGCGCAGGAACGTGGTGCGGCGCTCCTCGGCGAACAGGTGTGAGATGTAGAACGGGCTCGCGCTCACCGCCTCCGCCACGGTAGCCAGGCGCAGCCCCGGATCGGTGTAGTGCTCGGCCAGGTACTTCTCGGCCAGCGTGAGCACGTCACGGCGCGGAGGCGGCGGCATCAGCCGGCCGAGCGTCCCGCGCAGCCAGATGTGCAGGTAGGAGCGCTCGTGGATGTCGCCGACCGAGACGATGTCCTCGATCGGCAGCCGGGCGCACGCCTCCACCCAGTCGGTCGAGCCGTCGGTCAGCCTGGACCGGTTGGCCACGTCCACCACGAACAGCAACTGCCCGATGAGCCAGTTGCGCAGCGTCCGCGGGTCCACGTCCGGCTCGCGGGCGCACCGGTCCACCCACCCCGCCAGGAGCCCGGCCGCGCCGTTGCGGTCGCCGGCTCGTACCCGCCTGGAGAGCTCCTGCTCGATGCGGACGGGAGGCGCGAGCGCCACCCGCGCGGGCGGCGGCGGGGCGATCACCCGGTCGCCGCCGAGCACGAGCTTGTAGTCGTTGGCCATTGTGGCGTCCCGCTCGGCCGCCCCGGGGCCGCCCAGGCTCGGTGAGCCGAGGCTGACGGTGGCGGTCCAGGCCGTCTCGCGCACCATGTGCGCGCGTACCTCCTCCGCCAGCGTGGCGGCGTCGCTCATCAGGGCGTCGGGGTCGGCTCCGGTCATCAGCACGAGCCACTCCTCCGGCGGACGCGGGCGGCAGGTGGCCCCGGGGAGGCCGCGGGTGGCCGCCCGTACCACCTGGTCGGCGTGCTGGAGTTGGCGGCGCGCCCATGACCTTCCCCGAGCCTGCTCGGACGCCAAGTAGTCGTCGATGTCCACCAGGGCAGCCACAGCGTAGTCCATGCCTCTACTTTAGGCCGGCCGAAATTTGACCGTATTTACCAGCGTGCCGACTCCCGCCACCGTCGCCCTCATGGTGTCGCCGTCCTTGAGCGGGGCGATGCCGGCCACGGTTCCGGTCGCGATCAGGTCTCCGGGCATGAGCGTCATCCCGTCGGAGAGGTCCTCGATCAGCCGGGGGAGGCCGAAGACCATCTGCTTGGTGTTCGCCTGCTGCCTGACCTCGCCGTCGACCTCCAGGACCAGGTCGAGCGACTGCGGATCCGGCACCTCGTCCACCGTGGCGAGGAACGGACCGGCCGGGGCGAAGGTGTCGAACCCCTTCGACTGGTCCCACGGGACGTTCCTGCCGATGTTGACGAGCTGCAGGTCCCGGGCCGTCATGTCGTTGATCACGGTGTAGCCGGCCACGGCCTCGCGCCAGCGTTCGGCGGGCAGGTCCCTGGTGACCTTGCCGATGACGACCGCCAGCTCCACCTCGTGCTCCAGGTGCCGGGTGCGGGCCGGCGCCACCACCGGGCGGTTGTGGCCGGTGAGCGCGGACGGCGGCTTGAAGAACAGCACCGGCTCGGGCGGCACCTCCATGCCGCTCTCCTCCGCGTGCGCCCGGTAGTTGAGGGCCAGACAGCAGATCTTCGTACAGGTGGCCACCGGCGGCTCGAAGAGCACCGCGCTCTGGTCCAGCACGGGCCCCGCCGACCGCGCGGCCACCAGTTCGGTGAGCCGGTCGAGCCCGTAGGTGTGCAGGGCGGCCACCGGGTCGTCGCCGAGGTCGGCCAGGCTCAGCAGGCCACCGTCCGCGTGCAGGGCCACCAGCTCGACGGGGGCGGAGGGGTCTCGCCGAATACGTCCAAGGAACATGGCCGTAACCCCATCAAGGGCCCGCGACCACCACAAGCACCGAAATTTGCGCTGACAACCCGCTTCTTGTCCTCTTTCTTGTGGCCAGGCGAGGTCTGACCGTTTGATGGTCGGCATGACCCGGACTCTGGACGTCAGCCGCGACCTGTTCACCACCGCCCAGCGTTACATCGCTGGCGGCGTCTCCAGCGACGCCCGCCGCATGGCGGGCGTCCCGCTCTACGTGGACCGGGCGGCGGGCGCGCGGCTCTGGGACGCCGACGGCAACACCTACCTCGACTACGTGCTCGGCCAGGGGCCGGCGCTGCTCGGCCACTGCCCGCCCGCGGTGGTCGAGGCGGTCACCGCTCAGGTGGCCCGCGGCATCGTCTACTCCGCGCAGCACGCGGCGGAGGCCCGCGTGGCCGAACGGCTCTGCGCCATGGTGCCCTCGGCCGAGCGCGTCCGGTTCAACACGGTGGGCTCGGAGGCGGTGCACGCCGCCTGGCGGCTGGCCCGCGGCTTCACCGGACGGCCCAAGATCCTCAAGTTCGAGGGGCACTACCACGGATGGCTGGACCCCGTCCTCTACAGCGTGCACCCGCCCCTGGAGGCCGCCGGGCCCGCCGACCGTCCCGCTGCCGTACCCGGCACGGCCGGCCAGCCGGAGGCCGCCGACCTGGTGGTCTGCCCGTGGAACGACCTCGGCGCCCTGTCCCGGCTGATGGACGAGCACGCGGGGCAGATCGCCGCCGTGGTCACCGAGCCGGTGCTCTGCAACACCGGCGCCATCGAGCCCGACCCCGGCTACCTCCAGGGCGTGCGCGAGCTCTGCGACAACCACGGCAGCCTGCTCATCTTCGACGAGATCATCACCGGTTTCCGGCTCGCCCCCGGTGGCGCCCAGGAGTACCTCGGCGTCTCCCCGGACCTCTCGGTGTTCGGCAAGGCGATGGCGGGCGGGATGCAGGTGTCGGCGCTCGCCGGCCGCGCCTTCGTGATGGACGCCATCTCCTCCGGCAAGGTCGCGCACGCCGGCACGTTCAACTCCCAGCCCATCGGCATCGCCGCCGCCGAGGCCACCCTGCGCATCCTCGACGAGCAGCGGGACGAGGTGTACGGCACCCTGTACGCCCGGGGCCGGCAACTGATGCGCGGCCTGGCGGAGGCGGCGGCCAAGGCGGGGGTGCCGCTGCTGGTCGACGGGCCGGGGCCGGTCTTCCAGATCTACTTCACCGAGGCGTCCACCGTGCGCAACTACCGTGACTTCGCGGCGACGGACCGGGCCATGATGGGCCGCCTGCACGCCGCGCTGCTCGACCAGGGGGTCAACATGGTGCCGCGCGGCCTGTGGTTCCTGTCGACCGCGCACACCGAGGCGGACGTCACCGCCACCGTCGAGGCGTTCTCGGCGGCGCTGACCTCTCTGTGACCGGCGCGCCACGGCGTGCGCCGTGGCGTGCATGGTGGCGTGCATGGCGGCGTGCATGGCGGCGTCGCGCACGCCGCCGGCGTCAGGCGTGCGTGCCGGCGTTGTCGGCCCGCGCCGGGAGGAGCAGGGCGGTGACGACCACGGCCACGGACAGCACCGCGCCGATGATGAAGGCCAGCCGCATGCCGTCGAGGGCGGCGACCGTCTCGGCGACACCCGCGGACTCCAGGGCGTCGGCGCGCGCGCTCATCACGGTGATCACGAGCGCGGTGCCGAAGGCCGCGGCGACCTGCTGCAGCGTGCTCAGGATCGAGCTGCCGTGGGAGTAGAGCCGCGGTGGGACCGCCCCGAGCCCGAGGGTGAACACCGGGGTGAAGGTCGCGGCCAGGCTCACCATCAGCAGCGCGTGCAGAGCGAGGATCTGCCAGTAGGGCATGGTCATCGAGACCTGGGTGAAGCCGGCGAGCGCGAGCATGATCCCGATCGCGCCCGGGATGACCAGCACCCGGCCGCCGAACCTGTCGAACAGGCGGCCGACCGTCGGACCCAGCAGGCCCATCGCGAGCCCGCCCGGCATCACGAGGAGCCCGGTCTCCAGGGCGTTGAGCCCGCGGACGCTCTGCAGGTAGAGCGGCAGCAGGATCATCGAGCCGAGCATCGCCATGAAGGAGACCGACATCAGGATCAGCGCGACCGTGTAGGTGCGGTGGCGCAGGGTGCGCAGGTCGAGCAGCGGCACGCCGCGCCTCTGCAACGAGAGCTGGCGGAGCACGAAGACGACGATGGCGACCAGCCCGGCCGCCACGATCGCGGCGGCCACGCGGACGTCGCCGCCCTCGAACCGGCTGAGCCCGTAGACCAGACCGCCGAAGCCGGCCGCGGCGGCCGCCACGCTGAACCAGTCGATGCTGCTGATCTGGGGCGTGCCGATGTTCTCGAGCCGCTTCAGGCCGCTCCACGTGATCACGGCGGCGATGGGAAGCACCACGGCGAACAGCAGGCGCCAGGACCCGAACTGGAGGATCACTCCCGAGACCGCCGGGCCCATCGCGGGCGCGACCGAGATGGCCAGGGTGACGTTGCCCATCACCCGGCCCCGGTCCTCCTCGGGCACGACCTGCATCAGCGTGGTCATCAGCAGCGGCATCATGACGGCCGTGCCGGACGCCTGGATGATGCGGGCGCCCAGCAGCACCTCGAACGTCGGCGCGACGATGGCCAGCGCCGTGCCGAGCAGGAACAGGCCCATCGCGGTGGTGTAGGCGCCGCGGGTGGACACCCGCTGCAGGAACCACCCCGTGATCGGGATGACCGCGGCCATGGTCAGCATGAACGCGGTCGAGAGCCACTGCGCGGTCTGCTCACTGATGCTCAACGCGCTCATCAACCGCGGGATGGCGTTGATCATGATCGTCTCGTTGAGGATGACCACGAACGTGGCGAGCACCAGCAGTCGGATCACGGCCGGTGTGCGGCCTGAAGCGGTGGCCGCCGGCTTGGCGGGTGAGTCGAGCTGGGGGCTGGTCACGGTACCTCGATCGGGGTTGTCGGACGAAACACGGACAAGGCCGGCGTCCCGGTCTTCGGTCTCACACGAAGTTGTGGTCATGCACAGACTGACCGGCGCCACCGACAAAACTCATCGCCCGCCCACAACATTCCGGGAAGTGACACGAAAAATCACCCCGTTTTCCCCGGCAGGCGAACACCCCACCGCCGCCCAGGCACGATGACCGAGGGGCCAGGATGCTTTCAGGCGGTGGTGCGGGGCGGCGGCACAAGGTGGGCGCACAGGATGGCGGCGCGGGCGGTGCAGGGTGGCGCAGAGCGGCGCGGGCGGTGCAGGGTGGCGCAGGGTGGCGCAGGGTGGCGCAGAGCGGCGCGGGCGGTGCAGGGTGGCGCAGAGCGGCGCGGGCGGTGCAGGGTGGCGGCGCGGGGCCGGGCTACTCGAAGAGGGACGGGTCTCCCGTGCCTCGGCGGAGAATCTCGGGCTCACCCTGTGAGAGGTCGACGACGGTCGTCGACGTGGCGCCGCACTCGCCGGAGTCGATGACGGCGTCCACCACGTGGTCGAGCCGCTCCTTGATCTCCCAGCCCTGCGTCATGGGTTCGGTCTCGTCGGGCAGCAGCAGCGTGCTCGACAGCAGCGGCTCGCCCAGCTCGACCAGCAGCGCCTGGGTGACGACGTGATCGGGGATCCGGACGCCGACCGTCTTCTTCCGGGGGTGCAGCAACCGCCGGGGCACCTCCTTGGTCGCGGGCAGGATGAACGTGTAACCGCCCGGAGTCGCCGCCTTGACCAGGCGGAACAGCGCATTGCTCACATGAACGAATTGGCCGAACTGGGCGAAGTCCCTGCAGACCAGGGTGAAGTGATGGTCGCTGCCCAGACTGCGGATCTCCCTGATCCGGTCGATGCCCTCCTTGTTGCCCAACCGGCACCCCAGGGCGTAGCACGAGTCCGTCGGGTACGCGATCAGCCCGTCCCCGTGCAGAAGCCCGACGACCTGGCTGATCAGGCGAGGCTGGGGGTTGTCCGGATGCACATCGAAATACTTGGCCACACCTTGGATCTTAGAAGCGGGCCCGGCATCGCCGGCACGCGCCCCAGGGAGCCGCACCCGCGCGAGCCGCCGGCCGTGGCGTCACAGGGTATTCGTAGCGCATCCGCCCGTCCTCACATGTCGCGCGGAATACGGGTGAAGGGCGCGATTTCCCGGATACAGGCCACGCCCACCACGTCACCGGAGTCGCCGTGCGGTTCCTAGGGCGGCGGATCCCAGGACGGCCCCGGTCCCAGTCACCCTCAAGGCCGAGCCAAGCCGATGACAAGACCGGCTGTCTACGTTTCTCCGCTGGGGCCCGCGACTCCAGCATTCAAGGGGGACGAACAACGTGTCGTTACGAACGAAGATCGCGAGCATCATCGTGGCGGCGGTGACGGTCACCGTCGTCGCCGCTCCGGCCGTCGGGGCGCAGAGCCCGGGGCCGGTCAAGGGGACGCCGGCCGCTCGGTCCGGCCCGGCGCCGTACCTGACGCCGGACCTGCGGGAGGTCGTGCGACGGCAGGCGCCGCTGGTCGCGGCCGCCGACGGGATCAGGACGGCGGTGGAGGACGGCGGCGGCCCGCCCGCCGGGTACGCGGGCATCGAGCTGACCGGCGACCGGGTGGTCGTGTGGTGGAAGGACGAGGTTCCCGGCCCCGTCCAGGCCGCGATCCGCCGGGCGCGGCAGGGCGTCACGGTGGAGGTGCGGCCCGCCGCGTACTCGCAGCGCGAGCTGTCGCGGGCCGCGGACCGGCTCTGGGCCGCCTCGGGCGCCGGCAACGGCGGCCGGGTGCACGCCGTGAAGCTGTCCCTCGACGGGAGCGGGCTCACCGCGTCCGTCAAGGAGCGGGACGCCGCCGTCGCCCGGCGCGCGCTGCCGGAGGTGGGCGTGCCGATCAAGGTGACCGCGCAGGAGCCGATGAGGCTCACGACCTCCCGATGCGACGACGACGCCCCCTGGTACGGGGGAGTGGCGATCCGCAACAGCGGCTTCGACGGCGGCGGCTCCTGCGGCGGCGACGGCAACCTGCGCAAGCACTGCACCGCCGCCTTCGCCGTACGCCTCAACCTGGTCCGTCACCTGCTGACCGCGGGCCACTGCGGCGCGCCCGGCGACGAGTTCACGGACGCCGCGGGCCAGAGCATCGGCATCGCCGAGGCCGAGCACGTCCGGCACGACCTGCTGCTCATCAGGGTCACCGGCGTCGTCTCGGTGGGCGATGCCACGGGCTGGATCTGGGACGGCGCACCCGGGGTGAGCGACTTCGTCAAGCCGGTGGCCGGCTGGGTCTGGCCCCACAAGGGACAGTCGCTGTGCGTCTCCGGCGCGACGAGCGGGGCCACGTGCGGGCACGTGGTGGACGGCAAGTACAGCAAGATCTGCGGCGAGGACATCTACGGGGCCCGCGAGTGCTACGACGACCTGATCTCCGCCAAGCGGCCGAACGGCAGCACGAGCGGCGGTGACAGCGGCGGGCCGGTGTTCGACCTGACCGGCGACTTCACCATGGTGCGGGCGGTGGGCTCGCACACGGGCACCATCGCGTCGGGCGGCAGCGAGTGGACGATCTTCCAGGACTTCGGCACGGCCACCCGCGACTTCCCCGGGCTCGAGCCGTACCTCGGCTTCGAGGGGGATCCCGCGTAACCGAGGGCGGCACGCGCGGGGCCGGCCGGCGTGGCATCTCACGTGCCACGCCGACCGGCCCATCGTCCTGTTTGTCCGATAGATGCTTGACATCCGCAGATCCGACAAGTTAGCGTCCTCGAAACCTGGAATTAACGTTCACGTGAACGTTCATCAAGCCCAGGGACTTTCGATGGGAAGGACGCCTTGAGCGTGGAGACCACCCATGTCCCGGCCGACGATCTCCGCCGCGCACTGATCGCGGCGGATCCGAGGCTTTCCAAGTTCAACCCCCTGCCCCGCATTCTCGCTTTCGACGAGTTCAACACCGGAACGCACGGCTGGTGCGAACTCATCGGAAATCACGACGGCCACGGAGATCTCGACACGGTCGACGTCCACATGCGCGACTTCCGGCCGCCGCAGCTCAGCTCGTGCGATTTCTTCGACATCGGCACGCACGCCGCCATGAGCGGGAATTACGCGCTCAAGGTCGCCACCCGCCCGGTCACCGGGCACACCGCGGTCGCCATCCGCCGCCTGACCATGGCCCAGCGCGGCGTGGTGCAGTTCGAGACGTACTTCACCTACAAGAGCGAGGCGGCCACCGCCGAGTCGTCGCTCGGCAACAGCTTCGGCGACATCGAGTGGGACGGCAACCTGCACCCGTCGGAGGCCCAGTTCGGCGCGTTCACCGTGGCCACGGACCTGTGCGACGGCGAGGGCATCCGCTATCACTGCGTCGCCCGCTACCAGAACACCGACCTGGACAACCGGTTCACCAGGCGCTGGATCTACCCGGTCGTGCCCGAGCCCACGCCCAAGGAGAACCTGCACAACCAGGAGAACCTGTCGCCGGTCGAGGACTTCACCGCGCCGGACCCGGCGGACTGGCGCGCGCTGGACGAGGAGCCGCAGTTCCTCTGCTACAACGAGGTCCCGACCAAGGTCAATTGGCATTACCTGCGCTGGCAGTTCGACACCAGGACGCGCACGAATATCGAACTCCAGGTCAATGACCGGGTGATGGACATGCGCCAGGTCCCGGTGCCGCAGTACGCCGACAAATATGACGGCCTGGAGAACCTGCTCAATTTCTATGTGAGTGTGCGCACCCATTCTCCGGTGCGCAACTTCCTCTTCCTTGATTCCGCACTGATTTCCGTGGATTGGTGAGCACCGGCATGAGGCATGCTCTTACCGCCGTTCTGGAGCGTAATTCCACTTTCACCGCCGACTTCGCCACCGAGCCGTACGAGGCCGGGTGGGCGGCGGAGGCGCGCTGGTTCGTGAAGACCCTGGCGCTGGAGGGCGAGGAGCCCGCGCTGGAGCTCACCGCCCAGATCTCCCCCGACGGCCTGCACTGGTGCGACGACGACGAGAGCACCGCGCGGATCACCACGGAGCCGGGACTGGTGTCCCTGCGGGTGCGCGAGTTCGGTCACTGGCTGCGGCTGCGCGCCACCCTGCGCGGCGGCGACCCGAAGGCGAAAGTCCTGATCTACCTGGCGCTCAAGAGCTGAGAGGAACAGACATGACTGCAACGGAGGGAGTGGGCAGGCGACGGTTCCTGGCCCTCCTGGGAGCCGGGGTCGCCGGCGCCTCCCTCCCCGCGTTCGCCACCGGGTGCGCCCCTGGCGGCCCGGGGACGGCGCCCGCGTCCGGGCGGAGCCGGCCGTTCAGCGCGGCCTTCTACCAGGCGATCAACGACCTGGATCCGCACGGCGCGAGCGCGGTCGACGAGGCGTCGCTGCTGGCCAACCGCCAGATCTACGACACCCTCGTGGCCAGGAAGGGCACCGGGCTCGCGCCGAGCCTGGCCACGAACTGGCGTCAGCCCGACGACACGACGTGGGAGTTCACCCTTCGCGACGACGTCGTCTTCCACGACGGCAGCAAGCTGACCTCGGCCGACGTGAAGGCGTCGCTGGAGCGGCTGATGAGCTCCGACGGACCCCAGAAGCCCCTGTGGAGCGCGCTGGACGCCGTCGAGGCCCCCGACGGAAGCACCATCAAGATCACCACCACGGATCCCCTCGGCACCCTGCTGGTGAACCTGACCCTCGCCTTCATCGTGCCCGCCGCCCAGATCGGCAAGGCGGACCTCTCCCGCAAGCCCATCGGCAGCGGCCCCTTCGCCGTCGAGTCGTTCACCCCGTCCTCCCAGCTCATGCTCAAGGCCACCGCGAACCACTGGGGCGGCAAGGCCAAGGTGTCCGGCCTGCGCATGCCGTACATTCCGGAGGCGTCCACGCGCATGACGTCGCTGCAGAACGGCGAGGTCGACGTCACCTGGATCATCCCGCCGGACGAGCTCAAGCGGCTGGGCGGCGTCGAGGGCGTGAAGATCGAGAGCGAGCCGGGCCTGAACTACTTCCTCGCCTGGTTCAACTGCGGCCGCGAGCCGTTCTCCGACCCGCGCGTGCGCCGCGCGCTGTATCGCGCGCTCGACGTCAAGACCATCGTGTCCAGCCTGTACGGCGACGCCGCCACGGTCATGGACGCGCCCATCCCGCCCGCGGTCTTCGGCCACGCGCCGCAGCAGCCGTACGACTACGACCCGGAGCTGGCCAAGCGCGAGCTGGCCGAGGCCGGCCACGGTTCGGGCATCCGCACCTCGATGATGTGGTTCAAGGACACCGGCCCGCTGGCCACCGAGCTGGCGCAGTCGATCATCTCGGCCTGGGCCAAGGTCGGCGTCGTGGTGGAGCCGCAGCAGATCGAGAAGGCCGCCTGGATCAAGCGGCTGACGGCGCTCGACTGGGACATCGAGCTCCAGGTCAACACCGTGACCACCGGCGACGCCGACTACACGCTGGGCCGGCTCTACACCAGCGAGGCCAACCGGATGGGCTACAAGAACAAGGAGCTCGACGGCATCCTCGCCAAGGCCAAGTCGACGCCCGATCAGGAGGAGCGCAAGTCGCTGTACGCGCGGGCGTGCGAGATCATCTGGCGTGACGCGGTCGGCGTCTTCCCCGCGGCGCTGTCGGCCACGTACGGGCTGCGCTCCTCGGTGACGGGATTCGTCCCGGTGGCCAACAGCCAGCCCGAGTTCCGCACGGTGTCGGCCGCGGGGTGATCCACGTGGACCGCGACCGAGTTTGGGGATGCCATGCGTGAGGCACGCCGCACGACCCTGAAGGACATCGCCGAGAGCCTCGGCGTGTCGGTGAACACCGTCTCCCGCGCCCTCGCCGACAAGGACAGCGTGGGCGTGGAGACCAGGAACCGGGTCAAGGCCGAGGCCGAACGCCTCGGCTATGTGCCGAACGTCATGGCGCGCAACCTGGTCCTGGGCTCCGCGAGCACGCTGGGCATGGTGATCACCAATCCGTCCAACCCGTTCTACGCCCAGCTCATCAGCGGGATGGAGCAGCACTGCCGCCGGCACGGCTACTCCTTACTGCTGATGGCGACGGAGGAGAGCCTGGCCAACGAGCGGCGCGCGGCCGAGGAGCTGCTGCGCCGGGGCGTGGACGGGGTCCTCGTGGTGACGGTGCAGGAGGGGGCCGACCACTGGCGGCGCTTCCGGTCCGCCGGGGTGCCCCTCGTCCTGATCAACCGTGACGTCCCCGAGCTCAACACCGACCTCGTCGGCGTCGACCACGTCAAGGGCGGCTACGAGGCCGTCCGGCACGTCGTCGCCCAGGGCGCCAGGAAGATCTACTTCCTGGAGGAGGACCTGGCCGTCTCGTCGGTCACCGACCGGGTGGAGGGCTACCGGCGGGCCATGGCCGACAGCGGGCTGCCCGTGGAGCCGGACACCATGATCAAGGTGCCGACCCGGCGGCTGGAGCAGAGCGCCATGCCGTGGGACCCGAGCGAGGCCTACCGCCTGGCCAGGGAGGTCGTGCGCAAGGCGCAGCGGCCGGTGGCCATCGTGGCCGGCAACGACTACTTCGCCCTCGGCGTCTATCGGGTGGCCGACGAGGCGGGGCTGCGCATCCCGGAGGACGTGCTGGTGGTCGGCTACGGCGGGCATCCGTTCGCCCCCTACGTCATCCCCTCGCTGACCACCGTGGAGCTGCCGGCGTCGGCGATCGCCAGGTCCGCCGTGGACCACATGCTGCGCCGCCTGAAGGACCCCGTGTCCGAGGGCTCGCCGGAGCAGATCCTGTTCCCGCCCCGGCTCGTGGCGCGGGCCTCCAGCGGAGGGGGCGGCACATGACCGCCTTCCTCGGCCGCCGGCTGGCCCAGGCGCTGCTGCAGATCTGGGGCGCGATCACGATCGTCTTCATCGCCCTGCGCGTGCTGCCCGGCGACCCCGCCGAGCTGATCCTCGGCAGTCAGGCGACCCCCGCCCAGCTCCAGGCGCTCCGCGCGGAGATGGGCCTGGACGATCCGCTGATGGTGCAGTATCTGAGCCACCTGGGAGACCTGCTGCGCCTGGACTTCGGCGACTCCTGGCGGCAGGGCGTCGGCGCCTTCCAGGCCGCCCTTGAGCGGTTCGGGCCGACGCTGACCCTGTCGGCCTGGGCGCTCGTGATCACGGTGGTGCTCGGCTTCCTGGCCGGCTCCGCCGCGGCCCGGCGCGCCAACTCCCTCACCGACCACCTGATCTCGGTGTCGTCGCTGGTCGGCCAGGCGCTGCCGCCGTTCTGGATCGGCATCATGCTGTCGCTGATCTTCGCGCGGGTGCTGCAGATCCTGCCCAGCACGGCCGACGGGACGATGGCCAGCCTGCTGCTGCCCGCCTTCACGCTGGCCCTGCCGTTCGTGGGCTGGCTGGGCCGGCTCGTACGGACCGGGATCCTGGAGGAGATGAACCAGGACTACGTCCGCACGGCGCGGGCCAAGGGCCTGAGCCGGCGGGTGGTCTTCTACATCCACGTCCTGCGCAACACCATGGTCCCGGTCGTCACCATGCTGGGCCTGCTCATGGGCAACTTCATCGCCAACGGCGTCATCGTCGAGGTGATCTTCGCCTGGCCCGGGATCGGCTCGCTGCTGGTGGACTCCATCACCTTCCGCGACTACGCCGTGGTCGAGGCCGTCCTCACCGTGGTCACGGTCTGCTACATCACGCTCAACCTGCTGGTCGACGTGCTCTACACCTATCTCGACCCCAGGATCCAGTTGGAGAACGCATGACGCAGCTCCAAGCCCCCGAATCCCCTCCGACCGCCGGCGGACGGCCCGCCGGAACGGTCCTGCGGCGGCTGGCCGGACTTCCGCCGCGGGCCTACCTCGCGCTGGGGGTGATGCTGCTGTTCCTGGTGGCCGGGCTGCTCGGGCCGCTGCTGCTGCCCTTCGACGCCGCCCGTACCAGCCCGATCGACCGGCTGCTGCCGCCCGGCAGCGTGCTGTCCGACGGCACGGTGGCCCTGCTCGGCACCGACCAGGTGGGCCAGGACCTGCTGTCGGAGGTGCTGGCCGGGATGCGCACCTCGCTGACCGTGGCGCTGGTGACCGTGCTCGTCGGCGGCACGGCCGGGCTGCTGCTCGGCCTGGTGGCGGGCTACTTCGGCGGCTGGGCCGACGGGATCATCTCCCGGCTCGGCGACATCCAGCTCGCCTTCCCCAGCCTGCTGCTGGCCATCCTGCTCGCCGGGGTCCTGGGCCCGAGCATGGTCAACGTGATCATCGCGCTGGCCGTGACCCGATGGGTGATCTTCGCCAGGGTGGTGCGCGGCTCGGCGGTCGCCGTCCGCGATCGGGAGTTCGTGGACTCGGCCCGGGTGATGGGCGCCTCCCACGGGCGCGTCCTGCTGCACTACATCCTGCCGTCGTGCCTGCCGCCCCTGCTCGTGGCCGCGACCGTGCAGGTCGGCCTGACCATGGTCGCCGAGGCGTCGCTGAGCTTCCTCGGTCTCGGGGCGCCGGCCTCCCAGGCGTCCTGGGGCTCGACGATCGCCGAGGGCCGCGACTATCTGGCCTCGGCCTGGTGGATCGCCGCCGCGCCGGGCGCCGCCCTGGCACTGGTGGTGGTGAGCATCGGGATCCTCGGCGACCTGCTGCGCGACGCCTCCGACCCGATGACGGAGCTGTGACGATGACGAACCAGGCAGCGCCCCACCTGCTGGCGGTCGAGGACCTGGCCGTGGAGTTCGACACACCCCAGGGCCCGCAGCGGGCCGTACGGGGGGTGTCGTTCGAGGTCGGCGAGTGCGAGACGCTGGCGATCGTCGGCGAGTCCGGCAGCGGCAAGAGCGTGACCGCGCAGACGGTGATGGGCCTGATCCCGCTGCGGGCCCGGGTGGCCGGCGGGCGCGTCGTGCTGGAGGGCCGCGACGTCGTCGGCCTGTCCGACCGCGAGTGGCGGAAGCTGCGCGGCGAGCGCATCGCGATGATCTTCCAGGACCCGCTGAGCGCGCTGAACCCGTCGCTGACCGTCGGCTATCAGATCGCCGAGATGTTCCGCAGGCACCGGGGCATGGGCCGCAAGGACGCCCGCCGCCGGGCGGCGGAGCTGATGGACCAGGTGGGCATCCCGGACGCCGCGCGGCGCCTGGACGACCACCCGCACCGCTTCTCCGGCGGCATGCGGCAGCGCGTCATGATCGCCATGGCGCTGGCACTGGACCCGCTGCTGCTCATCGCCGACGAGCCCACCACCGCCCTGGACGTCACCGTGCAGGCTCAGATCCTGCGGCTGCTGCGCGAGCGCCAGCGGACCGACCGGCTCGGCATGATCCTCATCAGCCACGACCTCGGCGTGGTCGCCCGCGCCGCCGACCGGGTGGCGGTCATGTACGCGGGCCGCATCGTCGAGACCGGCACCGTCGCCGAGGTCTACGAACGCCCGGCGCATCCGTACACGCTGGGCCTGATGCGGGCGGTGCCGACCTCGCGCGACGGCGGCGCGCCGCTGGAGGCGATCGAGGGGCAGCCGCCCTCCCTCACCGATCCGCCCACGGGGTGCTCCTTCCACCCGCGCTGCCCGTTCGCCAGGGACGTCTGCCGGGAGAGCGACCCCGAGCCGCGCGTGCTCGGCCCACGCCGGGCGAGCGCCTGCCACTTCACCGAGGAGGTGATCGCGAATGCCCGCGAGCGCTGAGCCCCTGCTGGAGCTGACCGATCTGGTCACCGGCTACCGCCTGCGCAGCGGCATCGGCCGCCGTGGCGGGGAGGTGCGCGCCGTGGCCGGGGTGAGCCTGACCGTGCGCGCGGGCGAGACCGTGGGGCTGGTCGGCGAGTCGGGCTGCGGCAAGTCCACGATCGCGCGGACCATCGTCGGCCTCGTCCGCCCCTCCAGCGGCACGGTCCGGTTCGAGGGCCGCGACCTGGCGGCGCTGTCCGGCAAGGAGATGCGCAGGCTCCGCCAGGAGATCCAGCTCGTCTTCCAGGACCCGTACGCCTCCCTGAACCCGCGCATGACCGTCGCCGCGCTGATCAAGGAGGCCTGGCGGATCCATCCGGGGCTGGTGCCGCGCGAGCGGTGGGACGACGAGGTGCGCGCCCTGCTGGACCGCGTCGGCCTGCGGCCCGAGCACGCCGGCCGCTACCCGCACCAGTTCTCCGGCGGTCAGCGGCAGCGCATCAGCATCGCCCGCGCCCTCGCGGTCCGGCCCCGGCTGATCGTCTGCGACGAGGCGGTGTCCGCACTGGACGTCTCGGTCCGGGCGCAGATCCTCAACCTGCTGCAGGACCTGCAGCGCGACCTGGGCGTGGCGTACCTGTTCATCTCGCACGACCTGGGCGTGGTCCGCCACCTCTGCGACCAGGTCGCGGTGATGTACCTGGGCAAGATCGTCGAGATCGGCTCCAAGGAGAGCGTCTACCGCGATCCGTCGCACCCGTACACGCAGGCGCTGCTGTCGGCCGCGCCGAGCCTGGACGACTGGCGCGGCGGTGAGCGCGGCGAGATCGTCCTCACCGGCGACGTCCCCTCACCGCTGGACCCTCCGTCCGGCTGCCGGTTCCGCACCCGCTGCTGGCGGGCGCAGGAGCGATGCCGGGACGAGGAGCCCGCCCTGGTCGACCGGGACACCGGTCACCCCGTCGCCTGCCACTTCCCCGAGCCCATCCCGACGGCGGCCGGCACCGGCCGCCTGGTGAAGGAGTGAATCCATGCGAGGCACGTTGTTCTCCGCGCTGGCGGCGGGCGCCGTCCTGTCCACGACGCTGATCGCCGGGCCGGCCGCGGCCGGTTCCACCTGCGCGGACGCGCCGCGGGCCCCTGTGGTCACCGGGGCGGTGTTCAGCGAGCCGGTGGGCGGCGACGCCGAGGCCATCGTGCGCCGGTTATGCGACCTCGTCCACCAGACCCCCGCCGGGGCGCGCATCCAGATCGCGCACTTCGTCATGTCCGGCACCGTCGGCGCCCAGTTCGCGGACGAGCTCGTCGGCGCCCACCGGCGCGGCGTGGACGTCCAGATCATCCTGGACGGCGACACCCGCGGCGCCACCGTCGCCGGCCGACTGGCCGCCGCGCTCGGCACCGACCGCACGGACGGCTCCTGGCTGCACGTCTGCACCGGCCCGATGTCCGGCGGGACCGCCGCCTGCATCGGCGACAAGGGCCAGCACAACAAGTTCTACCTGTTCACCCGCACCGGCCGGGCCACCGACGTGGTGGTGCAGTCGTCGGCCAACCTGACCGACCTCAACTCCACCACCTACTGGAACAACGCCGTCGTGCTCACCGGCAACCGCCGCCTGCACGCCGCCTACGCGAGCTACTTCGCCGACCTGGCCGCCGAACGCAAGAACCTCGACTACGACCGTGTCGTCCAGACCGGCGGCCCCGGCGGCTCGGTACGCGCGCACTTCCTCCCCACCACCGGCCCCGACCCCGTCGTGGAGAGCCTGGCCGGGATCTCCTGCAGGGGCGGCACCACCATCCGTGTCGGCATGTCCGAATGGGACACCTACCGCATCGCCATCCCCGAACGGCTGCGCGCCCTGGCCGCCCGGGGCTGCACCGTCCAGGTCGTGGCCGGGATCATGGACGACGAGGTCGCCCAGGTGCTGCGGAGCCCCGGCATCGACCTGCGCGTCCTCGGCTCCGGCAGCGCCCTGCCCGGCCGCGTCCACTCCAAATACCTGCTGATCGAGGGCCGGCACGACGGCCGCCGGGTCTACACCGGCAGCCACAACTACAACGAGACCTCCCTGCGCCGCAACGACGAGACCCTGCTGCGTCTCGACGACCGGGACCTCTTCCGCCAGTACGTCGCCAACTTCGAGACCATGCGGGCCGCGACCGCGCCGGCGTGACGGGCATTCCGGCCCGCCCCAACCTTCGACACGCCCCGTCCTGGCCGTGGGCACCGCTCTCCTCCTCGCCGCCCCGGTGGCCGCGCACGCCGCCACCGGCCCGGCCGCCGCCTGGCCCTCCTGTGTGAAGGCCACCAAGCGCGCTTCTAGGGCTTCGGGAAGAATTCGCCACACATGATGCAACCCTTCCGGTGAGCGGCGGTATCTGGGAGGTTGTGGATCTCTTGAGTGCGGACGAGGAGTACACCGCGTACGTCCGCAGCCGTCTGCTCTGGTTACGCCGGATCGCCTACTCGCTGTGCCAGGACTGGCACCGCGCCGACGACCTGGTGGCGGGCACGTTGTCGATCCTGGTCATGGCGAGGGTGGCGCGGCGGATGACCCGGTCCACGGTGCTGGGCTGCCTGGCCGGGCTGCTGCTCGCCCTCGACGGCCTGCACTTCGTGCTCTCGCGGACGGCGCTGCTCGACGTGTTCCTGATGTTCTGGGTGCTGGCCGCCTTCGCCTGCGTCGTGGCCGACAGGGACTGGGTCAGGCAGCGGTGGACCGAGGCGTCGCCACCGGCGCCGGCCTGGCTCCGGCCCGGCGTCCGGCCCTGGCGGGCGGCCGCGGGGATCTGCCTGGGGGCCGCGTGCGCCGTCAAATGGTCGGGTGTCTTCTTCCTGCTCGCCTTCGCCCTGCTCTCGCTGCTGTGGGACGCGGGCGCGTGGCGGGCGCTGGGACGGCGGCCGCGGCCGGCGGCGGCCCTGCAGGGTTTTGCGGGCGCGTTCACCCTGGTCCCCGGGGCGATCTACGTGCTGAGCTGGAGCGGCTGGTTCCTGCGGGCGGAGGGCTGGGGACGCGGCTGGGAGCAGGCCACCCAGGCGGGGCCGGGGTTCTTCGTCCTCGACTCGCTGCGGTCGTGGCTCGGCTACCAGGTCCAGGTGCTCGGCTTTCACACCGGTCTGGAGACACCGCACGCGTACATGTCGGAACCGTGGCAGTGGCCGCTGCTGCAACGTCCGGTCGCCTTCCACTACCAGAGCCCGCCGGACGCCTGCGCGGCCAAGGACTGCTCGCAGGCGGTGCTCGGGGTCGGCACGCCGGCGCTGTGGTATCTCGCGCTGCTCGCCCTCCTCGTGCTCGTCGCCCGGTACGTGGCCGTTCGGGACTGGCGGAACGGCGTCGTTCAGGAGGGCCACGGGGGCGGCCGTCGTCGGAGCGGGCGCGCTCCTCGTCCTGCTCGACTTCTGGTGGCTCCATCCGGTCCTGTCCGGCGAGACGATCACGTACGCCGAGTGGTGGGCTCGGATGGTGATGCGCTCGTGGGTGTGACCGCGCCCTGGAACTCCGGCCTGGATCACTTTTGCGCCTAAACTTCCCTTTCGTCACGGTGAACGGAGGAAGGCCGGGAGCACTTCCTGACACGCCGCGCGCCCGGAGAACGTCCCCCCGAGGAGAGCCATGGAAGACGACATGAACCACCCGCGACGATCGCCGGTGCCGGTGATCGGGCCGGAGGTCGTGGCGTGAGGATTTCGCGACGCGCGCAGGCCGTCGCCCCGTTCTACGCGATGGAGTTCGGCAAGCACGCCGCGACGCTGGAGTCCCAAGGGCACCACGTCATCAAGCTCAGCATCGGTGAACCGGACTTCGGCGCGCCCCCGGCCGTCCGGGACGCGATGCGTGCGGTCATGGACGGGCGGCCGATGCCGTACACGGCGGCGCTCGGGCAGCCCGAGCTGCGGCAGGCGATCGCGCGGTTCTACCGGGACGAGCACGGCGTCGAGGTCGACCCCGCCCGGGTCGTCGTGACCGCGGGGGCCTCGGCCGCCCTGGTGCTGGCCACCGCCGCACTCGTGGACGCGGGCGACGAGGTGATCATCGGCGATCCGTCGTACCCCTGCAACCGGCAGATCGTCGAAAGCTTCGGCGCCCACGTCACGCTCGTCCCCGCCACCGCCGAGACCCGCTTCCAACCGGACGCGGCATCGGTGCGGTCGCACTGGACGGACGGCACGCGCGGGGTCATGATCGCCACTCCGTCGAACCCGACGGGCACCTCGATCCCGGCCGGCGAACTGGCGGCGATCTGCGAGCTCGCCCGCGAGCGCGACGCGTGGCGCCTGGTCGATGAGATCTACCTCAACCTGAGCGACCACGACGACCAGGGCCGCCCGCCACGGAGCGTGCTGTCGTCCGATCCCGACGCCATCGTCATCAACAGCTTCTCCAAGTACTTCGGCATGACCGGCTGGAGACTCGGGTGGTGCGTCGTGCCGGAGCCCCTCGTCCCGGCGATGGAGCGCCTGGCCCAGAACTACTTCCTCTGCGCGTCCGCCCCCGCCCAGCACGCCGCGCTGGCCTGCTTCTCCGCCGAGTCCCTCGCGGTCTGCGAGGCCCGCCGCGTCGAACTGGCCGAGCGGCGCGCGCTCGTCCTGGAGGGCCTGGCCCGGATCGGGCTGCCGGTCCCCGTTCCGCCCGACGGCGCGTTCTACGCCTACTTCGACGTCAGCCACACCGGGCTCACCTCCTGGGGGTTCTGCGAGCGGGCGCTGCGGGAGGCCCACGTCGCCCTCACCCCGGGCAAGGACTTCGGCCTCCACACCGCCGGCACGCACGTCCGGCTCTCGTACGCGGCGTCGGCGGACGACCTCCGCGAGGGGATCGCCCGGCTGGGGAGGTTCGTGGCCACCCTTGGCTGAGCCGCGTTACCTATTCCAGCGAGCCCGCGCGCACGGTTTTTGAGGCCACGCTCCGGATTCGATTTCTCTCCCACATCCCTAGATTTGTCGCGATTCGGACTCTCTGGGACGTGGAGGAAACGCGTGCGCAGAAGAACCATCGGTCTGGCGACGGCCCTGGCCCTCACCATGGTGAGCACCATGCCCGCGGCGGCGCTCGCCTCGGCAGGGGCCCCGCGCGGGCCCGAGCTGCTGTCGCCGCGGCCGCCCGATGTCAAGACGCTGCCCGAGCCCGTGGCGCAGGCTCTGGACGAGGCGCGGAAGCTGGCCGAGCAGCACCCCGACGACTTCGGCGAGCCGTGGGTGGATCCGGAGACGGGCCAGGTGGTCCTCGCGACGGTGACGGGAACCGCCGGCCGCCTGGCCGCCGCTCAGGGGAAGGACGTCGTCCAGCGGCAGGTCGCCCGGAGCAGGGCCGTACTGGAGAGGATCAAGGACGGCGCGATCGGGCAGCCGGACATCCCGGACGGGGCCGCCGTCCGGATGACCCGCATCGACGCCGAGCACAACCGGGTGATCGTCACGGTGAACAGGACCACCGACGCGCTGCTCCGGGCGCTGACGGCCAGGTACGGAGCCGACGCCTTCGCCGTCGAGGTCGACCCCGCCTTCAACCCCTCCAAGTCCAGCCGCTCCGACGAAGGACCCCACAACTGGGGAGGCGCCGCGGAGATGACGATCCGCCGGGCACCCGACGGGAGCGTGGCCGGATGCTCGTCCGGCATTCCCGTCTGGATGCCGGGTGACAAGTCGGGGATGCTGACCGCGGGCCACTGCATCCCCAAGGGCGGTTTCGTCTTCAACGGCAACGACACCAACTACATGGGCTGGGTCAGCGAGAACGACAGGGAGAACTGGTATGACGGCCGGGGGAGCACGCTGATCCCCGGCCAGAGCGTCTTCAGGGGCGACCTCGCGCTGATCGAGATCCCCAACGGGACCAGCGGCTACTACATCTATCGCGGATCCGTCAGCAACGCCTACACCTCGATCATCGGCCAGCTCGCGCCCCGGCGCACGGGCCTGGGCGACCAGTACTGCAGCAGCGGCTACAAGACCGGCGAGCTCTGCGGGTGGAAGGTCTCGAACTACGGGGTCAACATCAGCTACAGCGGCGGCGAGATCGTACGCAACGTCGTGTCCGGCTACAAGAGCGGCACCTGCACCGGCCACGGTGACTCGGGAGGCCCGACGTACTTCGTCATGTCGAACGGCCGGGTCCAGGTGAAGGGCATCCACTCGGGCGGCAGCAACCTCGACGGCTCGGGCGACTGCAGGGAGTACTTCACCGACGTGTGGGACGCCCTCGACGCCTTCCCCGGCATCTTCCCCCGCGTGCTGCCCTGACTCTGGTCAGCGCACGGAGGAAGGGGCACAATGATCCACTGTGCGCGAGTCGATCTTGACGGCGAGGGTGCGGGAACGGCAGGTCGTGGACGGGCTGCTGGCCGGCATGGCGGACGGCGGGAGCGGCGCGCTGATCATCACAGGCGAGCCGGGCATCGGCAAGACCGCGCTGCTCGAGCACGCGGGCGCCGCTGAAGGGTTCCTCCTGCTGCGCGCCAACGGCGTGGAGGCCGAGACCGAGCTCCCTTTCGCCGGGCTGCACCAGCTCCTTCAGCCCGTCATGCACAGGCTGAAGGCGCTGCCGCGCACCCAGGCGGCCGCCCTGCGCGGCGCGATGGGGCTCGGCCCCGCCGCCGGGGACCGGTTCCTGGTCGGCTTGGCCGTCCTGACGCTGCTGGCCGAGTGCGGTCCCGTGCTCTGCCTGATCGACGACGCGCAATGGCTCGACAAGCCCTCGGCCGACACGCTGATCTTCGCCTCCCGCAGGCTGAACGTCGAGGCCGTGGTGCTGCTGTTCGCCGCCAGGGACGACTGGCCCGCGCCCGCCGGGCTCGGCGAACTCCACCTGACGGGGCTGGACCCGGCCGCCGCCGAAACGCTGCTGCGCGAGCGGGCGCCCGGGCTCACCCCGCGCATGCGCGAACGGATCATGAACGAGGCGCTCGGCAACCCGCTCGCGCTGATCGAGTTCGCGGCGACGGCCGAGGCCGCCGAGCCGCAGGGCTTCGGCGGCCCGCGGGCCGCTCTGCCGATCACCCGGAAGTTGCACGAGACGTTTCACCGCCAGGTCGACGCGCTGCCGGACGCGGTGCGGCGCCTGCTGCTCCTCGCGGCCGCCGACGACACGGGCGACCTGGAACTGGTCCTGCGAGCCGCGGACCTGCTCGACGGGCCGGCCGAAGCCGAGCGAGCCCTGGAGGCGGCCGAGACCGCGGGCCTGGTGCGGATCGACGACGGTGTGCTGGCGTTCCGGCACCCGCTGGTCAGGTCGGCCGTCTACCAGGGCGCGCCCTTCACCCGCCGCTGCGCGGCCCACCGCGCGCTGGCCGACGTCCTGCTCACCTACGGCGACGCCGCCGATCGCAGGGTCTGGCACCTGGCCCTGGCCGCCACCCGATCCGATGACGCCATCGGGGCCGCCCTCGAAGGGGTGGCCGACCGGGCAGGCGGCCGGGCCGGGTACGCCACGGCGGCCGCCGCCTACGAGCGGGCCGCCCACCTGACCGCCGATCGCCGCCTGCGCGGTCTGCGGCTCTCCTACGCGGCCGAGGCGGCGGTCCAGTCGGGTCAGCTCGGGCAGGCGCGTGACCTCGCGCACCGCGCCGAGTCGCTCACCCACGACCCCGCCCTGCTGGCCGGTCTGGCGAGGGTGCGCGCCGCGGTGGAGTTCGAGCAGGGCTGCCCGTCGGACGCGGGGGAAGTCCTGATGAAGAGCGCCGAGTCCATCGAGCGGACCGACCCCGAACGCGCCGCGCTGATGCTGGCCGACGCCATCCGCAACTTCTCCTTCAGCGGCGACGCCGGCCCGGCGCACGACGCCGCGGGGCGGCTGAGCCACATCGACGTGCCACCGGGCTCGGCCCTGGCGCCGCTGGTCAGGGCGATGCGGGCGATGGCCGGCCTGCTGGAGGGCGGCGGCAGCGTCGGAACGCCCATCCACGAGCTGATCGCGGCGGCGCACCGCCTGCCGGCCCACCGGCCCGCCGAGCGTCTCCTCGCGGCGTCGCTCGCCCTCATCACGGCCCAGGACACGATCGCGCTCGAGCTCGCCGAGCCCGTCGCCGAGCACGCGAGGACGCGCGGCATGATCGGGATCCTGCCGCACGCGCTCGAGATCATCGCCGAGGCGCAACTGCTCGGCGGACGGCACGTGGACGCCCTCGCCAACGCCACCGAGGGGTACGCCATCGGCCGCGACATCGGCCAGCTCCACCGCTTCGCCCATCTCGGCGGCGTACTGGCCTGGCTGGCGGCGATCGGCGGCGACCACGAGCGCTGCCGCATGCTGGCCGAGGCGGGCATCCGCTACGGGAACGACCACGGAGTGGTGACGGCCGGAGCGCTCGGCACGTGGGCGCTCGGCCTTCTCGAGCTGGGCATGGGACGCGCGGCGCAGGCCGTCGCCCACCTGGAGGCGGTGCGGCACCCCATCGTCGCCGTGTGGTGCGCCGCCGACCTCATCGAGGCGGGGGTACGCGCCCACCGGCCCGAGCTCGCCGAGCGGTCACTGCGGACGTTCATGGAGTGGGCCCGGTCGGTCAGGCAACCGTGGACCTCGGCCATGGCGCTCCGCTGCCGGGCCATGACGACCTCGGGCGGTGGCGCGGGGGAGTACTACGAGGCCGCGATCGAGGTCCACGAGCGCTACCCGCAGCCGTACCAGCACGCCCGTACGTGCCTGGCCTACGGCGAGTGGCTGCGCAGGCGGCGCAGCCGGGCCAGGGCGGGGATCCAGCTCAGGACCGCCCTGCGGATCTTCGAGGACCTCGGCGCACGGCCCTGGGCGGACCGGGCGCGGGCCGAACTGGACGCCGCCGGCGAGGCCCGGCCGGGACACGGGACCGACGTCGCGAGCCTGCACCGGCTCACCCCCCAGGAACTCCAGGTCGTCCGGCTGGCGGCGGCCGGCCTCACCAACCGCGACATCGCCGGGCAACTCTTCCTCAGCCCGAAAACGGTGGCCCAGCACCTCTACAAGGCCTATCCGAAGCTGGGCGTGACGTCCCGAACCCAACTCGGCCACCTGGACCTCGGAACGCCCGCGGCCACCGCCCGTCCGTGACGCGCGTGCGGTCAGGGACGGCCCTGCCGATGCCGCCGTCGATGCCGCCATCGCGGTGGGCGTCGCGGTCGTCAGCGGTGGTCGGCGTCCGGCTCGGCGTCGCGGTCGTCTGTGGCGAGCAGGGCGGTCAGGCCGCCGCGGGCGTCCTCGATCACGATGGCCTCGGCCGCCGCTGAGTCGCCCGCGCGGAGCGCGCGGACCAGCGCACGGTGGCTGGCGTAGCGGTCGAGGCCGAAGTTCGGGTCGTGGGCCACGCGTTCGAGGCGACGGGCCCGGCTCTCGGAGCGGGAGAACACCCGGGTCTGGTCGAGCAGGCGCACCAGGACCGGGTTGTCGGCACAGGCGCTGACGGCGTCGTTGAACCGCTGCATCGTGTCGAGGAGCTGGTTGACGTTGCGGGTCATCGGGGCGCCGTCGCGATGGCGCTGCTTGATGAGGATCAGCAGGTCGTCGGCCTCGTCGAGGATGGCGTCGAGGTTGTCGAGCTGCTCGGACGTCACATGGCGGGCCGCGAACCTGGCCACCATCCCCCGCAGCGCGACCTCCACCTCGGCGAGCTCCTGCAGCGCGGTGTCGCCGATGGTCGAGACCTTCACCGTGCGGGGACCCGTGCGCTGGAGCAGGCCGTCCTGCTCCAGCCGCCTGATCGCCTCACGCACCGGTGTCGGGCTCACGGAGAGCCGCTCGGCCAGGCCGCGCTCCGTCACCTTCTGGCCCGGCCGGAGCTCGCCCGTGACGATGGCGGCCCGGACCGACTGGTAGGCCCGGTCGGCGAGGGTGTCGCTGCTGAGCGTTGCGAGGGATTCGGTGGCCACGGCCGTAGCTTACCTCCCCGCAATGGCAGCGAAATAGGCAACTGTTGACGATGATGCTATAGCAAATGTACGGTCGCGATGTCGCAGCGCCCACGACCGTTCGAGGGAGACATGGTGTCTCGCGTCCTGATCACCACCGACTATCTGAGGCCGGATGACGAGGTCGATCGATACCTGCGCCAGGCCGGACACGAGACCGCGCACCTGCCGATGCGCGGGCGGCGCGACCCGGAGGAGCTGGCGGAGGCCCTGCGCGGAGCCGAAGCGGCGCTGATCGCGAACGAGCCGATGACGGCCGGCGTGCTCGCGCGTGCGTTCGGCATGACGGTGCTCTGCAGCACGAACGTGCCCGCCGGCGAACGTCCGGACGAGTCCGCCCGCGTCAGCGATCGGTCCGGCGGACCGGCGCCCACCGTCGAGCCGTCCGGCGAGTCGGTGCGGTTCAGTGAGCCGTCGGGCGAGTCCGTGCGCCTCGTCGAGCGGTCCGGCGAGTCCGTGCGCTTCGTCGAACTGGACGAGCTCCTGGCCGACTCCGACTACGTCTCGGTCCACACGGCGCTCACCGAACGGACCCGGGGCCTGCTCGGCGAAGCGGCGTTCCGCCGGATGAAGCCGGGTGCCGTGCTCGTGAACACCGCGCGCGGCCCGATCGTGGACGAGCGGGCGCTCGCCGACGCCGTACGCTCCAGCGAGATCGCCGGGGCGGCGCTGGACGTGGTGTGCGTCGAGCCGCTGCCCCCGGACAGCCCGCTGAGGGACGTGGACGGGATCGTCGTGTACTCGCACCTGGCCGGCCAGTCAGCCGAGGCCCGCCGAGCCGCGGGACTTGCGGGCGCCGCCGAACTGGTCGCCTCACTCAAGGGCGCTCCCCGGTTCGCGATCACCCTCCCGGCCACCCCGCGAACCGCGCCGGTACCGGCATGAGCCGTGCGGGCTTGAGCGGTGCCGGCGTGAGCAGCGCGGGCGTGCGTGGTGTCGGCGTGAGTGGTGCGGGCGTGCGTGTGGCGTACCGGATCGCGGTCGTTTCGGGCGATGGGATCGGGACCGCGGGCATCCCGGCCGCGTTGGCGGTGCGGGGGACGCCGGGCGATCGCTTCTTCCGCCTCGACCACTTCGACTGGTCCTGCGAGCGTTACCTGAGGACCGGCCGGATGACGCCCCAGGACGGGCCCGACACGTTCTCCGGCCACGACGCGATCCTGCCGGGCGCCGTCGGCCGGCCGGCAACCCCGGCGTGAGGCCGTGAGGCCGAGTGATCCGACCCCGACCCCTCCGTCCGAGAAAGAAGCGAAGCATGGACAACACACCGGTCGACTCCGTCCGGATCATGACGCCCGTCGGCATGCTCGGTGCCGGATGGGACGAGGCCACGATAGAGCGCGGGCTGTCGCTCGGCGTCGACGTGATCACCGTGGACGGCGGCTCCACCGACTCCGGCCCGTACTACCTCGGGTCGGCGACGGCGAAGACCGCCGCGCAGGCGGTGGCCCGCGACCTGCGCAGCCTGCTCAAGGCGGCGGCCCGCGCGGACGCGCCGCTGATCATCGGCTCCTGCGGCACCAGCGGCACCGACAGCGGCGTCGACTGGGTGGCCGCGATGGTCACCGAGATCATGGCGGAGGAGGGCCTGGACCTCGCGGTCGCGCGGATCTACAGCGAGCAGGACGCGGCCGGCCTCAAGGAACACCTCGACGCCGGCCGGATCCACCCGCTGCCGCCCATGGGCGAGATCCGGGCCGAGACGCTGGAGAGCTGCACCCACATCGTCGGGATGATGGGCCACGAACCGATCGTCGAGGCGCTCCAGGCGGGCGCCCAGGTCGTGCTCGCCGGCCGCGCGACCGACACGGCGGTGACGGCGGCGTACCCGCTGATGAAGGGCCTGCCGGCCGGGCCGAGCTGGCACGCCGCCAAGATCGTCGAGTGCGGCGGCCAGTGCACCACCGATCCGCGCGCGGGCGGGGTGCACACCACGATCGACGCGGGCGGGTTCACGATCGAGCCGCTCGACCCGGGCAACGCGTGCACGCCGTACACGGTCGCCGCCCACATGCTGTACGAGACGGTCAACCCGTTCGAGATGCGTGAGCCCGCCGGAACCCTGGACGTGCGCGAGGCGACGTACGTGGCCGTGGACGAGCGTACGGTCCGGGTCGAGGGATCGCGGTTCCCGGTCGCCGACCGGCACACCGTCAAGCTGGAGGGCGCCCGGGTCACCGGCTACGAGACCATGTCGTTCAGCGCCGTCCGCGATCCGCTCATCCTCGCCGACGTCGAGTCCTGGGCCGGCCTCCTGCGCACCCACCTGCGGCGGCGGGTCCGCCAGACCCTCGGGCTCAAGGACGACGAGTACGCCTTCGACCTGCGCCTCTACGGCCACAACGCGGTGCTGGACGACCTCGAGTTCGACACCAGCCCGCCGCGCGAAGTGGGCGTGATGCTCCTCGTCAACGCCCCCGACCAGGCCACCGCCACGGCGGTGGCGAAGATCGCCAACCCGCTGATGCTGCACATGCCGACGCCCGAGATGCACTACCTGCCCAGCCTCGCCTTCGCGTCCTCGCCGGCGGAGGTCGAGCGCGGCCCGGCCTACGAATTCGTGCTCAACCACGTCGTCGACAGCATCACGCCCACCGGCATGTTCCGCATCGAATACGGAGACAAGCACCGTGACTGACACCCCAGCGCGCCCCATGGCGCCTCCGGCCACCATCGGTGACCTCGCACTCGAGGTCCGGTCCAAGAACGCCGGCCCCTTCTGGGTGACGATGGAGCTGTTCATGCGCGACGCGGACGGCTACCGGATCGTGGCGGACGAGACGTTCCTCAACGAGCAGGTGATCGCCGGCCTCTACCGCGTCGACGCCCGCACGATCCAGGTGTTCCGGATCCCGTCGCTCAACGTCGTCAAGATCTCCTTCCCGCGGCCCGTCACGCAGGGATCGCTGCGCGACCGCGACATGCACGCCGGCCAGCACCACGTCCCCCTCGCCGTGCTCCCCGTGCCCGCCACGTCGCCCGCCACGTCGCCCGCCACGTCGCCCGCCACGTCGCCCGCCACGTCGCCCGCCACGTCGCCCGCCACGCCGCCCG